>CAZVAR010000004.1:0-64553 GCA_964625225.1 uncultured Alphaproteobacteria bacterium | reverse complement strand
GCCCTGGCCTTCCACCAGCGGATAGCGGACCGCAAAATCCTGGGCGAGCCGCACCATCGCGTCGTAGATCGCGCTGTCGCCGTGCGGATGATATTTACCCATTACGTCGCCGACGACGCGGGCGCACTTCTTGAAACCCGCATCCGGGTTCAGGCCGAGTTCCCGCATCGCGTAAAGCAGACGCCGATGCACGGGCTTGAGCCCGTCGCGCACATCGGGCAACGAGCGCGACATGATCGTCGAGAGCGCGTAGGAGAGATAGCGCTCCCCCAGGAGATCGACGAAACGGGCCGGGCGGATCTCACCGGCGCTGTCTTCAGTGCTCATGACAGTCCAAATCTACAAAGAGCTGGAATCAGTGGCCGCCGCCGCTGCGGTGGCGGATTGGCGAAACGCCTCTGCAAGGCGCATCCGAGCCGGCGGAATCGCGCGATTGGCGGGCTCGAGAACATAACGGCGCAGGAAATACCCGGTCAGATCGAGGCCGGCGGCGACATCGGTATCGGTGAGCTGCCCGCCGCCCGAGAGGAAGCCGGGCAGGCGCAGCAACCGGTCGCGATAGGGCTCGCCTGCCGCCGCGGATACGGCGCGCCCGGTCCGCGGGGAAACATAGGTCAGGGACGCAGTCTTGCCCGTGACCGCGCATGTCGCAAGGTCGAGGCCGTAGCCGAGTTCGCGCAGCAGCTCCAACTCCCAGCGCACGAAGACGGCCGGCCAAACCTCGGCGTCGAGCCCGTGAAGCAGGGCACGGAGCCCTTCGTACAGCGCGGGATGCGGTTCCCGCTCCGGCAGCGCGACCTCCGTCAGCGCACAGGCGGCACTGATCGCCGTCAGGCGCCGTGCGTCGTCGAGCCAAGCCGCCGTATGATTCCGGATCAGCTCGCAGCTATAGCTCCCGAGATGCTCGGCCAGCCTCGCACGCCAGACGGCCCTGACCTCGTTACCGGGCTGCAGCACTCCGCGCATCCGCGCCGAGGCGCCACCGCGCGCCAGCCCTGGTGAACGGCCATGCTCGCGCGCAAGAAGCTGCACGATCATCGACCCCTCGCCATGCCGGCGGCTGGAGAGCACGATCGCGTCGTCGGACCATTCCATGCTGCGTATGCCGGGGCTTCGACCACAGAGGGCTCGGGAGCGGCTGCGTTCTTGTTTTGTATCATATAACGGCCGGCAGGTACGCATTCCAGCGTCCCGCCGCGCCGATCAGACCCGGAAGCTCAGGCCGAGTTCGCGATAGCGCTCCGGATCGTCGACCCAGTTCTCCTGCACCTTGACGTGCAGGAAGAGGTGCACCCGGCGGCCCAGCATCTCCTCGAGCTCGGTCCGGGCCGCCTCTCCGATCGCCCGGATCCGGCGCCCGCCCTTCCCAAGCACGATGGCCTTCTGGCCCTCGCGCTGGACGTAGATCACCTGCCGGATACGGACATCGCCGTTCTCGAACTCCTCCCAGCTCTCGGTCTCGACGGCGATGGCATAGGGGAGCTCCTCCTGGAGCTGCAGAAAGGCCTTCTCCCGTGTGATCTCGGCTGCCAGCAGGCGCATCGGCACGTCGGAGATCTGGTCCTCCGGGAACAGCCATGGTCCCTCCGGCAGTCGCTCGGCGACATGGTTCAACAGATCGTCCACCCCGTCACCGTTCAAGGCGGAGATCATGAAGGTATCGGTGAACAGGTCGGTATCAGCGTTCAGCTCCGCGGCAAGCTCGAGCAGTTTGGCGCGCGGTCCCAAGTCGATCTTGTTAAGGGCAAGGATGGCCCGTCGCCCCGAACGGCGTAAGCCGTCGACGATGCGTCTCGTATCCCTGTCGTAGCCGGCCCGTGCATCGACCAGCAGCACCACCAGGTCCGCATCGCCGGCACCCTGCCATGCGGCAGACACCATTGCCCGCTCGAGCCGCCGCTTCGGCGTGAAGATCCCCGGCGTATCCACGAAGATCACCTGGGCCGCCCCGACGATGCGAATTCCCAGGACCCGCGAGCGCGTCGTCTGCACCTTCGGCGTGACGATCGAGACCTTGCTGCCGACCAGGCGGTTCAGCAATGTAGACTTGCCCGCGTTCGGGGCACCGATGATGGCGACGAAGCCGCATCGGGTCGGGCCGGTCGGATCCGGATCAGCCGCCATCATGTTCGGCCCGCAATCGCTCCAAAAGGGCGGCCGCGGCTATCTGCTCGGCTGCCCGCTTCGATCCACCCGTTCCGATCGCGGGCGCAGATCCCGCCACGCGCGCCTCCACCGTAAAGGCCGGCCGGTGTGCGGGGCCCTCACGCACCACCACCTTATAGGCGGGTAACGGAAGGCCGCGCGCCTGAGCCCATTCCTGGAGCGCGGTCTTGGCGTCCTGGGCCGGCGCTGCGGCCGCTTCCAGGAGTGGCGTCCAGGCGCGCCGAATGAAGCTTGCCGCGGCTTCGAGGCCGCCATCGAGATATAGGGCACCGATCAGAGCTTCGCAGCCATCGGCAAGCGCCGTTTCCCGTTCCCGCCGCGACGCGCCCGATGCCGCCGCGGAAGCCCGCAGGAAGCGGTCGAGACCGATCGCATGCGCCACTTCGAGAACGGCCTCCCGGCGTACCAGCGCGACCAGGCGGCGGGTCAACGCCCCTTCGTTCTCCGTCGGATAGCGGGTCAGCAGCAGCTCCGCGATCACCAGCCCGAGCACCCGGTCGCCCAGGAATTCCAGCCGCTCGTAATGGTATCGGCCGGAGTTCTGCCGGCCGACGCTCGGATGGGTCAGCGCCGCCTCCAGCAGCGCCCTGTCCTCGAACCGATGCCCGAGGACACGTTCCAACTCGTCACCGGTCATGGTGAGACCGAGTTGAAGATCCGCCCCCACCGGATCGCCGTCGGCCATTCCCACACCTCCCAGAAGGCGGCGCTGGGTTCGATTGAGAAGAACAGGAACTCCGCACGTCCGATCAGGTTCTCAGCCGGGATATAGCCCACCCCGGCCGATCCCGTCCGAGGATTGTTCAGGACACGGCTGTCGAGCGAATTGTCCCGGTTGTCCCCCATGGCGAAATAATGTCCCGGCGGGACCCGATAGACGGGCGTATTGTCGAGACCGCCATCGTCGCCGAGTTCCAGAATGAAATGCTGCCGTCCGTTCGGTAGTGTCTCGATGTACTGATAATAGCGGACGGGAATGCCCGCCTCACTGCTGTCGACGAAATCGGCTACCCGTTTCCGCTCTACCAAGTTGCCGTTGATGTAGAGCCGGCCTTCCCGCATCTGGATTTCGTCGCCGGGCAACCCGATGATGCGCTTGATATAGTCGGTGCGATTGTCGGACGGCAGCTTGAACACCGCGACGTCGCCGCGCTCAGGCGGGGTGAACAGGACCCGCCCCGGCACCAGCGGCAAGCTCAGCGGCATGGAATAGCGGCTATAACCGTAGGAAAACTTCGAGACAAACAGGTAGTCCCCGACCAGTAGGGTCGGCAGCATCGACTTCGAGGGAATATTGAAGGGCTCGTAGGCGAAGGTCCGAACCAGGAGCGCGATCAGGACGGCGTAGACGATCGTCCGGATGCTTTCCCACCAACCGCTTTTGCCGTCGTCGCTCACCAGCGCATCCTTGTAGGCCATCGGGATATTTTGCTTCACGATCGATATGAGGCGCCGAACCAAGCCGGCATGCCTGACGATCGTCAGCCCCGCCGACAGGGAGTGGAACGCCCGAGCGGAGTCGGACGGTTCATCCCGTGTCGGCGGTCGGAACTGCGGATATGATAACGATCGCCTGCGCGATCGGGTGTTCGTCGGTAAGACTGACGTCGATCCGGGCCGTCAGCCCCGGCGGCGTGATCTCGGCGAGCCGGGACGCCGCACCGCCGGTCAACGACATCGTCGGCTTGCCGCCGCGCAGATTGACGACCCCCATGTCGCGCCAGAAGACGCCGCGGCGGAAGCCCGTACCGAGCGCCTTCGAACATGCCTCCTTCGCCGCGAACCGCTTGGCATAGCTTGCGACGCGGTCGGCGCGCCGTTCCGAACGCTGCCGCTCGACCTCGGTAAAGCACCGGTCCAGGAAGCGCTCGCCGAAGCGTTGCAGGGTGTTCTCGATCCGGCGGATATCGACCAGATCGCTGCCGATACCCAGAATCATGCGGGCGCTCCTTCGGAGCGAGCCCGGTCGATCTCCGTGCGCATCCGGCGGATCGCGGCACTCAGGCCCGTGAAAATCGCCTCGCCGATGAGGAAATGGCCGATGTTGAGCTCGACGAGGTTGGAGATCGCGGCGATCGGTCCCACGGTCTCGAAGGAGAGTCCGTGACCGGCATGACATTCCAACCCGAGTTCATCCGCCCGCTTCGCGGCCGCACGGATGCGCTTCAGATGGTGAGCACGTGCCTCACCGGCCGCCTCGCAATAGGCGCCGGTATGCAGTTCGACCACCGGAGCGTCGATGGCCTTCGCGGCCTCGAGTTGCGCCGGATCGGGCTCGACGAACATGGAGACGCGGATGCCGGCGTCCCGGAGCCGCGCCACGATCGGCGCCAGGCTGTCGCGGTGTCGCACGACATCGAGGCCGCCCTCGGTCGTAATCTCCTGCCGCCGCTCCGGAACGATGCATGCGGCGTGCGGCCGGTGCCGGAGTGCGATCGCGACCATCTCGTCCGTCGCCGCCATTTCCAGGTTCAACGGCAGCGCAATCTCGTTCATGAGGCGCTCGATATCCGCGTCGCGGATATGCCGCCGGTCCTCGCGCAGATGCGCAGTGATTCCGTCGGCACCAGCCTCCGCGGCAATGCGCGCGGCACGCACCGGGTCGGGATGCTCACCGCCGCGCGCGTTTCGCACGGTCGCCACATGGTCGATGTTGACGCCGAGACGCAGATGCTTCATGGACCGGCCGCTCCCGCAGGGGCATTCCTCGCCGCTGTTGTAGGCCGCGAGCGACCAGCGCCGCAACCGCGCCGGTTCGCACACTCAACCACGGGCACGCTCGACGGACGTGATCGCGGGATGCGCCCGCAGGGCCGCGATGATGGTGGTCAGGTGCCGCACGTTACCGACTTCGATGTCGATCAGCATTTCGAAGAAATCCTGGTTGCGGCTGGTGAACTTCAGATTCGTGATGTTGCCTTGATTCTGGGCGATCACCGTGGACAGGCTGCCCAAGGTCCCGGGCTCGTTGGCCACGACCAGGTGGACACGGCCGACTTGCGCCGCATCGGGTGAGTCGACATTGTCCCAGTCGACGTCGAGCCACCGCTCCGGCGTATGCGCAAAGCTCTCCAGGGTATCGCAGTCCTGCGTATGGATAGTGACGCCCTTGCCGGTCGTGACGATCCCGACGATACGGTCCCCCGGTATCGGATGACAGCAGCGCGCGAAGTGGATCGCCATTCCGGGGATCAGCCCGCGGATCAGGACCGGCGCTTCCCTGCCGCGCCGCCCGCTGCGGGCGCGGGAAATCGGCACCACCTTGTCGTCGGAGGCCGTCGGCGGCGCAGGCTGCGGCAGCGCCACGGCGGCGACCTCGCGGCCGGTTAGCTGGCCTTCACCGACGGCGGCATAAAGGTCCTCGATGCTCTTCTGGCCGAAATGCCGGAGCACCGGATCCAGTAGCTTCTCCGTCAGCTCCGCTCCTTCCTGCCGGAAGGCACGTGCCAGAATCGCCTTGCCCAAATCGATATACTGGTCGCGCTGCTGGGCGCGGATCATCCGCCGGATGCGCGCCTTCGCCTTGCCGGTGACGACGAACCGCTCCCATTCCGGGGACGGCGTTTTCGAACGCGCCGTGATGATCTCGACCTGATCGCCGTTCTGGAGCTGGGTCCGCAGCGGCATCAAGCGGCCGTTGATCTTGGCACTCGCGCAGTGATCCCCGATCTCCGAGTGGACGGCGTAGGCGAAGTCGACCGGAGTGGCACCGGCCGGCAGCGCAATCAGGTCGCCCTTCGGCGTGAAGCAGAAGACCTGGTCGAGGAACATCTCGAGCTTCGTGTGCTCGAGGAACTCCTCCGGGCCCGCCGCGTGCTCGAGAATGTCGAGCAGCTCACGGAGCCAGCGGTACTGCCGCCCGTCGACCTTGGGATCGTTCTGCTTGTATTTCCAGTGCGCGGCGACGCCGAGTTCGGCCAACTCGTGCATCTCCCACGTGCGGATCTGAATCTCGATGCGCTGCCGCTCCGGTCCGATCACGCCCGTGTGGAGAGAGCGATAGCCGTTCGGCTTGGGGGTGCTGATATAGTCCTTGAACCGCCCGGGCACGACCGGATAGGCGCCGTGGATCACCCCAAGCGCCTGATAGCACTGCTCGACCGAGTCGACGATGACGCGGAACGCCATGATGTCCGCAAGCTGCTCGAACGCCACGTTCTTGCGCTGCATCTTGAGCCAGATGGAGCGCGGGCGCTTCTCGCGGCCGGAAACCGTAGCGACGACACTGCCCTGCTTCAGCTTATCCGAGAGCTCCGCGATGATGCGGTCAACCATGTCATGGCCCCGCTCACGGAGCATCTCCAGACGCTTCAGGATCGAGTCCCGCGCGTCGGGATGCAATTCGGCGAAGGCGAGGTCCTCGAGCTCGTCCTTCCACTCCTGCATCCCTATCCGCTCGGCGAGCGGCGCGTAGATCTCCATCGTTTCGAGCGCTATGCGGCGCCGCTTCGACGGATCCTTGATGAAGTGAAGCGTCCGCATGTTGTGCAGCCGGTCCGCGAGCTTCACCAGCAGGACCCGAATGTCCTCGGACATTGCGAGGACGAGTTTGCGGAAATTCTCCGCCTGCTTCGTGCGGTCCGACTGCAGCTCGATGCGCGACAGCTTGGTCACACCGTCGACCAGCCGTGCGATCTCGCCTCCGAACATCCGCTCGATTTCGGGCAGTGTGGTGCGCGTATCCTCGACCGTGTCGTGCAGCAGGGCGGTGATGATCGACGCACTGTCGAGCCGCATCTCGGTCAGCAGACCCGCGACCTCGAGCGGATGCGAGAAATAGGGGTCACCGGACGCGCGCGTCTGCGCTCCATGCGCCTTCATGGCGAAGACGTAGGCACGGTTCAGCGCATCCTCATCCGCATTCGGGTCGTACGACCTGACTCGCTCGACCAGCTCGAACTGCCTGATCATACCGCCCCGACATCCTCACGCGCCGGCGAGCGGCTCACGCGGTGTGGCTGCGCCCCTCGCCCGAAAATTACTCGTCGTCGCGCCCCTTGAATTCGTCTGCCTCGGCCGCGAGTTCCCGGGCGAGCGACTCGAGATCGAGATCATCCTCCCCGGTTTCCTCCGCCTCGTCCGAAGCACTGGCTTCGGTCTCGCCGACGCCGACCAGCTCGGGAACGAAGGTCTCGAGTTCGAACGTCTCGCCTTCCTCTTCCGGCTGCTCGGTCTCGACATGCTTCTGCAGGCTTTGCACCAGGGCCTCGCGAAGCTCGTCGACGCTGATCGTCCCCTCGGCAATCTCGCGCAGGGCCACGACCGGGTTCTTGTCGCGATCGCGGTCCACCGTCAGTGGGCTGCCTGCCGAAATGTCCCGCGCGCGCTGCGCTGCCAGCGCGACGAGTTCGAACCGATTCGGGACCCTGAGGACACAATCCTCTACCGTTACTCGCGCCATGAGCGGCCGCTCTCCGGATTGCCGTTATGGTCGACCATATATAGAAGACCCGATTCGGTGCCGCAAGAAAGCGGCCGCAACCGAGCGATCGGGACTAGCCGTGCCGATCGCTCATCCGGCGCACATCCTGCCCCGGCGGCATCGCGGCCAGCAGGTCGGTCACGGACATGCCGGATACCGGATGCCGCCATTCGGGCGCCACATCGGCCAGAGGCAGCAAGACGAATGCCCGCTGCGCCAGTCGCGGATGAGGCACGGTCAGGCCGGGCGTGTCGATCACGCAGTCCCGATACGCGAGCAGATCGAGATCGATCACGCGTGCAGCATTGCGGACCGTCCGGTGGCGGCCGAACTCCGCCTCGACCTCATGGAGGACCTGCAACAGAGCACTCGGCCGCAGACGCGTCTCGACCACTACGACGGCATTGACGTAGCGCGGCTGGCCGGACGGCGGCTGTGGCGCGCTGTCGTACCAGGGTGAGGTTCGTACCACCGCGACGCCCAGATCTCTCAGGCGATCGAGCGCCGCCGACAGGGTGGCACGGGGCGCGCCGTAGCGTGCGGTCGGCAGATTGGCGCCCAGGCCGATCAGGATCATCCTGTGCCCCCGACGACCGCTTGCCGGGTCCGGGCGAGGGACCTACCTAATCGTTGCGGGTCCGGCATTCGCATTCCATCCGACGCCGCGCCCACCATTCTTTGTTCGATTTGATCGGAAACGCTTCATGACCCCCTATCGGTACGAACGCATTGCCCTCTTTATCGACGGCGCCAACCTTTACGCTGCAGCACGCGGGCTTGGGTTCGACATCGACTACAAGCGGCTGCTCGAACATTTCTCGACCCAGGGTCGCTTGGTGCGTGCCTTCTACTATACGGCCCTGGTGGAAGACCAGGAATATTCCCCCATACGGCCGCTGGTCGACTGGCTCGACTACAATGGCTACACCCTGGTGACCAAGCCGACGAAGGAGTTCACGGACTCGAGCGGCCGACGCAAGGTCAAGGGCAACATGGACATCGAGCTCGCTGTCGATGCGATGGAGATGGCCGATCACCTCGATCATGTCTACTTGTTCTCCGGTGACGGCGATTTCCGCCGCCTCGTCGAAGCACTGCAACGCAAGGGAGTCCGCGTCAGCGTCATCAGCACGATCCGGACCGCCCCACCAATGGTGGCCGACGAGCTGCGCCGGCAGGCCGACCAGTTCATCGAGCTACAGCACCTGATGCCGATCATCATCCGCGAGCACGGGCAGAACCGCGCGGCCGCGCCGCAGCAGAACTACGCGCCGCAGCACTATGAGGGCGAGCCGCAGGACGACTTCGCCGAGATCGAGTGATCGACGAGCGTTCTCTCGTGCCCGGGCCGGTCGAACCCGGCCCGGATTGCCCGCTTTGCCCGCGCCTGGTCGAGTTCCGCACGCGGCAACGGGCGCTTCACCCCGCTTGGCACAATGCCCCGGTGCCCTCCTTCGGGTCCGCAGACGCGCGCCTTCTGATCGTCGGGCTCGCGCCCGGGCTCAGGGGGGCGAACCGCACCGGGCGGCCGTTCACCGGCGATGCCGCCGGCGACCTGCTTTATGCGACGCTGGCGGCGACCGGATTCGCCACCGGGCGATACGGGGCGAGTCCCGACGATACACTGACCCTGATCGACTGCCGGATCGTTAATGCCGTCCGGTGCGTTCCGCCGGCAAATAAGCCGTCCGCGAGCGAGATTGCGAACTGCCGGCGATTTCTGTCGGGCGAGATCGCGGCGATGCCCCGACTTCGGGTCATCCTGGCACTCGGTCGGATCGCGCACGACAGCGTACTCACAGCCCTCGGCGAGCGGTCGTCGCGCCGACCGTTCCGACATGGCGCCGTGCATGCCTTACCGAACGGCCTCGCAGTTTTCGACAGTTACCACTGCTCGCGCCAGAACACGAACACCGGCCGGCTCACCCCGGCGATGTTCACGGCGGTGTTCGCAGCGGCGCGTGCTGCCCTCGACCATCCGGAGAGGGGTCCGGCGGCCGGCCCGACGGACTCCCCGGGCAGTTCCGGGCCATCGGCGGCCCCGCTCCCGTGAGACCGAAATACGCCGCATTCAGCCGCCTCGCCCCCCGGGCGGCCACTTTCGTGCTCTGCAGATGGGCAGGACCGCCTTGGCGGCGCCTCCCCTTCCGGCCGGATCGCGGTCCCATCGGCCGATCCGCCCGGTAACCCCGAGAGCATCCGCCTCCATGCCGCGCAACTGCGCGAAGCGCCCGGGCCAGCGCGGGAGCTTGGCCGGTCCCGGGCTTTCCGGAGCTCATCGGCGTATGCTCCGGATGGTGCGCGTGGTGCTGAAGCCGGCCGTGAGATCGGCAAGCAGCACGCGGCCTCCGTAACCCTGGACGAAGTCGGCACCCACAACCTGGTCCAGACTGTAGTCGGCCCCCTTGACCAGGACATCCGGCCGCAGAGCCTCGATCAGGCGCAGCGGCGTATCCTCCTCGAAAATCACAACGAGGTCGACGGAGGCTAGGGAGGACAGGACCACCGCCCGCGCCGTCTCCCCCTGTACGGGGCGCCCCTCCCCTTTGATACGCCGCGTGGAGGCATCACTGTTCAAGCCGACGATCAGGCGATCGCAGGCCGCGCGCGCCTGGGACAGGAGCGAGACGTGACCGGGATGGAGCAGGTCGAAGCACCCGTTGGTGAATCCGACCCGTAACCCTTCGGCCCGCCACGCCCCGGCAAGCCGCGCCGCGGTGTCGGCGTCGACAAGCTTGTGGCCGCCGGCCGACAGATCGACCCGACGTAACGCTTCCTCCAGCTCGGCAAGGCGTACGGTGGCCGTTCCGGCCTTGCCGACGACGATGCCCGCCGCCAGATTGGCCAGTCGCGCCGCTGCCGCGAAATCGGCGCCGGCCGCAAGGGCGAGGGCCAGCACCGCTGTCACCGTATCGCCCGCGCCCGAGACATCGAACACCTCTCGTGCCTCGACCGGGATATGAATTGTGCCGTCGGCCGTGACCAGCGTCATCCCTTCCTGGCTGCGGGTGACGAGCACGGCCTCAACCTCGGCAACCTCACGAACGTGTCGGGCCGCCGTGACGATCTGCTCGTCGGACGCGACGGGCAACCCCGAGGCTTCTCCGAGCTCGCGGCGGTTCGGGGTGATGATCGTGGCGCCGCGATAGCGCGTGTAATCGGGCCCCTTCGGATCGACGATGACCGGGCGCTTTGCCTCGCGGGCCGCAACGATCAGGTCTTGCAGCAGCGGCGGCGTCAGCACCCCCTTTCCGTAATCGGACAGAACCAGCGCGCCGGCTCGATGCAGTGCCCTGGCTGCTGCTGTACGGAGCTCGACGACCAGCGCGTCCGGCGGCGCGGCAAGCGTCTCGCGGTCGGCGCGGAGCAGCTGCTGATGAGCCGCGACATAGCGTGTCTTGATGGTGGTCTGCCGCCCGCTTTCGATGAAGATGTCCGGCAGGACGGACGATTCGGCAGCGATCAGCTCCAGCAGGTCGCGGCCCGCCGCATCGTCACCGACGACACTGACGAACCGTGGCACCGCCTCGAGCGCGGCCAGATTGCGGACGACGTTCCCGGCGCCGCCGAGCATCATCCGCTCCGCCAGGACGCGGAACACCGGGACCGGCCCCTCTGGGGAAATGCGCTCGACCTCGCCGTGAACGTAACGGTCGAGCATGACATCGCCGACGACCAGGACCGGCATGCCCGGAAGCTGTCGCAGCAGGCCTGTGAAATTCGCGGGTTCGGTCATTCGCCGGCGAGTCCGAGCTCGCGCTCGACCGCCGCGCAGAGCAGATGTCCGAGCAGGATGTGCATTTCCTGAATACGCGCGGTCGTGCGAGACGGCACAACGAGCAGCGGATCCGCGATGCCCCGCAGGAGCCCGCCGTCATGGCCCGTCAGAGCCGCCGCGCCCAGCCCGAGCGCGCGCGCCGAGGTCAGCGCACGGACCACGTTGGAACTCCGGCCGGAGGTGCTGATCCCGATCGCCAGATCGCCCGGTCGCCCGATTGCACGCAGTTGGCGGTCGAACAGGGCATCGAGGCCGAAATCGTTGCCGATGGCCGTCAGAGCCGAGCTGTCGGTGGTCAGCGCGAGCGCCGGGATCGGCTCGCGATCTGAGGCATAACGGACGGTGAACTCGGTCGCGAGATGCTGGGCATCGGCCGCGCTCCCGCCGTTACCGAAGAGCAGGATCTTGCCGCCGCCGCGTACCGTGGCAACGGCCAGCTTGACCAGTGCTGCGAACGGCTGCGCCAAGCCGTCCCGCACCGCCGCCAACACGGTGCGATGCTCGTCGAGTTCCGCCGCGAACAGCGCTTCAGGGTCCATGTCGCCGCCTTGTGCCGCCACGGCGCCCAGCGGGCCCTACGCCTGCAGTCGTGCGCCGAAGCGGGCGCGCATTCTGCCGCGATAGATCGTGCCGAGCAAAGCCACGGTAGCCGCGTTCGCAAGAATGGCTCCGGAGAGGCCGAACAGTTGCACCGCCATGAGCGCCAACAGGAGATAGAGCGCCGCCGTGCCGATCGTCAGCCGCGCGCGGAACGACTGCTCCCCCGCGGCCAGCAGGGCGATGCCCGGAATGGCGGCAATACAGCGGACCAGGACGAGAACGCCGAACAGCGGCATCAGTTGCACAAGGGGAGCGTAATCGGGCGCATAGACGAGTTGCACAAGGATCTCGCCGACCAACAGGAACGGCACGGCAACCGCTATCCCGTAGAGAACGAGCGCGTTCCGCAACTGTCGGTACAGCGGACCGAACGATTCGCGCATCTGCATCCTGGCAGCGAGCCGTGGCACGAATATGCCGGATGCGGCCTGTGCGATGATCAGCGCCAGAACGACGAAGCGTACGCCGGCCTGGTAGATCCCGACCGCACGCTCGCCGAGGGCGTAGCCGACAAAGAGCGTATCGACCTGGAGCAGGAGGCCAACGGCCATTGCCTCCGCGGCGTACGGTGATGCCGACCTGAGGGCTGTGCCGAGTGTCGGTCGTTCGGAGTCCGGCGGCGCTGCTCCGATGATGGGGCGGAGCACGAGAAGCAAGGCGGTGCACTGCACTATACGCGCCGCCAGCAGCGCCGCCGCGACACTTTCCGGTGCGGATGAGAACGGCAGGACGGCGCAGGGAAGAAGAAGTGCCAACGCATTGCCCAGGCCGGTCGCAGCGGCCTCCCGGCGGTGACGGCATAGACCCCGCAGGGCGCCGCCAGCGCACTCCGCGAGATTGAGCGCCAGCGACGCCGCGAACAGGAGGCCAAGCAGGCAGGCATCGGCAGCGACGACGGCGATGCCTGCGGCCATCAGAGCGGCTGCCGCTGCCGGGACCGCCTGTGCCCGCATCGCTTGCTCGAGCAGCAGCCGGGAGCCGGTCGGCTTGGCCCCCACCTCCCGCAATAGCATCGTCGGAAAGCCGAACCCGGCGATCAGGCCCAGCAGCGCGGCAAGCGCATGGTGGAGTGCGAAATAGCCGAACAGCTCCGGTGACCATGCCCGAGCAAGAAGAATGAACAGGAAGGCCCCGCCGACCAATCGCGAAAGGTGGGACAGGGCCGCCGGTGCCATGCCGCGATACGGGGTTTCGGATCCCATTGACGCCCTCGCTCACCGCCGCGCAGCCGGGACGGCCGGCCACCCAAACCGGCCCCGCTTACAACCGGCGGGACGAACGACGCTCAGAGTCCCGGTTGACACTCCGTCTGACAGGTTTTACTACTTTTGTAGCGCATACTGAAGAACACAGCCGACATCAGCTCCGGCACACCCACGGTCCGAAGGGCTTAGCTACATTGGACCCGGCATGGATTCCCTCTTGCAGCCGCGGTTTATCAAATTCTATATAAATTAGAAGAGAATCCATAAGGATTCTCGGAATACATAATATGAGACGGATAAGTCATATGCCAAAACTTATTCGGAGAATTTTTATGGTCATGATAGATAATTATGAACCATCAATCAAAACAGAACGCCGATATGCCATAAATATACTCTGCCGTGATCTTGGGAAACAGCCCAATCACCGGGATGCGGCGGCATACAATTCTAGGTGCGTTGCAAAAAATCCTTTCCTGATCCACTGACCGGTTCGCATGGCTACAGCCCGATCGCCTAACGCTCCCGATCGCGGCTTGCTGCACGCGCGTTCGCTTCTGTCCGAAGAATTTCCGTCGATGTTTGACACCGCAACCGCGTCCAGGGTATCGGCGCCCGCCGATAGACCGCCGAGATTTCTACGACCCGGGGTTGCCGGAGCGGTGATGGCGGCTGCCGACGTGCTCGCCGTCACGATCGCGATCATCACCAGCTCCTGTCTTCGCTGGATCTTCGGCGACCTCTTCGAAAAGGCCGCCAGTTTCGAGCACGAGGTGCTGATCTTCGCCGGCACCGCAATCGTCTGCATCAATGCCGCACTCGGCCTATATCCGGGCTACGGGATGAGCGCGCCTGACCGGTTCCGGCGCCGCCTGCTCGGCGTCGTCCTCGTATTCGCGCTGGTCGCCGGCTGGGACTATCTGCTCCAGCACGGGCTATGGTCGCGGCTCGTGACCGTGCTGTCCTGCGGCTTCGCCCTCGTTCTGACGGTCTTCTTCAACGATATCGTCCGCCATCGATTGCAGGCGCACGGACGCTGGGGCGTGCCGGTCGCGGTCCACGGAATCGGCGAATCCGCGGAACAACTGATCAGACTGCTCCGCCGACGCCAGGAACTGGGCTTCATACCCGTCGCCTGTCTCAGCGACGCTCCGGAAGAACAGGGCCAAACGATAGCCGGCGTCCCGGTCGTGATGCAGGCCGCGGGGACCACCGGCCGCCTCCGGGGCGCCCGGCACGTTTTCGTCTACCTTCCGCACCTGCCCCCCGATCAGTGGGAAGCGGTGATCAACCGGCTGAAATTTCCCCACGTCTTCCTGGTGCCGGCAATGAACGGGCGCCGCACGCTCTGGGTGCAGACCCGTGATCTCCAGGGGACCCTGGCGCTCTCCATGGCGGACAATCTGCTCGATCGTCGGAAACTGGCGATCAAGCGGGTAATGGATGTCTGCCTCGCAGTACCGCTCCTGCTCAGCCTGCTGCCTCTTTTCGCCGCGATCGCGCTGCTCATCCGTTTGACCTCGCCCGGTCCCGCCTTCTTCGTGCAGCAGCGCTTGGGGCAGCACGGGCGCACCTATGGTGCCTACAAGTTCCGGACGATGGTCGTGGACGCGGAGGCGCGGCTTGCCGCCTATCTGCGGGACAACCCTGCGGCGCGCACCGAATACGCGGTCTACAAGAAGCTCCGGCACGACCCGCGGGTGACGCCGCTCGGCCGCATCCTGCGCCGCTACAGCCTGGACGAGCTGCCGCAGCTCCTCAACGTCATCAAGGGCGAGATGAGCCTGGTCGGCCCCCGGTGCTACCTGCCGCAGGAGATTGCCGACATGGGCGGAAACGAGCAGGTCATCCACAGCGTGAAGCCGGGCATCACCGGCTACTGGCAGGTGTCGGGGCGGAACCGCACGACCTTCGCCGAACGCCTCGAAATGGACGTCTACTACATCCGCAACTGGTCGGTGAGTTTCGACCTCTACATCCTGTACGAGACCGCGCGTGTCGTCCTCGCGGCACGTGACGCCTATTGAGCGGCGCCGCCCGCACGGCCGTGCCGGAGGCGACGGAGGCGGCCGGCCGATCGTCGACACGACGCCCGCCGCAGCCGCGGATTTTTACGCTGCTCCCGTCTTTACCCTGCTCCTGGGCACCGTACTGCTCGCACCGCTGATGCTCGGCGCCGTGCAGCCCTGGGCATGGGGCGCGATGGCGATGATCATCGGGATGCTGCTGGTGGCCTGGGCATGGCAGCTCGCCCGCGGACATCGGGCCCCGGTAGCGCTCGAGCGGATCCGGCTACCGCTCGGCTGCCTCGCCCTGGCGATGGGATGGGCGGCGATCCAGGCCCTCCCGGTCACTCCGACGGCATGGCACCACCCGATCTGGGGCAAGGCCGCCGGATCGCTCGGGGTCGAGCTGCCGGGTGCGATCTCGCTCAACCCGACCGAAACCGTCGACGCCGTGGTCCGCCTAACGACCTATGCAGCGGTCTTCTATCTGGCCCTCAACCTCTGCCGGGAGCCGCGGCGGGCCTACCGGGCCGTACAGGCCACAGCCTTCGCGGTGACCGGATACGCCGCCTACGGGATCATCGCCTATCTGCGCGGGACCGATATGATCCTCTGGTCTCCCAAGACCGCCTATCTCGGCGACCTCACGGGTACATTCGTCAACCGCAACACCTTCGCGACCTTTGCAGGCCTCGGGCTGCTTTGCGCGGCCGCCCTAGTTTGGCGCGGCATCCGTCATGCCGCACCCCGCCGCCTGCCGCTCCATGACCGCTGCCGGCGCGTCGGTGAGTATGTCACGACCCGGGGACTCGGCTATGTCGCCGCGCTGTTCGTGATTGGAACGGCACTGATCCTATCGCACTCCCGCGCCGGCATTGCCAGCACGCTGGTCGGCCTCTGCGTCCTGGTCGGGTCGCATGTCTGTGCCGGCGCCGTGTCCGCGCGGCGCGCCGTCGGCATCGTCGCGCTGATCGTAGTCCTGCTGCTGGGGCTTGCTCTTCCCGGGAGCCCGGACGTCCTACTGCGCGTGCTGCACTCGGCCGACGATGCGACCGTCCGCCTTCGGCTGTTCGAGCGGGTGCTGACGGCGATCGGGGACGCCCCGCTCCTCGGCACCGGATTCGGCAGCTTCCCGGACACGTTCAGGCTCTATCGCACACCCGACCTGCACGCGCCGTTCCTGCAGGCCCATAACAGCTATCTCGAGAACGTGCTCGAACTCGGGCTGCCAGCGGCCGGCTTGCTGTTCGTCGCACTGGCCGCACCGGCCGCGATCTGCACTGCGGGCATCCTGCGCCGGCGGCGGAACCTCACCTACCCGTGCCTCGGGCTCGCCGCGACCACGCTGGTCGGGCTTCATGCGCTGGTCGACTTCAGCCTGCAGATCCCGGCCGTGGCGGCGGTCTACGCGCTCCTCATGGGCGCCGCCTGCGCGCAGTCCTGGAGCAAGAACGACGACACATCACGGTGAGGCGGTTGCTCATTCCGCTGTCATCGCCCGGAAGGTCGCCAGGTCTCGGGGTGCTCCGTAAAGCGCGGCCCGCACCGCATCGAATGCCTGCGTATGCCGGGCTGCCGCAACGGTGGCCCAACGGTCGGCGCGCCAGGCCCAGCGGATCTGCCGATCGATGAGGATGCGGGTGTCTGGACGCGCCACGGACCGCAGCGACAGCGCAATGGCGAGCCGCGGAAAGGCGAGCGGCCGCTCGTAGGGGCCGGTGAGAATCGCCATTTCGACCTCCCGGAGACCGGCCTGCGCCCCGGTCGCAAGCAGGCGCTCCACTCCGGCAAGGCGCGTCCAGCCATAGGCGTCGGCGGGCGTCAGCATGAGGCCGCGGCGCAGGCTGGCACGGATCTCCGGCAGATCGCGGTCGGTCCGGACGATCCGGCGCCGTTCCAGGAGCATAAGCCGCGCCAGCGCCAAGTCCGCATGACGCCGGCCGGTTTCGTGCCAGGCGAGCGCGGCCTCGCGGGACGACGTCAGTCGCCGGAGATCATCCACCGTGACCGGTTTGCGGTCGCGGATGCGTGCGAGTATCCCGTCACCGGGCAGTGCGACCAGCGAGCCGACAACCCGGGGCGCCGCCGCCAGGGTCAGGCCCGCGCCCAGCGCGGCCAACAGGACCGCCGCGATGATGGTGGCGCCGAGCCCCTGATCCGGTCTCCGGTTCACGAGGGGCTAATCGGTATAGTAGCGACAGGCCGGACCGTAATAGCGCCCCGAGTCGCCGTAGCCGTAGCGGGCGTGCTCACGAACGTTGACCATCGAGAGCACTGCGCCCGCGAGGCTGCCGCCCGATTCCCGGATCTGCTTCAGTCCGAGGCCGGCAACCTCGCGCGGCGTCTTCGCCCAGCGGATCACGAACACGGTCGTGTCGACGAGGCACGCGAGGATGCGCGGCTCCGAGACCGCCAGCACCGGCGGGGAATCCACCACCACCAGGTCGTAGTAAGCGGCGAGCTCCGCCATCAGCACCCGCATTTGCGCCGAGCCGAACAGATCGGGCGGGCTGACCGCCGATTCCCCGGTGGTCAGGACATCGAGTCCGGCGGCGGCATCATGCTGAACCGCCTCTAACCAGGACACGGATCGCGCCAGCACGTCGACCAGGCCGGGTCTTTCCGGTATTCGCAGGACCTCGGCGATCCGCGGTCGCCGCAAATCGGCATCGATCAACAGGACCTTGCGCCCGGATTTCGCCATGAGGCGGGCCAGGGACAGAGCGACCGTGCTCTTTCCTTCCTGCGGCACCGAAGACGTCACCAGCACGCTCCTCGGCGGGCGATCGACATTCGACAGCAGCAGGGCCGTATGAAGCGTCCGTAACGATTCCGCGAAGGCGGAGGCGGGACGTTGGAGTACGTAGCTTTGCGGCGTGCGATCGTCGGATCGGCCCCCGCTCATCAGAGGGATCAGCCCGAGTCCGGCGACACCGAGCTGCCGTTCGATCTGGTCGGAACTCCGGAAACCCGGGTCGAGCCGCTCCAGGAGAAAGGCCGCGGCGATTCCGGCAATGAGAGCGCTGAACATGGCACCGGCCAGCATCAGCTTGGTGCGGGGAAAGGCCGGGGTGTCGGGAATGTCGGCGCGCGAGATGATCCGTGCATCAGGCAGGTGCAGATCCTCCTGCGCCGTGGTCTCTTTCAGCCGCGAGAGGAAGGTCTCGAAGAGTCGGCGGTTGGCGCTGGCCTCCCGCTCCAGGGCGCGCAACCGCACCTCGTCGCTGTTCGCGCGCCCGACGTTCCGCTCGAGCGCGCCGAGGCTGGCGTTCAGCGACGCCTCGCGTGCCCGGGCCACGGCCGCCTCATTGCGCAGGCTCTGGACGATCTTCTGGACCTCTGCCCCGATCTTCGCCTCGATGTCCTCCAGCTCCGCCTGGACATTGATCATGCGGGGATGCTTCGGGCCGTACTGGGTGGCCAGTTCCGCCGCCCGTCGCATCACCTCCGCTTCCTGCTCCTTCAGGCGCTGGATCAGCGGCGATGCGATCACTTCAGCAGCCGAGTCGATGCCGCCCTCGCCGGCGAGGAGCGCCCGAACCTGATGGAGCCGTGCTTCCGCTTCGGCGCGCGTGGTGCGAGCCAGGATGAGCTGAGTGTTCAGCTCGGAAACCTGCTGCGACGCGAGGGTAAAGCCTTTGCCCTCGATCAGCCCCGCCTCGCGTCGGAACGCCTCGACGGCATCCTCCGAGGCCTTGACTGTCTCGCGCAGATCCGCGGTCCGCTCGTACAGCCATTCCGTGGCGCGTCGGGTCGCCTCAAACTTGGCCTCGCGCTGCTGTAAGAGGTACAGTTCCGCCACCGTATTCGCGATCCGTGCCGCCATCCCCGGCCGTTCGGAAGCGAAGGCGATCGTAATCACGCGGGAGCGACCCTCCGGTGTCACGTCGAGCCGGTCGAGGAAGGTGTCGACGGTCCGCGCACGCTCGGTCTCGAGCGCTTGTTCGGGTGTCTTCGGCGCCTCCGTTCGCAGCAGCGCTCGTAACCGATCCGTCTCACGCAGGGCCGGATTGAACTCGGGGTCGCGGTTCAACTCCAAAGCAGCGATCACCTTCTCGGCAAGCGCGCGCGAGGCGATCACGCGGCGCTCGCTCTCGATCGTCTCGCGCTCGCTGCTCAAACCGGACAGAACTTCCTCGACATCCACGACCCGGTTCTGCCGCGCCTCGATCATGATCTGGGTCTCGGCCCGATAGAGCGGCGTTATCTGGAACACGATCACGGCGGCGAGCAACGTGATCAGCACGGTGACCCCGGCGACCGTTCCCCTGCGTCGCCACAGCACGGCCAATGCCTCACGCAGATCGACCTCGCCGGAAATGCCCGACGGCGGCCGGAGCCCCGTGTGGCCGGAGACCCGGGGCGGCTCTGTGATGCTGGCGTCCTTCAAGTCATCACCTTCCGCTCGCGCCGGCGTACCGCTGCCGCACCACCGCCGACCCCTTGCTCAGAAAAAGCGTTCCGGAACCTCGATAATGTCGCCTGGGAGCACTGCGGTGTCGGGCTTCGCCTGCGTACGCGTACCGGCCCGGACGATCACCATCCGGCTTTGACGAGCGCGATAGGTAAACCCGCCGGCAAGCGCCACCGCCTGTATAACCGTCATGTCGTTGGCATAAGGGTAGCCGCCCGGTTCCTTGACTTCGCCAAGAATGTAGAACGGCCGGTAGTTCGTGACCTGGATGCTGACTTTCGGGTTCTGCAGATAATCGGGATACAGCTCCGCGGCGATGGTCTGTTCGGCATTGCGAACGGTCATCCCGCCTACAGTGACATCGCCGATCAGCGGCAGGGCGACACGCCCCTCGCCGTCCAGTTCGAATTCGCCCGAGAGATCGGGCTCGTTGAACACCGTGACCTGGATCTTGTCCTGTGGCCCGAGCCTGTACTCCACACGACCGGCCGATTCCGAATATGGTACCCAGGAGAACGCAGACAGCGTCAGGACGACGAACAGCGACAAGAGCTTGGACATTCGGACCCCTCCTTCCGCGGTTCGCCCGCCGCTCAAAAATGGCCGGTGATCTTCAGCAACACCCGGTTGGACGTATAATCGACCCCCGCGGCAGCACCGTTCGACTTGCGGCGCTCGAAGTCGTACGAGCCTCCCACCGTAATCAGGCGGTTCACCAGGCAGTCAGCCCCCACGGTGACGCGGAAGGTGCCGTCGTCGCGGCCGATTCCTTTGTATTCGTTCCATGTGTATCCCACGCTGCCCGACAGGATGAGGTTCCGCAGCAGTTCATGGTCGACCGTCGCGCGAACCGCGGTTGTCCAATAGCCCTCGGCGGCGGCGATGCTGGTCTCCTCGATCTCGCGATCAACAAGGAGCTGCACCGTGGTCAGTTGGGTAACGTTGGAGGTTAACCTCGCACCGAAGGTAAGCCCGTCGATCGTCCCGAGCGCCCGATCGTCATAGCGCTGCTCGCGATAGCCGACGAAGACTTCCCCGTAAGTAATGCCGGTGAGATCGAACTGAGTGCCGACGACGATCTCGTAGCCTTCCGAGTCCCGGTCCAGGCCGAAATCGTCGAGCGACGCGTCATAGTCGCGGACGTTGTAGACGATCCGGGCAAAGGCCTCGTTCTGGGGTAGGAACTCGAACCCGGCACGGGCAGCGAAGAGATAGATGTCGCGATCACGGTCGTCATTGTTGATGACGCCCGCTGCGGTCTCGGTATCGTTGAAGTCGAGGCCGACATAGCGCGCCTCTGCCAGTACCGAAAGGCGGCTGAAGCGGTGTGAGACACCGAGATTGGCGCTTATGCGCTGAAACTCGGTCGGCTCCGTGCCGGCGCGGGCATCGGGGCTGCCGCGGTCCTCGTGCAGAGCCTCGTACTGGGCGCCGGCAAGAATCCCGGTCGCCCCGGTCAGGTCGATGCGCCCGGCGGCGCCGATCGCCCCATCGACGAAATTCTCGCTCGGGTTCCAGAAATACTCGCCGACGTCCAGATACCCGGCCAGTTCCAGCGCGTGGTCGTTCCAGTCCGAGACAAGCCGGGCGCGCGGGACGATACGGCCGATCAGGTCGGCATCACGGTCCTCGTCGTTCCGATAGATGTTGTCGTCAAACTCGATCCCGAGGGTCAGTGCCGGGTAGAGCAAGAACGACCCGAGACGGATACCCAGCGGATCGACCTCGGGCCGCGGGCGGCTCATCACCGTTTCCTTGCGGTCCTCCTCCCGGGCCCCGACGGCTTGAGGCCAAGTGAAGACGGCCGCCCCTGCGGCGAGCGCTGCAGCGAAGCTCACTGTCGACTGTTGCATTGGCCCCCCGAAAACGTCGCTGTTGCCTGGGCCGATGCCCCATCCTCCGGAGCGGGCGCCCCGCTGCCGGCTCAGAGCGTCGTCGGGCTGGCGTTCTGAACCTCGGCGGTATTCCCACCGATCCCGCCGATCCCGAGATGGATGCTGCCGGCCGCGCCGCCCCAAACCCCGCTAGAGCTACCGCTCCGCGCCGGCCCCACCGCAACCGCGATCGCCCCGGCGGCCTCCGGATTCCCCGCCTGCGCGCCGGCGATGACCGCAGTTCCGAGCCCCTCCGGCACCAGTGTCAGCGCGTACGCGGCGATCGCGGTCGCAAGGACCGGGTCGCTTTCCGTCCAGGCCTGGACGACCTCGGCAACCGTCGCTTCCACGGCCGCGGGATCCTCCTGTCCGAGCAGACCCAGCTCGAGTGCCGAGACGGCGTCGGCAGGAATGACACGTTCCGACCCGTCACCAGCCAGCACCAAGACACCGCCATCCGGCTGGACCTTAATGAGAATGGTCGCGGCAGCCGGCAGCGGTCCCGCAAGGCCCGCGCCGACCATGAGCAACATCAGCGCGAGCCTTCGGTACATGCCCTTGCCCTTTCGCGATGATGACCCGCACGCCTTGGTGTTGCATCCGGGTCCGGACGATCGACTTTACCGGACCGCAGGAATTTGTCAACGATTTACAACCGTAAGAGATAGGATTTCACTTCACACGCGCCGCTCTACCATCCGCGCGATATCCTGGCGGCGGCCGACCGCATGGCACGAGAACGAATGCGCCGAAGACGCGCAGGCGAAGGCCTCATCATCTGAGGACAAACGGTTGCCGCATGGATTACACTGCGCCTGCAAGTAGGCCCGCTCACTCGCATAGCCGGGTCGCCAAGCCCGCATGCTGATGCTGGCGCATCGGGGAAGGCGGTAATGCTCGATCGGCTGGAAGACTTCATCCGCGACTTGCAGGCGGCGCCCGATGCCCCGTCCGTGTCCGCACTGATCGAGCGCGAGATTACCGGCTTGGGATTCGACCGCTTCGCGTATCTCGTCCTGCACGCTCCGGACAGCCCGCACGAGCCCATCTATTTCGGCAGTTATCCCGAAGGCTGGACCGAGCACTATGTCGCCAACGACTATGTCAACATCGATCCTGTAATGCCGGCTGCCTCGCGCACGCTCACCCCTTTCACCTGGGAGAGCCTGCAGCGGACCCTACCGGCCAATGGACCGCAGCGCCGGATGATCGCGGAGGCAAGCGAGTTCGGGCTCCGATGCGGCATCACGGTCCCGGTGCATGGGCCAGGGCGTGGCCTCGCCACGCTGAACGTCGCCGCCCGCGTACCACCCGACGGCTTCCGCGCACGGTGGCCCGAATTTCGACACGCCCTCCATCTCATCGCGATCTACAGCCACGAGGCCGTGCTCGAGCGGACGCTGGCGAGTGCTGGACGGAAGCTGCCCCAGCTCGCGCCGCGCGAGCGCGAGTGCCTGCTGTGGTCGGCCCGCGGCAAGACCGCCTGGGAAGTCGCAACGATTCTCAATCTCTCTCAGGAAACGGTCGTACACTATCTCAAATCGGCGGCTTCCAAGCTGGGTGTTCACAACAAGACACACGCGGTGGTGAAAGCGATCCTGCTCGGCCTCATCGTGCCCTGATGGCCCGCTGCCCGGGCGCTACCGCCGGGCGACCCGGCAACCCCCAATTCTGGCGGGCTGTCCATTCCCCTTCCGATCGGCAAATTGCCCCTGAAGGCAAGCATCGGGAAGGGGGCCATGATCGATTGTCTGACCAATTCGGACTGGGCGACACGGCGCCGCGATATCCTCGAGATGCACCGGCTGCGCTGCCGCGTGTTCAAGGGCCGTCTCGACTGGGACGTCGACGTCGAGGAGGGATTCGAGTGGGACCGCTTCGATAGCCTGGATCCCATCTACCTGCTGGCATTCGATGACGATGAGCATCTGGTCGGGACCTGGCGGATGCTCCCCACCACCGGGCCGTACATGCTCCGAGACGTCTTCCCGGAACTTCTGGACGGCGCTCCTCCGCCACGCCATCCCCGCATCTGGGAGGGCAGCCGCTTCGCGGTGGATGCCGGCCGGCGCAACGGCGACATCGGCGGCAGCGGCCTCGCCGCCCTCAGTCGGATCACCAGCGAAATCTTCTGTGCCGTCGTCGAGCTGTGCATGGCCTACGGCGTCGACGAGGTCGTCACCGTTTACGACGCCCGCATCGCGCGGCTGCTGCCGAGAATCGGCTGCGAGCCGCGCTGGCGCAGCGCGCCGCGTCGGATCGGCAACACCATTGCCATGGCGGGCCGCTTCGACATCGACGACCGGGTGCTGGCGCGCATCCGGGAACGAGGGGGCATCGAAGGCCCGGTGCTGCGCCAGCCACCGCCGGCCCTCCGTCGATCCCCGCTTCGTACCGCGCCGCCGCCGCAGGTGCACGCTCGGCAGCTACAGGCGGCTTGAGAGAACCTTAGGAGATACTCATGAACAACCAGTTCGGTTTCGACGAAATCGTGTGCACGCCGCAGGCCCTGAAAGGCTGTCTCGACTATTTGTACCGGCAGGCGATGATCGCCGGCCTCCGGCTGCCGGCCCACTTCATCGGTGCGGCCGCCGCGGCGACCTCCGAGATCATCGAGCGCGACGGCGCCGCGAGGGACGCCCGTCCGACATACGACGCCGGCGAGCCACTGCGCGCCAATGGGAGTCGCTGAACCCGGCCGTATGACCGACCCTTCAACATCCCTCGCCGCGGGCGCGCCACGGGGCGCGCCATCGCGGCGAGGGCCACGCGGTCTGCCGCTGCTCGGCGTGGCGCTCGAGCTGCGACGCGACCCGTTGCAGTATTTCGTCGACCTGATGCTCCGCTACGGCGACGTTGTCCGGTTCGCCATCGGCACCGCACCCGTGGTAATGATCAACCATCCCGCCGCGGTGAAGCATGTGCTGCAGGACAATCACCGGAACTATCGGAAGAGCCGGTTCTACCGGGCCTTCAGGCCACTCCTCGGCGGCGGCATCTTCCTCAGCGAGGGCAATACCTGGCTGGCACAACGGCGAACCGCCAATCCGTTTTTCGGCGGCTTGCGTTTCGAAGCCATGGCACGGGACATCGCCGGGGCCGCCTCCGACATGCTCGACCGCTGGCAAGGCTCCGGAAAAGCGACGGACGGTACCATCGTATTGATGCCCGAGATGATGCGGCTCACGCTCGATGCCCTGACCCGCGCACTGTTCCGCGTGCGCCTGAGCGGCGAATACGACGCGCTGCATTCGGCGCTGACCGAGATTCTCAGGCGGATCGAACGTCAGGTCTGGTCGTTCATGCCCGTCCCCGATCCGCTTCTGCGCCGGCTCGACCCTTCATATCGGCAAGCGCTCGCGACCGTGGACACGATCGTGGAACGACTGATCCGGGATCGCCGCGCGGAAGCCCGGCCGCCTGAGGATCTGCTGTCCGCGCTGATTGCCGCGGCCGATCGGGAGGGTCCGCGGGCCCAGGCGGTCCTGCGCGACCAGGTGGTATCGATGATCGCCGCCGGCCACGAGAGCACGGCCTGCGCCCTCGCCTGGACCTTCTGCCTGCTGGCCCGCAATCCCGAGGTGGAGGCACGCCTGCATCGTGAGGTAGACAAGGTGCTCGGCGGTCGCACGCCAAACTTCGCCGATCTCGGCCGGCTCCCCTACACACGGATGGTGTTCGAAGAGGCCATGCGGATCTACCCGCCCGTCTGGACCATCTCCCGGGCCGCCGTCGCCGAAGACACGATTGCGGGCACACGGATCCCGCGTGGCACTACGGTCATGCTCTGTCCCTACGCCGTGCACCGCCACCCCCGCTTCTGGCACGAACCGGACCGGTTCGACCCGGACCGCTTCCGGCCCGAAATGCAGGCCGAACGGCCGCGCTACGCCTATTTCCCGTTCGGTGGCGGCCCCCGGATCTGCCTCGGTAACCGGTTTGCGCTGATGGAGGCGCAGATCATGCTAGCCATGGTGGCGCAGCGCTGGCGCCTCACCCTTCCGGACGGCATCGAACCGAAGCCGGAGCCGATGATCACGTTGCGGCCGCAGGAAGGGACAAGAATGCGCCTCATTCCCCGCGCCACCGCACCGCAGTCCGCCGGCTAGGCCGACAGGAGCGCTTGCCACCCTTGGTCCCTTCGGAGATGCACGCGGGCTGCCTGTCGATCCGCAGCACGGTCGGCCGGGGCACCGATGTGGAGATCCTGCTGCCAGCGGACCGCATCGTCGCGTAACGATGCTCACCCGGCGGCCGGCCGTTCACGAGTTGCCCGGACCGCTGTCGGCGCGGGCTGCACGGTTAGCCGCGAATACACCTACCTGCCG
The DNA here is from genome assembly GCA_964625225.1 of uncultured Alphaproteobacteria bacterium. GTDB lineage: Bacteria > Pseudomonadota > Alphaproteobacteria > JAJUGE01 > JAJUGE01 > CAZVAR01. Next base: position 38,760 of record CAZVAR010000004.1, on the reverse strand, counting down.
CCGCCCCCAGCGCCGGCGCGCCCGGTAGCGGCGTACCAGCCTGCGCGCGGGCCAATAGGTGAGGCACCATGCCGCCGCGCCGAGCGGCAGGCTCCCGACCAGCATGCAGAACAGAATGGGCCAAAGCTCCGCCTCGAGCCGGTCATAGTCGCGGGCACGAACCGCCTCGCCGATATCGACGAGGGCGTCACTGATCCCGTTTTCCGCAACGGCAGTGGCGTCGCCGAACAGCATCCAACTCCCGAGACGGAAGGTCGCCAGCCAGATGATCGGCACCGTCCAGGGATTGGCAACGAATGTACCTGCCACCGAGGCGAGCACACTGCCGCGCATGATCAGCGCCAACGCCGCGGCCAGCAGGAGCTGCAGACCCAGCAAAGGTGTCACCCCGATTGCCACGCCGCAGGCGAGTCCGGCCGCGACAGCATGCGGCGACGCCCGCATACGCGCAAGACGGTGGCCATGATAGGAGATCGTGCGGCGCCAGCCTCCGGGTGGCCATATATTGCGGCGGAAGCGGTCCCACCATCCGAGTGGGGCGCGGCGTCCGAACATCATCTGCAGGCAGCCTTTGGATGCGGTCGGCTGTGCCGGGCGGGCCATCGGGGCCGGCCAGCACGTAGAATCCCGGGCACAGTGAGTCAAGGCGACACAGTGCCGGCAGCCGCCTCACGTCAACCCCGTAAGGGGAAAATCCGGCCGAGGGTTTGGCCGGTCCCGTCCGATCGCGAGCGACCGGCAACGCACCGAGGCAGCTCTTGCGGACCGGTCGGATATACCGCCGGCATGAGGTCAGGGCCGACCGCGACGGCCAGCCCGCGGCATGCCGCGGTTCTAAGCCGCCGACAGCAGCGTCAGCGCTGCAGCAGCGCCGCGTTCACGCAGTTGCGCAGTTGTCCCTCACGCAGGAAGAGCGCCGCTGTCTCGATCGCTTTCCGCCGCAGGTCCTCGTGACCCGGTGGGCTATAGAAAGCCGCATGCGGAGTCAGGATCAGCCTGCCCTCGAGCCAGGGCTCGCGGTCCATATAGGCTCGGATCAGCGGGTGCGGCTGTTTCGGCGGCTCGACCGGCAACACATCCAGCGCCGCCCCCGCCGGCCTTCCCTCGCGGAGACCGGCTTCCAGGGCGTCGAGGTCGACGATCGGACCGCGTGCCGTGTTGATCAGCACCGCGCCTTCCGGCATGCGGCGCAGCCGGTCGGCATTCACGAAGCCGCGCGTATCGTCGGTCAGCGGCGTGTGGATGCTGACAACGTCGGATGTTTCGAACAGCGCTTCCGGCGAGCGCAAGCGGCGATAGCCGGTGGCAAGGTCCGCCCCGTCGGGAAGGTGCGGGTCGTAGAATTGGACCTGCATATCGAAGGCCGCGGCCCGCCGCGCCGCCGCGAGGCCGATTCGGCCGAGGCCGACGATGCCGACGGTCCGTCCGCGAAGACGGTCGAGGCAAGGGGGACCGGCCCAGCCCCAATTGCCGGCCGCATCGGCGCGCAGTCGGTCGTGGTACCAGCCGATGCCGCGCCGCAGGGCGAGCATCAGCCCGATCGCATGGTCGGCGACTTCCGTCGTGCCGTAGTCCGGCACCGTGCAGACGGCGATCCCCCGCGCTCCGAGTCCGGCGAGGTCGAGACCGTCATACCCGACCCCGCCGCGCACGATGACGCGGCAGCACTCCAATAGCGGCATGGCGGCCATCACCTGTGCGGTGCCGCGATAGGTGATGATCCCGTCCGCTTCGCGCCATGCCGAGTCCGGAACCGAGGCCGCGCTCTCGAAGACGGTGAGATCGATACCCGGCCCGGCCGCCGCTCGCTCGAGCGCAGGCTCTCCCACGAAGTTCCGATCGGTCACCAGAATCCGCACGATGATCCCTCCCCCGCTGTCCTTATCCGCCCGGGTCAGCCGGTCTGCGCGTCACCTGCCACCGTTGTCCGCTGCATCAGCCGGCGGTATTTCACGGTGTCGTAGGGCGTTGCACGATGCAGCACGGCCCGGTTATCCCAGACGACGAGGTCGCCCTCGCGCCAGCGGTGGCCATAGCAGAACGGCGGCTGCGTCGCATGGGCCAGCAGATCTTGCAGCAATGTCCGCCCCTCGTCCAACGGCCAGCCGACGATGTGCGAAGCGTGGGCTCCGATGAAGAGCGCCTTGCGCCCGTTGACCGGATTGACCCGGACCAGCGGCTGGCGCACCGGAGGAACCTCCGCCTTCTGTTCCTCGGTCATGACGGTCGGGTCGACTTGGCTGCGCGAGTAGGCGAGGCTGTGTTCCGCGGCCAGCCCCTCGATCCGCCGCTTCGTCTCGACCGGCAAGGCATCGTAGGCAGCGCGCATGCTCGCGAACTCGGTATCGCCGCCCTCGGGCGGGACCTCGCGGGCGGAGAGCAGCGAGCAGAGCGACGGTACCGGCTTGAACGAGCTGTCGCTGTGCCAGAGCATGTTGGCGCGCTGATAGATCATGCGCCGGTCGTTCGGCGGAATGATCTCCCCGGTACGGATATCGAGGTTCGACTGCCGCGCGAAAGTCGTACCGCCTGCCGGGTTGGCCTTGACCGTGACCTCGAGCGGCCCGAAGCACTCGCTGAAGGCGATCTGCTGTGCATCGTCGAGAGGCTGGCCACGAAAGATCAGGACCGAATATTCCTCGAAGGCTGCCCGGATCTCGGCGAAAGTGGCCCGGTCGACGGCGCGGGTCAGGTCGACCCCCTCGATCTCGGCACCGAACACCGGCGTCAATGGCGAAACGTTGATGGGCACGAACTTGGTCTTCCCCGGGAGCATCGGTCCCGGCCGATATCTCATCAGAGCTCGCGGCCGGCTGCAACGGGCGGCGCTGGCAACGGTCATGCTTACCGTCCTGCTCCCCGGGACCGGGGAAGCACTGACCTTGCGCCAGTATTTCGGAGAGCTCTCGGATCGCGACCGCGGCGCCTATCTCAGCGGCCTGATGGACCTGCTACGAGCCGACCCGCAGCGGGAATCCGAGTTCGTCCGGTGCGTCCACGATCAGGGCATCGAGAAGATGCACGCGGTACTGACCGGCATGGTGCATCAGGATCCGAACATTCTCGCGCTCGAGGTGGCACCCTGGTTCCTTTACGCCGCCGCCCGGCTCTGCCCGACCGGCGAACCGGCGATGGCGCCGACGGACGCTCCTGTCGCCCCGGAGACGGCAATGCCCGAGCTCCCGGCTTCGCAGGAAGCCGATCCAGCCGACACGCCGGTCGCCGTGGTCACCCTGGCCTCAGAGGTCCCACCGCTCGCCGCGGGAGTGGCCGGGATCGTGACCGGGCTGATCGCGGCGCTCGCCGCCGCCCGCCTCGCCCGTCCGTTGCGCCGCCGCTTCCCCGCGCCTGACCCGGAAGAAGCCCCGTAGCAACTCCGCTGCACGCCGCTCCCGGATGCCGCCATAGACTTCCGGTCGATGGTGGCAGCTCGGCTGGTCGAATATCCGCGGCCCATGTTCGACCCCGCCCCCCTTCGGATCGCCGGCGCCGAAATAGAGCCTGCGGATGCGGGCAAAGGCGATCGCCTGCGCGCACATGGGACAGGGCTCCAGCGTCACATAGAGGTCACAGCCCGCCAGGCGCGGCGTGCCGAGCGCTGTAGCCGCCGCCCGGATCGCCAACAGCTCGGCATGCGCAGTCGGATCGTTGTCGGTCTCGACGCGGTTGTGGGCCCGGGCCAGGACGGCACCGCTGCGCCCGTCCACCAGTACCGCCCCGACCGGCACCTCGCCGGCCGCCGCGGCCCGTTCCGCCTCGGCGAGGGCCAGGTCCATCGGGGTCGGCCGCTCCTTCACCGTCATGCGCACATGTCGACAGAAGACGTCGGCCGGCGTCAATCCCCGGCCTCCGCAATTGCCCCGCTCCGGATCGGTCCTTACATTGCCGCCATGACCCGACGTCCTGTCATCGGCATCACTCTCGACGCGGAGGAACCGGGCGGCTATTCGAAGCTGCCCTGGTACGCACTTCGCCGCAACTACGCCGCGAGCGTCGTCTCGGCCGGCGGCCTGCCAGTCATGTTGCCGCACGAGACCATGCTCGCGGAGTCCTATCTGGACCGGATCGATGCCCTCGTCGTCACCGGCGGCGCCTTCGACATCGACCCGGCCCTATTCGGCGCCACCACGCGCCATCCGAGTGTCACACTCAAAGCCGAACGGACCGCCTTCGAACTGGCCGTCACGCGCGGCGCGCTCGAGCGGGACATGCCGGTGCTCGGCATCTGCGGCGGCCAGCAGCTCCTGCATGTCGTCCTCGGCGGCACGCTGATCCAGCACATCCCCGACGAGGTACCGGGCGCGCTACAGCACGAGCAGCCCAATCCTCGCACCGAGCCCGGACACACGGTGCGCGTCGCGCCCGGTACCCTGCTGCACCGCATCACCGGAGACGCCGAGGCACTGCCGGTCAACAGCGCCCATCATCAGGCAGCCAAGGATGCGACGGACGACATCGTGATCTCCGCGACAGCTCCCGACGGGGTGATCGAGGCGATCGAAGCGCCGCGCTACCGCTTCTGCCTGGGGGTTCAGTGGCACCCCGAATACGCGATCAACCCGGCCGACCCGAAGATCTTCGCCGCTCTGGTCGAGGCGACACGATGAGCCAAGAGCGCCCGGAGCGTGGCGAGCGCATCGCCAAGCGCCTCGCGCGCGCCGGCCTATGTTCCAGGCGCGAGGCGGAGCGCTGGATCGCCGAAAGGCGGGTCGCCGTCGACGGTACGATCCTGACCGGCCCGGGCGTCGTCGTGACGCCGGAAAGCCGGATCACGGTGGACGGCAAGCCGCTGCCCACCGCCGAGCGGACGCGGCTCTGGCGCTATCACAAGCCGCGCGGCCTGCTGACCAGCAATCGCGACCCGCAGGGCCGGCCCACGATCTTCGACCGGCTGCCGCCCGAGCTGCCACGGGTGGTCACGGTCGGCCGTCTCGACCTCAACTCCGAGGGCCTGCTCTTGCTGACCAATGACGGCGCCCTCGCCCGCGACCTGGAGCTGCCGTCGCGCGGCTGGACGCGCCGCTATCGCGCGCGGGTGTTCGGCAAGGTCGATCCGGCGCACCTGTCCCTCCTCGCCGAGGGCATCACGATCGAGGGCGTCCGCTACGGCCCGATCCGCGCCACCGTCGACTCACAGCGCGGCGACAACAGTTGGGTTACCGTCTCGCTCCAGGAGGGCCGCAATCGCGAGATTCGCCGCGTCATGGAGCATCTCGGCTATCCGGTCAATCGTCTGATCCGGATCGCCTACGGCCCGTTCCAGCTCGGCAATCTCGCGCGAGGCGCCGTCGAAGAGGTCTCGCCGCGGGTCCTGCGCGAGCAGCTCGGCCGACGTCCGGACACCAACGCTCGCGATCGCCGCGGCGCTGCGGCGTCGAGCGCCTGATCCTTCCCATGCGCATCGTCGGTGGCAGGCACCGAGGTCGCAGGATCATCACGCCGCCCGGCCTGGAGATACGGCCGACCGCAGACCGTGTTCGCGAGGCACTGTTCAACATGCTGGAGCATGGCGGTTACGGCCGGGGCGGGGGGTCGGCCCTACCCGGCGCACGCGTGTTGGATGCCTTCTGCGGGACCGGTGCGCTCGCGTTCGAGGCGATCTCCCGAGGCGCCGCCTATGCCACGCTGCTCGACACGACCGAGAGCGCGCTCGCAGCGGCCCGGGAAACGGCGCGAATGCTCGGCGAAACCGGTCGGGTCACAGTCCTGCGGCGGGACGCGACCGCCCCCGGCCCGGCGGTTGCTGTCCATGACCTCGTCTTCTTGGACCCGCCCTATCGCAGCGGTCTCGCCTGGCCGGCGCTGACCGCGCTGCAAGCCAATGGCTGGCTCGCCGCTACGGGGCTCGCGACCGTCGAACTGGCAGCGCGCGACGCGCCACCTGATCCGCCATCGGGGTTTCGAATTCTGCGCGAACGCCGCTACGGCGCCGCGCGTGTCCTGGTTCTGCGGTTCGGAGACGCCCCTGACCCCTGAGGCGGCAGGGGCCGTGCCCGTGGTCCCTCGAGCGCCGCCCGATTGCCCGTTCCGGTCACCGACCGGACCCGCAACCTCGGCCGCTTCTTAGCGCTGCTGCGGAGCAGGCTGCGGCGGCGAATGGACCTCTTCCTCGGTGATCCGGCCGTCGCCGTCGCGATCGAACCGCTTGAAGCGGTCCTCCACCTCCGCCAGGAACTCCTGTTTGGTTACCGTACCGTCGAGATTGCGGTCGTTGCGGCTGAAGAACCGGTCGACATCGAGGTCCGGCGGCCGGCGCGCTTCCATTGTTTGCGAGTTCCAGTGCCGCATCATCCAGGCTTGACGCAGCTTGTCGCGTACCGTCTCCACCTCGAGCCGGGTCAGCCGATCGTCGCCGTCGGCGTCGAAGCGCGCGAAGATCCGCTCGCGCTCGGCGATCAGCTCCTTCCTATCGATGCCGCCGTCACGATCAGCGTCGATGCGAGGCGTCGGCTGCCGCTGTTGAACCGCTGCTGGCGGCCCGGTCTGCGCCACCGCCGCAGCCGCCGGCAGGACGGGCATCAGTGCCGCGAAGATCAGGGCGGGAAGGCTTGGGCCGTTGAAGCGTTTCATTCCGTTCGTCCTCTCTTCACTGAGGGGAGAAGGATCGGGCCGACGGTATCTCCTTATCGACGTCCGAACAGCCGCTCGATATCGCCGAGCTTCAGTTCAACGTAGGTCGGGCGGCCATGGTTGCACTGTCCGGCGAAGGGCGTGCGCTCCATCTCCCGCAGCAGCGCGTTCATCTCGGCCTCGTTCAGCCGCCGGCCGGCGCGGACGCTGCCGTGGCAGGCCATCCGCGAACAGACGGCATCGAGCCGGTCGCGGAGGCTCTCGGCGGTGTCGAAAGCGGCGAGTTCGTCGGCAAGATCACGTACCAGACCCTGCACCGCCGTCTCCCCCAGCAATGCCGGCACCTCGCGGACCAGCACGGCCCCGGTGCCGAAAGCCTCAAGCACGAGACCGAGCTCGGCCAGCTCTCCGGCGCGCGCCGCCAGCCGCTCCGCCGCCGCGGCATCGTCCAGCTCGACCACTTCCGGCAGCAGCAGGAGCTGCCGTTTCACTCCGCCCTCCGCCAGTGCCGCCTTGATCCGCTCATAGACCAGCCGCTCGTGCGCCGCATGCTGATCCACGATCACGATGCCGTCCGCGGTCTGCGCGACGATGTAGGTGCCGTGAAGCTGCGCCCGTGCGGCCCCCAGGGGATGCTCGGCCGCTCCGGCCGGTTCGTCCGCCGGCGGTGGCGCCGAGGTCACCACGGTCCCGGTCAGCGGTGCTTGATAGGCGACCGTCGCCTCCGCGAGGCCCGCCTGCGGCATCCCGCGAGGCGGATAGCTCGGCGACGATACGGGACCGTGGCGGAATGCGGCAAGCGCCGCAGCCGAGACCGTCGTCGCGGCGCGATGTCCGGCCCCGGCCAGCGCATGGCGCAACGCCGACACCAGCAGGCCGCGCACCAACGCGGCCTCGCGGAAGCGAACCTCGGCCTTGGCCGGATGCACGTTGACGTCGACCAGTTCCGGCGGCACCTCCAGGAACAGTGCCACCGCAGGGTAGCGGCCGTTGGGAACGAGATCGTCATACGCGCCCCGCACGGCCCCCTGGAGGAGCCGGTCGCGCACCGGCCGGCCATTGACGAACAGGAACTGCGAAAGGGTATTGGCGCGCGAATAGGTCGGCAGTCCGGCGTGGCCCGTGAGGCGGATGCCCTCCCGCTCGGCGTCGACGGGCACCGCATTGTCGGCGAACTCGCGCCCGAGCACGGCGCCCAAGCGGTCGAGCCTCGCGGCGAACAGCTCACCCTGCGCCGGTGCCAGCCGCAACGATGCCCGGCCGTCATCGAGCAGCGTGAAGGCGACCTCCGGCCAGGCCATCGCCAGCCGCTTCAAACAATCCAAAGCGGCAAGTGCCTCCGTGCGCGGCGCTTTGAGAAACTTGAGCCTGGCCGGAGTCGCATAGAACAGGTCACGCACCTCGACACGGGTGCCCGGCGGATGCGCGGCCGGTGCCGGGGCCCGCTTGGTGCCTCCCTCGACCAGGATCGTCCAGGCGCTGTCGGCGCCGGGCGGGCGGCTGGTAATCGCCAGGCGCGCGACGGCACCGATCGAGGGCAGCGCTTCGCCACGGAAGCCGAGCGTGGCGATGCGCACCAGATCGTCATCCGGCAGCTTCGACGTCGCGTGCCGTTCGACTGCCAGATCCAGCTCCGCCGGCGCCATTCCGGCACCGTCGTCGACAACGGCGATCAGCGAACGGCCGCCGTCGCGCAGGCTCACCTCGATCCGCCGCGCCCCGGCGTCGAGTGCGTTCTCCACCAGTTCCTTGACCACCGAGGCCGGTCGCTCCACCACCTCGCCAGCGGCGATGCGGTTCACCAGCCCCGGCGGCAGAACACGGAGGCTCATCCCCGGGGGCCCGGTACCTGCATCTCTCCAAGATATTGCCGAGTCAGGATTTTGCCCTCCTCGACCGCCGGTTGGTCGAACGGGTCCACTGCCCAGAGATGCGCGGCGATAATGGTCTCGAGGAAGTAATGCATCATCAGCGCGCCCATGGTTGCCTCGTCCACCCGACCCACCTTCAGCAGGCGGGTCGGCCGGCCGTTGCGGATCAGCGTCTCGGCCGTCGCACGCTGCTCCGCGTCCAGCAGGTCGCCCATCTTCCGGCCGGCGAGGTAGGCAAGCGCCGGATCAGAGGCGAACTCGGGGGAAACGACGTGCCCGGTCCCGGCCGCCTCGGTCAGGACGATGGTGAACATCTTGTCGGGCGGCCCGGCCAAGTAGAGCTGGAGCTGGCTGTGCTGGTCCACCGTGCCGACCGCACGCACCGGTAACGTTCCCTTGCCGGCCTTGCCCAGGCTCTCCGCCCAAAGTTGGCGGAACCACATCGCGAACCAGGCCAGCCGGTCGCTGTAGGGCATCAGCACCGTGGCGCTCACCCCCCGCTCCTCGGCCAAGCCGACGTTCAGGGCGGCGCCGACCGCCGGGTCGGAGGCCGCCGGAGTCTCCGCCGTCAGCGTCGCGTGCAGCACCGCATGCGCGCCCTCGCGCACCGCCGCCACGTCGAGCCCCGCGATCGCGGCCGGCAACAGGCCCACCAGCGACAATGCCGAGTAGCGCCCGCCGATTCCGGGATCATGGTCGAGGACGGTCATGCCCCAGGCCTCGGCCAGCCGTCGGAGAACGTTGTCTTTCGGCTCGGTGATCGCCGTTACATGATCCGCGGCGCGACCACGGCCGACCGCGTCGACCAACGCTTCGAGGCAGATCAGGAACTGCGTCAGGGTTTCCGCCGTACTTCCCGATTTCGAGATGACGATGAAGTCGGTTTTGGCGAGGTCGACGGCCCGGAACAGATGATCGAAGGTGTGCGGGTCGACATTGTCGAGAAAGTGGAGCCGGGGTGCGTGCCCGCCGGGACCGAAGCCCGCGTCGGCCAAGGCGTAGAGCGATTGGCCGCCGAGACTCGATCCGCCGGTCCCCAGGACCACCACGTCGTCGGCCCGTTCGCGGTGATACTCCGCACGCGCCTCGATTCCCGGCAGATCGTCGCGCGTCCCGGGAAGGCGCAGCAGCGGCAGGGTGCCTCCGTCATAGTGCCGGCGCAGCGCCTCGAGCGCACCGGCGGTTGCCGCGAGACGGTGGTCGAAGGCCTCCCGGCCGAGACCGCCGTCGCCGATCCGCTCCACGAGGCAGCCCTCGATCACCTGCTCGTAAGGAAAGTCGTCGGCCATGCATCGTCTCCACGTACCGGCAATCTGCACCGGACCTTGGCACCGCGTGCCGAACGCATCAACCGGGGTGCGGCGGTTCCCGCGTCGGGCGCAGTTCCGTCGGACTGCCGACGACGACGAAGGTGAGATCCTCCGCCCGGAACAACCTGCCTGCGACGCGCTTCAGATCCTCTGGCGTCACGCCCTCGATCAACGCCTTGCGCCGGTCGAGATAGTCGATACCTAGCGCATTCTCCTGAATGGAAACCAGCGTCGCCGCGATGCGCCGCGTGCTGTCCAGGCTGATCGGGAAGGAACCGATCAGATAGGCCTTTGCGGCCGCGACCTCCTCAGGCGTCGGGCCATCCTCCGCGAACCGCCGCCACTCGGCCCGGATGATTTCGATCGACTGGGCAACCCTGTCGTTCTGGGTCGCGACCTGCCCCAGGACGAGGCCGCCCCGGTCGAGGGGATAAAGCGAGGTCGAGACGCCGTAGGCCAGACCCCGCTTCTCCCGCACCTCCTCGGTCAGCCTCGAACTGAACCCGCCGCCACCCAACACGTAATTGAGGATCAGCGCCGCATACCAATCCGGATCCTCGCGGCGGAGCCCGCCATGGCCGAACACCGCGATGCTCTGCGGAACCGGTCGCTCGACCACCACCAGTTCACCGGTGCCGAGGCGCTCCACCTCCGGCAGCCTGCGCGGCGTCGGCGCTGGGGGCAGCCCGCCGAAGGCGCGGTCCAGCAGTACTGCCAACTCCGCCGCCGTAACGTCGCCTGCGACGCCGACGATCAGATTGTCACGGGCGAACCGTTCCGCGACGAAGCGGTGCAGATCCTCGGACTGGATCGCCGCCACGGTTTCCGTCTCGCCGTCCGTCGGGCGGCCATAGGGATGGGCACCGAACATCAGCCGGAACCAAGTCCGGTAGGCAAGGCTGGACGGATCGACGCTCCTGCGCGCGAGAGCGATCAGGATCTGGTCACGGACGCGCGCCACCGGCTCGGGATCGAAGCGCGGCTCGGTCAGCGCCAGGGCGAGGAGTCGCACCGCCTCCTCGCGGTTCTCGGTCAGCGTAGCGAGGCTGCCGGTGAAATCGTCCCGGCCGGCGTTGAAGCCGAGTGAAATCGACAGGTCGGCGAGGCGCTTCTGAAAGCTCTGCGAATCGAGATCGCCCGCGCCCTCGTCGAGCAGGCCGGACACCATGTTGGCAAGCCCCCGCCGCGCCTCCGGATCGTACGCGGCGCCGGCGTCCCGGAATGCGAAGCTCACCGCCAGCACCGGGACGTTGTGGTCCTCGACCAGCCACGCCTCGATGCCGCCCGGGCTCACGACCCGCTGCACCTCGACCGCCGCCGCGGGCCAGGGCAAGGCGACCAGGATGAGGAGAAGAACCGAAGCCACGCGGCGCGCGATGGCGGAGATCACGACCTCCCTCCCGCCTGGGCGGGTGCGTCACCGTCGCGCGCGGGCGGGACCGGGACCGGAGCCACCGCGGCTGCCGGGGTCGCCGCACGGCCGGCCGGAAGCAGAATGCCGGTCACCGAGAGCCTCTCCTGAAGCACCGCCTTCGCCGCCGCATCGACGTCGGCCACGGTGACGGCCCCGATCCGCTCGGGCCAGGCCTCGACTTCGTCGATGGTGCGGCCGGTCATCAGCGCGGTGCCCAGAATTTGGGCCGCTGTCTCCAGATCGTCCCGAGCGTAGACCGCGGCCGCCTTGAGGCGCTGCTTCGCATCGTGAACCTCGGCCTCGGTCACTCCATGCTCGAGCAGCTTCTCGATCTCGGCGACGACGGCCGCCTCGACGGCCGTGACGCTTCCGGCCGGACGCGGCGTCGCATAAACGCCGAACGTGGAGAAATCCAACGCATTACCGTCGTACCAGGAACCGGCTGCAGCGGCGAGCTCCTGCTCCACCACCAGGGATCGGTAGAGCCGGCTGATGGCCCCACCGCCCAAGATCTCGCTCAGGACCTCGAGGGCATAGGCCCGACCTGCCTCGGCGGTGCGATAGGTCGGGGCCTGGTAGCTTCTCCGCCAGGATGGTTCCCGCACCTGCTCGCTGGTCAGCACGACGCGCCGCGCAGTTTGGTGCGGCGGCTCGCTGACACGTTCGCGCGGCGGAACCGGGCGCCGGGGAATGGCCCCGTAGTATTTCTCCGCGAGCGGCTTCAGCTCTTCGAGGCCGATATCACCCGCAACCACCAGCACCGCATTGTTGGGTGCATAGTGCCGCCGGTAGAAGGCGAGCGCATCCTCCGTATTGAGGCCCCGGATCTCGGACTCCCAGCCGATGACCGGCGTGCCGTAGGGGTGATGGAAGTACATGGTGGCGCCCATCGCCTCCGCGAGCTGGGCCGCAGGCGAGTTGTCGACACGGGCGCGGCGTTCTTCCAGCACCACGTCCCGCTCGGGCGCCACAACCTCGTCGGTAAGGACGAGATTGGCCATACGATCCGCCTCCATCCGCATGACCAGTTCGAGCTGATCCGCAGAGACGACCTGGTAATAGGCCGTATAGTCCTGTGTGGTGAAGGCGTTGTCGCGACCGCCGTGCCGGGCGACGATGCGCGAGAATTGTCCCGGCGGGATATCGGGCGTACCCTTGAACATTAGATGTTCGAGGAAGTGCGCGATACCCGACTTGCCATGCGGCTCGTCGGCGGCGCCGACCCGGTACCACACCATTTGCACCACGGCCGGCACGCGGTGGTTCTCCACCAGCACGACCTGCATGCCGTTGTTCAGCGTGAAGCTCTTCGGGTTGAACATCGCCCCGAAGGCCGGACCGCCGCAAACCGCGATCGACCACAACAGCGCGACAACAAGGGCTGCGCCCCGATGCGTCCGCATCCGAATTCCGTCTCTCCCGAAAGCCGGCCGAAGCCGCCGCGCCGGACGGTCTAGAAGACGCTGTTGGCGTCCCGGCGCGGCCGCTTGCGCTCGATGATCGGCGTCTCACCCGCCGTCACCGGCCGCCCGGCCGCCGCATTTTCCTGCAGCCGCTGTGCTTCCTTGGCCGCGTCGACCACGGTGCCCGGGGTCGGATAATCGATCCAGAACATCAGCCGCTCGACGAAGTTCCGGTCGTCGCGCGCCTCGAGCTGGCTCTCTCGATCCACGAGACGACGGATTTCCGGATCGGCGGTGTCCGTGCGTGCATGGGCCAACAGCGCAACCTCGCCGGCCGTTAGGCCCTCCATCCCGCCTCCGGCCGTCCCGCCGCTTCCGGCCTGCGTCAACAGCACCTCCCGGGCCTGTTCGCGGATCATCGGGTCCTGCGGCCGGCGCTCTCCCGGCTGCGGCGGACGCAGCGTATAGTCGGGTGGCAGACTGAGCGGCGCCCGCGTGACCACCGTGAACTCGTCGGGCGGGCGACGTTCGATTCCCAACGTCTCCTTGACGGAGCTTCCGCAGCCGGTCAGGACCAGCAGCGAAGCACCCAGCAACGCGGCGCTCGGACTCGGACGGAACATTGACACTCCCTGCGGCCCCTTCGAAGTTTTTGCGCCTACTTAACGGCCTGCCGACCCGGAAACAAGGATTCCGCGAGTAACAGGCCGACTCCGATCGTGATGGCCGAATCCGCCAAATTGAAGGCAGGCCAATGATAGCCGGCCAGGTGGAAGTCCAGGAAATCGACGACCGCGCCATGGGTAAGCCGGTCGATGACGTTGCCGACCGCCCCGCCGATCACCATCCCGATCGCCAGCGCCGTCAGCCGGGTCTCCGCCCGGTGCAGCCAAATCAGCAGCAACACCACGATCGCTGCCGCAAGCACGACCAGCACCCAGGGCGGCACGAGGCCGCCGCCGAACACCCCGAAACTGACGCCGCGATTCCACACCAGGACGAGGTTGAAGACCGGGAGGACCGGAATCGATCGCGGCGGGTCCATGACCCAGACGAGGATCACCCACTTGCTGACCTGGTCGAGCACCACCACCAGGGTGGCGACCGCGAGCCCCAACCGCATCGGCCACAGCCTACTCGGCCGCGGCAGCGCGCAGGTGGGTTACCGCATCGGCGCAGCGACCGCACAGCGTCGGGTGCACCGGATCGCTGCCGACGTCCGGCAGGCGCTGCCAGCACCGCTCGCATCGCGCCGCCTCCGCCGGGCGCGACACGACCGCGACCCCCGGTACGTCGGGCAGCGTAAACGCGCCTTCGGGGGCCGCAGCATCGCTCAACGTCGCACCCGACGTGATCGCGATCTCGGCGAGGTCGAGCCCCTGCAGCGCCGCCCTGTATTCGGCGCCGATGTAGACGATCGGGGCCGCGTCGAGGCTGGAGCCGATCCGCTTTTCGGCCCGCTCCAGCTCGAGCGCGCCGGTCACGACGCGGCGCAAGGCCCGTACCGTGTGCCACTGCGCGGCAAGCGCGTCGTCCCGCCATGCGTCCGGAATGCGCGGGAAGGTCTGCAGATGCACGCTGTTGCCCGGCCCGGACCCAGTCCGGGCCAGCCACGCCTCCTCCGCGGTAAAGCAAATGATCGGCGCCAGCCAAGCGGTCAGGCACCGGAACAGCTGATCCAGGACCGTCCTGCAGGCGCGCCGCCGCAGCGCGTCCGGCCGGTCGCAATAAAGCGAATCCTTGCGGATATCGAAATAGAAGGCCGACAGGTCGACCGCACAGAAATTGTGCAGCGCCGTCCACATGGTATGGAATTCGAAATCGTCGACGCAGCGTCGGATCAGCCGGTCGAGTTCCCACAGCCGGTGCAGCACGAATCGTTCGAGCTCCGGCATCGTCTCGCAAGGGACAAGCTCGCGCTCCGAGAAACCGTCCAGACTGCCGAGCAGGTAGCGGAACGTATTGCGGACGCGGCGGTACAGATCGGCTTGGTGCTTCAGGATCTCCGGCCCGATCCGGATGTCCTCGGAATAATCCGAGCTCACGACCCAGATGCGCAGGATGTCGGCACCGTACTGCCCGACGACCTGCTGCGGGGCGGTCACGTTGCCGAGCGACTTCGACATCTTACGGCCCTGCTCGTCGAGCACGAAACCGTGAGTGAGGACCGCATCGTAGGGCGCCCGGCCGCGCGTGCCGCACGACTCCAGCAGTGAGGAATGGAACCAGCCGCGATGCTGGTCCGAGCCTTCGAGATAGAGCGAAGCCGGCCATTGCAGATCCGGTCGCTGCTCCAATACGAAGGCATGGGTCGAGCCGGACTCGAACCAGACCTCGACGATGTCCCGAACCTGCTCGTACTCCGCGGGGTCGTAATCGGCACCCAGGAAGCGCGCGGGATCGGAGGTGAACCAGGCGTCGCCCCCTTCCCGCTCGAAGGCCTGTGCGATGCGCTCGAACACCGCGGGATCGCGCAGGATCTCGCCGGTCGGCCGATGCACGAAGACCGGGATCGGCACGCCCCAGGCGCGTTGGCGGGAAATGCACCAGTCCGGCCGGCTCTCGACCATGCTGTAGAGCCGGTTGCGTCCGCTGGCGGGCACGAACCGGGTCGCCTCGATCGCCGCGAGCGCTTTGGCGCGGAGGTCGTTCGTCTCCATCGAGATGAACCACTGCGCCGTGTTGCGGAAGATCAGCGGCGCTTTCGACCGCCAGGAATGCGGGTAGCTGTGGCGCAACCGGCCCCGCGACAGCAGTGCCCCGGCCTCCTCCAGCGCCCCCATGACGGCGCCGTTCGCGTCCCCTTCCTTCCCGTCGTCGGTCAACACGCGCCGTCCTGCAAAGAGCGGCACATGCGGATAGAAGCCGCCGTCCTCACCGACCGTGTTCGGAACTTCGATTCCGTTAGCCGAGCCGAGCTCGAAATCGTCCGCACCGTGGCCCGGCGCGATGTGCACGAAGCCCGAGCCCTGGTCCATGGTCACGAAGTCCGCCGCGAGAACCGGCACGTCGAAGTCGTAGCCCTGGCCGCGCAGCGGGTGGGCACAGACCGTCCCGACCAGCGCGACCCCCTTCGTGCGGCCGACCACCTCGTGCCCGGCGATCCGGCATTCGCGGCACACGCTCTCGAGCAGCGGCGCCGCGACCACGATCTCGCGCCCCGGCGCCACCCGAGCCCCCTCGCCCACGCCGGTCACGCGGATCTGCAGGTATTCGGCTTCGGCCGCGACCGCGATCGCCCGGTTGCCCGGGATGGTCCAGGGTGTCGTCGTCCAGATGACGATGGCAGCCCCCTCGTGCAGGCCGCTGGCCGGAGCCGGACGCAGGATCGGGAAGGCGACGTGGATGGTCGGCGAGACGTGGTCGTGATATTCGACCTCGGCGTCCGCCAGGGCTGTTCGCTCCGGCACCGACCACAGCACCGGTCGGGAGCCCCGATAGAGACCCCCGTTCATGGCGAACTTCGCGATCTCGCGCGCGATCTGCGCCTCGGCGGCGAAGGCCATGGTCGTGTAGGGATTCTGCCAATCGCCGATCACGCCCAGGCGCTGGAATTCCTCGCGCTGGATGGCGATCCATTTCTCGGCGAACTCGCGGCATTCGCGCCGGAACTCGACGATCGGAACCTCGTCCTTGTTCTTGCCCGCGGCACGGTAGCTCTCCTCGACCTTCCACTCGATCGGAAGCCCGTGGCAATCCCAGCCGGGAACGTAGTTGGCGTCCTTGCCCAGCATCTGCTGGGCACGGTTGATCACGTCCTTGAGCACCTTGTTGAGGCCGGTGCCCATGTGGATATGGCCGTTGGCGTAAGGAGGGCCGTCGTGCAGGATGAACTTCTCGCGCCCGGCCGACGCTTCGCGCTGGCGGCGATAGAGGTCCATCTCCTCCCAGCGCCGCAGCAGATCCGGCTCGCGCCGAGGCAGGTTCCCGCGCATCGGAAATTCGGTCCGCGGCAGGAACACGGTCGATCGATAGTCTTCGGTCATGGTTCGCTCTTGGCCCAGGCGGGGCAACCTAGGCGCGGGACCGTGCAGCGTCAAGAAAAGGGGGCCGGCGGGGGCACGACTTCGCCCCGCAGCGTCGTGCGAAATCCTTTGCCGCAAAGAGAATGGTCGGGATCGTCGGGCAAGCCGCGAGGTTCCGACAAGCAAAGAAAAGAGATGGAGCAGGCCGCTCGTGCCGGTGCGCCGGTCAGGTCGGCGGGGCCGACGGGGCCGACGCGAGAAGGTGCCGCGCCGCTTCGGCATCGCGGACGATCTGCGCCTTGAGGGCCTCGAAGCTCTCATACTTGCGTTCCGGCCGCAGGAAGGACAGGAACTGCACCCGGAGATGCCGGCCGTAGAGGTCGCCCGCGAAATCGAACAGATGGACTTCGAGCAACAGCTTGCGGCCGTCCACCGTCGGCCGGCGGCCGAAATTCGCGACACCTCCGAACCATTCGGTCGCCTCGCCCTCGTCGATGCCCGCGCGCACCGCATAGACGCCGGTCGCGGGCGCCAGAAAGTCTCCGAGCCGGACATTGGCGGTCGGAAAGCCGATTGTCCGGCCGCGCTGATCACCCCGCTCGACCCGGCCTTCGATCTCCCACCAGCGGCCGAGCAGCGCGGCGGCGGCTTCCGGACGGCCGGCGCGCAAATGGTCACGGATGCGGGTGGAGGAGATCTCGACACCCTCGGCCCGGACCGGCGGAACCGCGGTGACGCCGAAGCCAGCGGCCCGGCCGAGTGCCGACAGGGTCTCGGCAGAGCCGATGCGGTGATGCCCGAACCGGAAGTCTTCGCCGACGACCACGTGCCGCACCCCCAGCGCGGCTCCCAGTACCTGCTGCGCGAAGTCCTCCGCCGTCTGGCTGGCGAAGGCGAGGTCGAAATGCAGCATGAACAGAAGATCGACCCCGAGCGGCTCGATCCACCGGCTCTTGCTGCGAAAGGAGGAGAGGCGAAAGGGCGGATCGTCTGGCCGGAAAACCGTGCGTGGATGCGGCTCGAAAGTAACGACGCCGTGCGGCGCGCCCCGTTCGCGCGCGATCCGGCCGGCCTCGGCGATCACCGCCTGATGTCCGCGATGGACACCGTCGAAGTTCCCCAGTGCAACGACCGCGCCCCGGGCATCCTCGGGCAGGCCGGTGTAATGACGGAAGATCCGCATGGGCGCGGTCCTGACTCCCGGCCGACCGCCGCGCTCAGGCGCGCGACGGCACCATGACGAGCGCCTCGCCCTCGACGACGACCTTGCCGCCGACGGCACACACCGTATCCAGCGTCACCCGCCGACGCGGCGGGTCGATGGCCGTGACCCGCACCGTTGCGCGAACCGTATCGCCCGGCCGGACCGGCGCCTTGAAGCGCAACGTCTGACTGAGATAGATCGCGCCCGGCCCCGGCAAGATCGCGCCGAGCACCGCTGAGATGAAGGCAGCCGTCAACATGCCGTGGGCGATGCGCCCCTTGAACGGGGTGCCGGCGGCATACTCGTCGTCGATATGGACGGGGTTCGTATCCCCCGAGATACCCGCATAGAGCACGATGTCGGCATCGGTCACGGTCTTCGCGAAGCTCGCTGCCATCCCGACAGAGAGGTCCTCGAGGAAATAACCGCGCCGCTCCGCTGCAGTCGCCGCGTCCGCCATGTCCGGTCTCGCTCGTCAGGGTGTCTCGCCAGGGCGGCGCACTCTAACGAACGGTCCGTCCCGCAGCAAGTTGCGCCCGGCTCGGGCGCCGCGGCGCGTTCCGTCCGCCACTGTCAAGGAAATTTGGGGAGGCGGACCGCTCCTTTGGATCGAAAGCCTGTGGGAATCGTTGATAACGACACCGGGTGAGGTTTTGCCGGCCGAACGGGGGGCGGCCCGGCCCTCTTCCCTCGGTAGATGGAGACACCGCATGAAGCCAATCTATGCTGGCCTCGTCGGCTTTGTTGCCGCGCTCGCCGCCTACGCCGCCTTGCCGGCGGCCGACACGCCCGCTGCCGCGGAGACCGGGCCGGGCATGGCGACCGAGGAGTTCCTGTGCGACGATCGGGCTGCGGTGGTCGGCGAATTGACCCAGAACTTCCACGAGAGACCGGTCGCACAAGGCCTGCAGGGCAATGGCACGCTTCTGGAGGTGTTCGCCTCGCGCGAAACGGGGACCTGGACCATCCTGGTCACGTTGCCGACCGGCGTGAGCTGCCTGACCTTGGTCGGCGATAGTTGGGAGATGTTGCCCGACACCGCCTCGGGTCCGCGAGTGTAGCACTCCGCGGCCCGAGCCTGGAGACGGAACACACCCCGATTCTCAGGCCGCCCCCATCTGCGGCTCGATGGGCAGGCGCTGGGAGAGTCCCAGCAACGGCTCGAGCACCGCCGCCGCCTCGATGATGCCGGCTTCGTCGCGGGGGCGGCCGATGATCTGAAGGCCGACCGGCCGGCCGTCGCGCGTCAATCCGGCCGGGATCGCAATTGCCGGGCAGCCGGTCAGCACCGTTGCCGTGCACGGCGCGATCCAATCGAAATCGTACTCCAGCGATACCCGCTCCTGCGGCCCCGGCCCGCGCTGCTCGACCGGGAACGGCGGGGTCGTCACCGTCGGGGTGACCAGCACGTCGTAAGTCTCGAAGAAGGTGGCCATCTGCGCGAACAACGCAGCCCGGTCACGCTCGGCCTGGGCGATGTCGTCGCCCGTCAGCCGCTTCGCCCTCTCCACCGCATCTACGATCCCGGGGAACGTACGATCGCGATGGTCGCGCACCAGGGTCTCGCGATCGGGCAGCAAGCTCATCTGGAACAAGACCGCATAGGCGCGCTCGAACCCCGAAAGGTTCGGTCCGGCCTCCTCGACCACGGCACCCGCCTCGGCGAATCGCTGCGCTGCCGCGGCGCAGATCGCCTGCACATCGGCATCGACCCGCGCACAGCCCAGGTCCGGGCTGAAGCCGACTCGCCTCGGCGGGCGCGGATGCAGCGCCGCCTCCAGGTAAGTCCGCTCCGGTGCCGGCAGGGTCAGCGGGTCACCGGCCCAATAGCCGGCCATCGCATCGAGAAACAGGGCGCAGTCGGCAACGTTGCGCGCCATCGGCCCCTGCACCGCCATCGGGTTGAAGGCGCGGCCGGACGGCATTCGCGGTACCCGCCCGAAGCTCGGCCGCAACCCGACTACGCCGCAGAACGCTGCCGGAATCCGCAGGGACCCGCCGATGTCCGAACCGTGCGCAAGCCACACCTCGCCTGCGGCGAGGGCCGCCGCCGCACCGCCCGACGAGCCGCCGGCCGACAGGCGCGTGTCCCAAGGCGTACGCGTATGGCCATGCAGCGGGTTCCAGGTCACCGGCAGCGAACCGAATTCCGGCGTGCTCGATTTGGCGAGCACCACCCCGCCCCGTCGCTCCAATCGCTCCACCAGCACGTCGGACCGTTTCGCGACGTTGTCGGCATAGACCGGCGAGCCGTAGGTCGTCGGCACACCGGCCACGTCCATGAGATCCTTGATCGCGATCGGCAGCCCGGCCAGCCAGCCGGGATGCGCCCGCTCCACTTCGTCGGAGCTATCGCCCATCAGCCGCAGCGCGCGCTCGCGCGCCCGCTCGTAGCAGCGGATCGGAAGAGCGTTCACCTGCCCGTCGACCGCCTCGATGCGCGCCACCGCCGCGTCGATCAGATCGGTCGGCGTCACTTCTCTTCGCTTCAGCAGATCGACCGCGGCGCGCGCGGTCAGGCGAATCAGTTCGGAATTGTCCGCCATCCCTGCCCCTCCCTGTGCAATTTTTCGTACCCCGCCGGCTCACTCCTCCGGAACGGTTCCCGGCCGCGGGTCGATCGGCAGCAGTCGATCGAGCCCGGTCAGACGCTCGAACAGGGCGGCCGCCTGAAGCAGGCCAGCCTCCCCCCGGGGCTTCCCGACGATCTGCAGGCCCACGGGCCGGCCGAACCGGTCGAAACCGGCCGGCACGCTGATCGCCGGACAGGCGCTCATGGTGATCGCCGAGGTCGGTAGCGACGGCGCGATATAATTGTCGAACTTCTTGCCGTCGACACTCTCGACGAAGCGCAGATTGACGTCGAAGGCCGGAGTTACGGCGACGGGGCAGAGCAGCAGGTCGTAGCTTTCGAAGAAGGTGAGGATCCGACGATAGAACGCCGCCCGTTCGCGCTCCGCCCAGCCGATCTCGGCCGGCGTCAGCTTCAGCCCCTTCTCCGTGTTCCAGATGATGTCCGGCTTGATCTTGTCGCGATGCCGCTCCAGCAGCGGTGCCCGATCCACGACGAAGATCATCGCCCGCAAGATCTGGAAGGCCTCGCCGATCTGGCCGCAGTCCGGACTGGCCTCCTCGACCACCGCCCCCAACTCCTCGAAGCGGCGGGCGGCCGCCGCGCAGATCGCCTTCGTCTCCGCGGCCACCGGCACCAATCCGCCGAGATCCGGCGTCCAGGCCACGCGCTTCGGCGCCGCGCCGCTCTCCCCGCCCAATGCAGCCCTGACCGCGTCGAGATAGCTGCGTTCGGGCGCCGGCTGCGACAGCGGGTCGCTCGAATGCCGGCCGGCCATCGCGTCCAAGAACAGCGCGAGATCCGGCACGTTGCGGGCCATCGGCCCCTGCACCGAACTGGGGCTGAACAGGTTGTTGACCGTACCGCGCGGCACAATGCCCGGGCTGGGTCGTAGGCCCACGACCGAGCAGAAGGCGGCCGGCTTCCGCAGCGACCCGCCATGATCCGAGCCATGTGCCAGCCACACTTCGCCGGTCGCCAGCGCCACCGCCGCCCCGCCCGAGGACCCACCGCAGGTCAAAGAGGTGTTCCAGGGATTGAGCGTGCGCCCGAACACCTCGTTGAATGTATTGCCGCCCGCACCGAACTCCGGGGTGTTGGATTTGGCGACGACGATACCGCCGCGCTGCTCCAACCGCTGCACCAGCGGGTGCGAGACCTCGGGGACATGGTCGGCGAAAATCGGGGAGCCGTAGGTGGTCCGTACCCCGGCAACGTCGATCAGGTCTTTGATCG
Organism: uncultured Alphaproteobacteria bacterium; assembly: GCA_964625225.1. Classification (GTDB taxonomy): domain Bacteria; phylum Pseudomonadota; class Alphaproteobacteria; order JAJUGE01; family JAJUGE01; genus CAZVAR01. Next base: position 17,215 of record CAZVAR010000004.1, on the reverse strand, counting down.
CGATCGGCAATCCGCCGAGCCAGCCCGGTGCCCCTCCTTGGAGCGGATCCTTGCTCGCCATCAGCCGCTTGGCGTGATCCCGCGCCCGCTCGATGCACAGCGTCGGCAGCGCGTTGACTGCCGGCTCCACGGCAGCGATCCTCTCGGCGGCCGCATCGATCAGCTCGAGCGGAGTCACCTCCCCCTTGGCGAGAAGTGCGACCGCCTCACAGGCCGACAGACGGATCAATTCATCCGATTTCGACATTATTGCCCCTTTCCCCGCCGGCGCGGACCACGACTCAACCAGCCCCCTTCCGCGCGGTCAAGCGCCGCTCACGGCGCCCACAGGCCCAACACATTCGAGACTGTACCAAGGTATCCGGAAATGCGTCGGACCGGGACAGTGTCGCACGCCTTGCATTTTTTCCTACTTTGTGCCACGGTGGCGACAAGTCGCGGCCGACGGCAGTTGCGGTCCGCCGCCCGACGCCGGCGCCGCGTCGGCATCGCGCCCCCGAGAATGGCGACGTTTGTTGGCGAATGTTGACGTTTGACGACGAATGGCGACTCCGCCGCGGCCCGCCGGCGAGAGCGGGAGCCCGGCCGGCTGGGCGTCCGAGGCGAGCGCCATGACGGCGGCCGAGCCGCCGGGTTGCCCCGGCGCGGCGGCTCCGGTAGAAGACGCGGCCGGCCGGGAGGAGCCTTAACAATCCGTAACTTTGCAAGGTGGCCTCGCCGCCGTAAACAGCGGCTCCCGGCATGGCCGGATGCCATTCGTGAAGGGAGCATCGCTCGATGGTCGAGATGATCGCGACCAGGGACCTGACGAAGCGATTCGGATCGATTACCGCGGTCGATCGCGTGTCGTTGACCGTCCCCCGGGGCGAAGTGCTGGGCTTTCTCGGCCCCAATGGTGCCGGGAAATCGACCACGATGAAGATGATCACCGGCTTCCTGCGGCCGAGTTCCGGCAGTGCCAGCATCGCCGGCTTCGACGTGTTTGACCAACCGATCCAGGCGCGCCGGCGCCTCGGCTATCTCCCCGAGGGCGCGCCGCTCTACGGCGATATGACGCCCTACGCCTTTCTCGGCTTCGTGGCGTCGGCACGCGGCCTCTCCGGAGGTGCCCGGCGCAGGGCGATTTCCCGCGTGGTGGACATGACCAATCTGCGCGACGTTCTCGACCAGCCGATCGACACCCTGTCCAAGGGCTTCAAACGCCGCGTCGGCCTTGCTCAGGCCCTGCTGCACGATCCCGAAGTGCTGATCCTCGACGAGCCGACCGATGGCCTTGACCCGAACCAGAAGCACGAGGTCCGACTGCTTATTCAGCAGATGGCGCCCCAAAAGGCGATCGTCATCTCGACTCACATCCTCGAGGAGGTAAGCGCCGTGTGCACGCGGGCCGTCATCATCGCCGGCGGCCGCATCGTCGCCGACGGCACGCCCGCCGAACTGGCGGCTCGCTCCCGCTACCACAACGCGGTCTCGATCACGGTTCCGGGCGAACTGGCAGACGCGGCCGGACATGCACTGGAGAGCCTGGACGTGGTGTCGGAGGTGGAGCGTCAGGCGCCACGCGGCGGCACCGTCAAGCTGGTCGCCTTGCCTCGCGACGGCCAACCCATCTTCGGGAACGTCAACCAGCTGGTTCAGGCGCATGGCTGGCCGGCCCTGGAAGTGACCGCCGAACGGGGCGACCTCGAGGACGTGTTCCGCACCATCACCGGCGGCGGCATCGCGGCGGCGCCGCCCGCGGGCGGCGCGCCGCCGATGCTGCCGCCGCCGCGGGAGACGGCCACGGAGGAGGCGCGCGGCCATGCATAACCTGCTCACCGTGTTCCGGCGGGAGCTGGCCGGATACTTCGCCACACCGGTCGCCTACATCTTCATCGTGATCTTCCTGGTACTGGCGAACGCGCTCACCTTCTACGTCGGCTACTTCTTCGAACGTGGTCAAGCGGACCTGCAGGTCTTCTTCGGCTTCCATCCCTGGCTTTACCTCTTTCTGATGCCCGCCATCGCCATGCGGCTCTGGGCCGAGGAGCGGAAGACCGGTACCATCGAACTGTTCCTGACCCTGCCGATCACCCTGACGCAGGCCGTACTCGGTAAGTTCCTGGCCGCCTGGGCCTTTGCTGGTATCGCACTGCTGCTGACCTTTCCGCTCTGGCTAACCGTCAATTGGCTCGGCGACCCGGATAACGGCGTCATCCTGGCGGGCTATGTCGGCAGCTTCCTGATGGCGGGCGGTTATCTTGCGATCGGCTGCTGCTTGTCGGCGCTGACCCGCAACCAGGTGATCGCCTTCGTGCTGACGGTCGCGGTCTGCTTCCTGTTCACCGTCAGCGGTTCGGCCGCTCTGCTGTCCTTCTTCGGGGACTGGGCACCGCGAGCGCTGATCGAGACCATCGCCTCCTTCAGCTTCCTCACCCACTTCAATGCGATCATCAAGGGCGTGATCGACGCCCGGGACATCGTCTTCTATGCGGCGCTGATCGCGGCCTGGCTTGCCGCCACGGTGATCGTCGTCGACCTCAAGAAAGCGGACTGAGCGCATGGACGCCTCGCGCATCCGGCAACGCAGGATCTATTCGGGGCTGAGCCTCGTTCTCATTGCCGTGCTCTTCGCGGCAGTGCTGATCGTCTCGAACACGTTCCTCAAGACGGCTCGGGTCGATCTGACCGAGGAGAAGCTGTTCACGCTTTCGGAAGGCTCGCTCTCCGTCCTGAACCAGCTCGACGAGCCGATCACGCTGCGCTTCTACTTCTCCGAGCGGCTCGGGCGCGAAATCCCGTCGGTGGGCCTCTATGCCCAGCGGGTCCGTGACCTGCTCGAGGAGTATGCCAATCGCTCCAACGGCAAGGTGCGCCTCGAAGTCTATGACCCCGAACCATTCTCGGAGGCGGAAGACCGCGCCGTCGCCTACGGCTTGCAGGGCGTACCGGTCGATCAGGGCGGTGAGCTGGTCTATTTCGGGCTCGCCGCCACCAACAGCGTCGACGAGCGCGAGGTGATCCCCTTCTTCGACCAGTCGCGGGAGAACCTGCTGGAGTACGACCTGACGCGGATCATTCACGACCTCGCCACCCTGGAGAAGCCGGTCGTCGGCCTCATCACCTCGCTACCGATGGCCGGCACACCCTACGCCCGCCGCGCCGGCACCGACGATTCATGGATCGTCTACAACCAGCTCCGGCAGTCCTTCGAGGTAGAGACGATCTCGGCCTCGGGCGACAGCATCCCGGAATCGGTGAAGCTGCTGGTCCTGGTCCATCCGAAAAACCTCGCCGACAGCATGCTCTACGCGATCGACCAGTTCGTGATGCGTGGCGGGCAGCTTTTGGTCTTTATCGACCCGCACTCCGAAGCGGATGCGGCAATGCCGCAGCCGGGCATGCCCCTCGGCATGGGCGATTACGGTTCCAACCTCGAGAAGCTGCTCGGCGCCTGGGGTGTCGAGATGCCGGCCGACAAGGTCGCGGGCGACCTTACGGCGGCACGCCGCGTGCAGGTGCCGACTGAGGGCCAAGACGGCACGCGCGTCGCCGCGGTCGACTACCCGCTCTGGCTCGCGCTCACTCGCGACCATTTCGATCAGGACGATCCGGTCGTCAGCCAGCTCGGTCAGGTCAATCTTGCCTCGCCCGGCTTCCTCCGGAAAAAGGAGGGCGCGACGATCGAGATGAATCCGCTTCTGGTGACCAGTGACCGGGGCGCGGGTACGGTTGACGTGGCTCTGGTCCAGGGGACGGCGAATCCCGTCAAGGCCCTCACCAGCTTCAAGAACACCGGCGAACCCCTGGTGCTGGCGGCACGCCTGCACGGGACCGTCCAGAGTGCCTTCCCCGACGGCCCGCCGAAGGCCGATGACGAGGGCGGGGGTGAGACGCAGGACAGGCAGGATGCGGCCACTCCTGCAGACACGCCGACCGAGGCGGCCGGGCCGGAGCATCTGGCCGAATCCACGGCACCGGTCAACATGATCGTCGTCGCCGACGTCGACATGCTGGCCGACGGGCTCTGGGTGCGTGTCCAAGACTTCTTCGGACAACGCATCGCGATGCCCTATGCCCATAATGGCGCCTTCTTGATCAACGCAGTCGAGAACCTGACCGGCAGCAACGAATTGATCGGGCTGCGCAGCCGCGGCGTCTACCAGCGTCCGTTCACGAAGGTGCAGGCGATTCAGCGTGAGGCGGAACAGCGTTTCCGTGCCAAGGAGCAGGAACTGCTGGCAGCGCTCCGATCCACCGAACAGAAGCTCGCCGAGCTGCAGGGTCCGAGCGAAGGCGCCGAAGGTGTCGTGCTGACGGACGAGCAGAGGGAGGCGATCGAGAACTTTCGGGCGGAGACGGTCCGCATCCGGCGCGAACTCCGCGATGTGCAGCACGCGCTGCGCCAGGACGTCGAGAATCTCTCCAACTGGATCGAGGCGATCAATATCGGCCTGATTCCGTTGCTGGTGGCGGTCGTCGCGGTTGTGCTCGCCATGATTCGCCGCGGATATCGTCGCCGGCCGCGGGCGGCCTGAGCGAAGCGGATGGCCGCAAAGGAGCGGAAATGCGCAGAAACACCTTCATCGCCCTGGTCGGAGTTGCGGTCCTAGCCATTGCCGGTGCCGGCATCGCCATCCAGCAGCGGCAGGAGGCCGGCCAGGCGGGCCCGGCCCGGCAGGTCTTCGTTCCGGGCCTGCTCGACCGCGTGAATGCGGTGACGCGGGTGACCATTCGCAGCGCCGAAAGCTCGGTGAATTTGGAGCGCACCGACGATCGGTGGGTGATGCCGGACAAGGCCGGCTACCCGGTCGATTTCGAAAAGCTCCGCCGGATGTTGCTCAACCTCGCCCGAATCGAAACGGTCGAACGGCGCACGACGAAACCGGAACTTTACAGCAAGTTACAGGTCGAGGATGTCGATGCGCCCGACGCGAAGTCGGTACAGGTAACCGTGCATGCCGGCGACGAGTTACTGGCCGATGTGATCATCGGTCGCGCACGTCCGACCGGCGAAGGTGGCGGTCTGTTCGTGCGGCGCGTCGGCGAGGAACAAGCTTGGCTTGCCGAAGGGGAGCTGCGGCCGGACAGACAGCTCGTCTCTTGGCTCGACCGCAACATCGTCAATGTAGACCAGCGACGCATCTGGACGGTCACGATCACCCATGCCGATGGCGAGCGCGTCGTGGTGGCGAAGGACCAACCGGCGCCCGGCGACTACAGCCTGCGGTCGCCGATCCCGGAGGAGCGTCAACCGAAGCCGGCCTACGACCTTTCTGCCTTGCCGAGCATCACCGATTTCCTGATCCTGGAAGATGTCCGTCCCGCTTCCGAACTGGATTTCGCGACACCTGCGGTCACCGGTGAGTTTGTCAGCTATGACGGGCTCCGCCTGATAATGGACGCGACCGAGGACGAGGGCACAATGTGGGTCCGGGTGAAGGCAGACACGGTCGAGCCGCACCCGGAGGCGGCCAGCTTCGTTTCCGCCAATGCGGGCAAGGATTCGGCCGAGGGCCGGACGGCCGACCTGTTCAAGACGGTCGAAGAGGTCGCTGCCGAAGCCGAGACCATCAATGCCCGGACGTCAGGCTGGGCCTATCGCCTTACGGACTTCAAGACGGGGAAGCTCCGCAGCCGTATTGAAGACCTAACCCAGCCCGTCGAGACCAACTCCCAGGAGAAGCCGGCTGCGGGTGTGCCGGCGGCACCCACCAACGTCAATTAGGGCCGCCGCCCGATAGTGGCGGACCATCGACCGCCGGCATGACCGCGATACGGTCGATGCGCACCGTCGCGCCGGCAGCGCCCGGGGACGCCAACGCTCCCTGAACGTCCGTCCTCCCGCAATCCACGGACGGCCGGCAAGGCCGCTGCCGCGAACGCCGGCCACGGCCGCCCGGCGTCGCGACAACAGTACCTTCCTTGATCGCCCGTCCGACAGCAGCGCTCTACGCCAGCTATCGGATCGGGCGCGGCAGAATGGCGACTGCGGTCACAGCCACCCGCGTTGGGACGTTACAGACCGCTCAAGTGGAGCCCGGTGTCCGCCGGCTCGCCTTACGGGGTCGGCTCTTTGGCGGACTGGCCACGACCTTGCCCTGGGCCATACGGGCGACACGCTCTTGATAGTAGCGGCGCATCCGCTCGCGATGAGCCTGCTTTCGGCTCTCGGCATCGGCCGCGATCAGTTCGAGGATCTGCGCATCGGTTAACCCGCGGAGGCCCTCTCCGGTGCCACCTTCACCTTTGGCCTGCTGCCGTCCAACACGTTTTGCAGCTTCCAGGAGCTTTCGTCCGGATATTTGCATTGTTTGATTGCAATACCGCTAATGTTACACGAGGGTCGCTATGACCTTAGTGCGGCGCCGTACAGTATTCAAGCCGAGCTGCAGACCTTTTATCGATCATTTCTTACAAACTTTCTTCAAATTGATATATATTTATGCAACTTTGCGCACACGCACTTTCGATACAACCGGAATTACCTTTAGATATGTGATCTATGGTGTATTACCGCCGCGGCCGGACTATCGATGTCTTCTGCTCGGCTGATGTCGGACGGATCTGGCATCGGACATGAGACCGGGCTTCAGTCGGCGAACGACGGCATCCGGCGGCAACCGCTCTGACAAGGCAGGACGCGCCGTCGGTGCGCGCAGCCGATTTCGCTTCGCCCGCGAGATTCGCAAGGCTTGTAGTGTCTAGAAGATCGGGATTTTGGTGCGGACGGCGGGACTCGAACCCGCACTCCCCGAGGGGAAGCAGATTTTCGTACCACTTCGGCTTTCGCCGCCGCCCCGGGCCCTTCCGCCCGTGACGTTCGTGGTCTGGACTATCCCTTCGCCATAGCCCGGGAGCCTTAGGCGCCGCCCGTCTAGTCTCTACACCTTCCCCGAACGGGGCTTGGCTCGGGATTGGCTTGGGCCATGCCGGTAGCTTTCCCCGAGTTTGAGCGGTTCTACGCCGTGGGTTTCCCCGCGGGCACTCCAATGAAGTCTGCTGCGTCTACCGGTTTCGCCACGTCCGCATGGTGCATTCCGCTCCGGTGCTACGGTCAGAACCTATGCGAGGCCGAGCTACATCGCAACCGGGTTGCAGCACCTACCGCACCGCAGGTCGCGCGGGTCAGTGAAAGCTGACGGAACGATGGGCGCTGCTTCCGGATTGCCGCTATAGTTGGCGCTGGAGATCCGCCCGAGGAGCAAGAAATGAACGACGGGAAGACCGTAAGCGCGACCGAGCTCAAGGAATTGGCGGCGAAGCTGCACGATCTTCTGAAGATCCGGACGCTGCCGATCGGCATGAAGCAGTTCGAGACCGTCGAGGAGATGGAAAGGGTGCCCGGGCTGCGCCGACCCAAGCCGGGACGGTTCCATACAACCTGCCAATTGGTGACACAGGCGCGCATGGCCGGCTTCACGCTCGGAATTACCACCGAGAACGTGCGCCCGAACTCCAATTGCGGCGGCGTTCTGGGGATCGACTTGCCGGACGAACCGACGTTGTCGGGCGAGCGGATGAACGGCGTCTGGTTCGAGAACCAAGAGGCCGCACACGCGCATCAGCAGCAGATGCCGCGCCAGACTTACGGCAAGTACGTAGCAACCGTAGTGTCGCCGCTCCGCTCGGGCCGGCTGGACCCACCGGACATCGTGCTGTTCTACGGCACGCCGGGGCAGATCATTCTGTTCGTAAACGGCCTGCAATGGAAACGCTACAAGCGCTATGACATGTCGATCACCGGCGAGAGCGCCTGTGCAGATTCCTGGGGCAAGGCGTTGCTAACGCGGGAAACTTCGATCTCCATCCCCTGTTATGCCGAGCGCCGCTATGGCGGCGTTGCCGACGACGAGATGCTGATCGCGCTGCCACCGGAGGAGTTCGCCCGCGGGATCCAGGGGCTGGAAGGTTTGGCCCGGGTCGGCCTTCGCTATCCAATCCCGCCCTACGGCGCCCACATGGATCCGGCCGAAGGCATGTCGCGAAGCTACGGCTGAAAGTCTACCGCAATGACCGAACATCGCCCCACCACGTTCCGGCTGCAACGGATGGCTCGCGCCTATCGCGAGTCGGCGACGTTAATGGCTGCGGTCGAACTCGGACTTTTTACCAAGCTCGCCCGTGGCGCCGACACCGAGGCGAAGCTGATCGATGCCCTTGGCCTCGCGCCGCCGAACGGCGAGCGGATCGTGATCGCCTGTATTGGCCTGGGGCTGATCGAGCGCGATGGCGAACGCCTGCGGCCGGCGCCCGACGTCGCGCGCTTCCTGATCGAAGGCGAACCCAATTATGCGGGCCCCTGGTTGCTGTTCACCAAGCCCGACTGGAACGAGTGGGGCCGGCTCGTCGAGCACCTGCGCCGGCCGGGACCGCCACTCGCCGACAACAAGTCAGTCGCAAACATCACCGCCGCGGAGGCGCAGCGTTATCACCGGGCGACCTACAGCATCGGGCTCGGCGCCGGACGCAGGTTCGTCCGGCAGGTCGACCTGTCCAACCGACGGAGCTTACTGGATGTCGGCGGCGGATCCGGCGCCTACTGTATCGTCGCGTGCCAACATCACCCGCAGTTGCGGGCGACCGTGTTCGATCTTCCGGCCGTTGCCGATGTGGCTCGCGAGTTCATCAAGGAGAACGATCTCTCCGACCGTATCGAGGCAGTGCCGGGCGATTTCAACAAGGATCCCTTGCCGGTCGGCGCCGATGTAATACTGATGGCCAGTAACCTGCCGATGTATGGCCGGGAACAGATCCGGGCCGTGGTGCGGAAGGCGTTCGAGGCACTCCTGCCCGGCGGCGAGATGCACTTGATCGGGGAGGCTCTCGATTCCACACGGAGCGGGCCGGCGGATGCTGCGCTCTGGGGGCTGGCGCAAACCTTAAATGCCTCTACGGGGCTGGCCCATTCGGTCACCGAGTGCGTGGAATACATGACCGATGCGGGCTTCCGGGATGTGACGACGACCGACTTTGTGCCGGGTGTTCTGGTGCGAGTGGCTGGCCGCAAGCCCGCCTGACCGGACCGCGACCGGATCCTGGCTGCCCAGAGGAACTGGCGAAGGGAGACGCTCGTTCAAAGTCGTGCTGTACGCTCGCACCGTGTCGCCTTCGGGAGCACATCATGGCCGGCATTCAGGTGATCGCCGAGAAGGAATCCTACAGGCTGATCGGCAACGGTAGAGGCCGCTTCGCCGTGATCGAGGCGCGCGCTGGACGGGTCTATTCGCTTGACCCGCAGCACAGCGCGGAGGCAGAGGATTCCCCAGCGGGCATAGCGGCCGTGATCGGCCCTCGTGGATGGCGCTCGCGCGACGACGCCGCCCGTCTGTTCCGGGCAATGGTGAGCGGTGAACGTCACTACGCCGAGACTCTCTGGTAATTCGAGCTGCGCAAGATCGCTGTTCATTACCACGGTGTCCGCCTATCATCTCGCCGACACGCGTCCGCGACGAAGTACAGGTCGCAGGAAGGACTCGGGAGGGAAGCGTTGAGCGTGCGAATCACGGCGCGGATCGGCGGAGGACCGACATCATGCTGATCCGGGCGGACGCCCTGCGCGATCTCGTGACCGCGATCTTTCGCCATGCCGGTTGTTCCGAGGCGGAAGCGGAACGGATCGGCCGATATCTCGTTTCGGCTAATCTCGTGGGTCACGACAGCCACGGCGTGGTACGTGTCCCACGCTACATCCAAATGATGCGCGACGGTCACGTCTTGGCCGATCGCACGATCGAGATCATCACCGAAACGCCCGTCATGGCAGTTGTCGACGGCAGGTTCGGGTTCGGCCAGACGGTCGCTCCGCAGGCGGTGCAACTCGGTATCGACAAGGCGGCCGCAAACGGCGTGGCGGTGATCACGTTGCGCAATGCCGGGCATGTCGGCCGGGTGGGTGACTGGGCCGAAATGGCGGCCGAGGCCGGACTCGTTTCGATCCATTTCGTCAATGCGGCCGGTAGCATCCTGGTCGCACCGTTCGGCGGAACGGAAAAGCGATTCTCCACTGCGCCGTTCTGCGTCGGCCTGCCGCGATCGGAAGAAGCGCCGCTGATCCTCGATTTCGCGACGGCCGTGGTTGCGGAGGGGAAGGTGCTCGTGGCGGCCAAGGGCGGCAAGCCGATTCCGCCGCACAGCTTGATCGAGCCTGACGGCCGCATGACCAATGACCCGGCCACCCTCTATGGCGATACCGGCCCCGACGTGCCGCCCGATAAGCGGGAGAACCGTGGCGCCATCCGCGCCATGGGCGAACACAAAGGATCCGGGCTTGCGCTGATGTGTGAACTGCTCGGCGGCGCCTTCACCGGCAACGGTACGGCGGGCCCGCCGCCGCGGCCTTTCGCCAACGGCATGCTGTCCATCTATATCGCGCCCGATCTGTTCGATCCGGCCGGCTTCTTCCCCGAAGAGATGCGGAACTATATCGCCTTCGTGAAGTCGGCGCGGCCGGCGGAGCCGGGCGGCGAAGTGCTGGTACCTGGAGAACCCGAACAGCGGAGCCGGGCGAAGCGCCTGGCCGAGGGCATCCCGCTTCCCGACGACGCCTGGGCGTCGATCCTGGCGACCGCCCGCGCGGTGGGCCTGGACGACGGGAGGATCAAAACCATCCTGGGGTAAAAAAGGGAGAGGCGCGATGCGCGACCCACACAAGGGCACCGAACTGCGTAGCCGCCTCTGGTTCGACGACCCGCGCGACCCGGGCATGACGGCGCTCTATATCGAGCGCTACCTGAATTTCGGGTTGACCCGCGACGAACTTCAATCGGGGCGTCCGATTATCGGCATCGCCCAGACCGGCAGCGACCTTGCCCCCTGCAACCGCCACCATCTCCAGCTCGCCGAGCGGGTCCGTGCGGGCATCCGTGACGCCGGCGGCATCCCCATAGAGTTCCCGGTCCATCCGCTTCAGGAGACCGGCAAGCGTCCGACGGCGGCGCTCGACCGCAATCTCGCCTATCTGGGCCTGGTGGAGATTCTGCACGGCTATCCGCTGGACGGTGTCGTGCTGACGACCGGCTGCGACAAGACCGTCCCCGCCTGCCTGACCGCGGCGGCTACGGTGGACCTCCCCGCCATCGTTCTGTCCGGGGGACCGATGCTGGACGGGCATTGGCGCGGCCGCCTTGCCGGCTCCGGCACCGCGGTATGGGAAGCGCGACGGATGCTCGCCGCGGGTGAGATCGACTACGAGCGTTTCATGGAGATCGTAACGGCGTCTGCACCGAGCATCGGACACTGCAACACGATGGGTACGGCGCTTTCGATGAACTGCCTCGCGGAGGCGCTCGGCATGGCATTGCCGGGCTGTGCCGCGATTCCTGCCCCTTATCGCGAGCGTACCCAGATGGCTTACGCGACCGGGCGACGTATCGTCGAGATGGTGTGGGAAGACCTCACGCCGTCGCGGATCCTGACGCGGGATGCGTTCGACAACGCCATTGCGGTCTGTTCGGCGATCGGCGGTTCCAGCAACTGCCCGATCCACGTCAATGCTGTCGCCCGTCATGCAGGAGTCGAACTGCCGATCGAGGCCTGGCAGGACATCGGCTTCGACGTTCCGCTTCTTGTGGATTGTCAGCCGGCGGGGCGGTTTCTCGGCGAGGCCTTCTTTCGCGCAGGAGGCGTACCGGGCGTTATCTGGGAGCTGATGCGCGGCGGCCGGATCCGTGAACATGCCCTCACCGTCACCGGCCGTACCATCGGTGAGAACAATCGGGATGCGCAACCGGCCGATCCGGAGGTGATTCGCCCATACGATCGCCCGCTGATGAAGAGCGCGGGGTTCATGGTAATGACCGGCAACCTTTTCGATGCCGCGGTGATGAAGACGTCGGTCATCGGCGCGGAGTTCCGCCGCCGCTACCTCTTGCAACCCGGTCGAGAGGGCGTATTCGAAGGGCGCGCCGTGGTGTTCGATGGACCCGAAGACTATCACGCGCGGATCAATGATCCCGCGCTCGAGATCGACGAAGATTGCATCCTGTTCATCCGCGGCTGTGGGCCGATCGGCTATCCCGGTTCGGCAGAGGTGGTGAACATGCTGCCTCCCGATGCGCTGGTGAAGCGTGGCATCGCCGCTCTGCCGTGCATCGGGGACGGTCGGCAGAGCGGCACCTCGGCCAGTCCGTCGATCCTCAATGCCTCACCGGAGGCGGCGATCGGCGGCGGCCTCGCCATCCTGCGTACGGGCGACCGGGTACGCATCGACCTCAATGCTGGCCGGGTGGACCTGCTGGCTTCGGACGAGGAGATCGCTCAGCGGCGACGCGAGTACCGCCCTCCGGAACTCGAACACCAGACACCGTGGCAGGAGCTCTATCGCGACACAGTCGGGCAACTCGCCACCGGTGGCTGTCTCGAGCTCGCAGCGAAATACCGGCGCGTGCGCGAAGCGGTGCCGCGGCACTCACACTGAAGGTCGAACAGGGCCACGGCCCGAATGGGGGCCCCGTCGCCGGCCCGCCGGAAACGCACCTCCGTCCCTGTCGCGCCCCAGGAGACAGGCTGTTCGACGGCGTCGTCCTGGCCGCCGGCAACGGGAGGTCATCGCTACGGAGATGGAGAGGTCAGGCCGACGGAACCGGCAGGTACCGCCGTTCGCCGGCATTATCCGTCACGCCTCGATCTCTGGCGACAGGGAACGTCACCGGAACCTGTCCTTCGACCTGAGTGCAAGGGGCATGTAACGGTCGCTTATGCCTTCGCGTCGGTCGTACCGGCGACGGATCGGTCGCGAACATCTCCGTAACGGACGTCGCTCTGTCCGGACTGCCCGGTCGAGTGTCCAGGGCGGCATCGGATCGGCGGGTTATCAGGGCTACCGAAACGGAAGAATCGGCTTACGCCTCGAGCGTGCATCGTCGTCGATGGTAGCGTAACCCTTTAGTCGCGCCGCTCCCTGCAGCTGGTAAAGACGGTTGCGACCGATGTGTGCACAAGTCATTCTTGGGAAATCTTCAATGCTGTTGGCCGACGGCCGACAGGACGTAATCGGACCAAGAGGGGAGTGCTGCCAATGCAGAAATTCGTGACGTTAATGGCGGCCGCCGCGACCACAGCGATGATAGGACTCACGTCCGGAGTCGCTCAGGCCGGCGCGACACTCGACGCCATCAAGCAACGAGGAGCCGTGCGCTGCGGCGTCAATACCGGCCTTGCCGGCTTTTCGATCGCGGACAGCCAGGGCAAGTGGACGGGCCTCGATGCCGACTTCTGCCGTACCTTCGCAGCGGCGGTTCTCGGGGACGCCAACAAAGTGGAGTTCGTGCCCCTCTCCGCGCAGCAGCGCTTCACCGCATTGCAGTCCGGCGAGGTCGACGTCCTGTCGCGAAACACGACCTGGACGCTGACGCGTGACGCGTCGCTCGGCCTCGTATTTGCGGGCGTTACCTTTTACGACGGCCAGGGCTTCATGGTCCCGAAGGCCCTCGACGTGAAAAGCGCAAAGGAGCTTTCGGGCGCTGAAGTCTGCGTTCAGACCGGCACCACGACCGAACTGAACCTCGCGGACTATTTCCGTGCCAATGGTATGGAATTCAAGCCGGTCGTGTTCGAATCACTGGAGGAGTCCAAAGTAGCGTTCTTCAACGGGCGCTGCCAGGTTTATACGACTGATGCTTCGGGCTTGGCATCGATCCGCTCGGTCGATGCACCGAACCCCGCCGACTATGCGATCCTGCCGGAGTTGATTTCTAAGGAGCCGCTGGGTCCGGCGGTACGCCGCGGCGACGATGAGTGGTTCACGATCGTGAAATGGGCTGTCTATGCCACACTCGAAGCCGAAGAGGCGGGCGTGAACTCACAGAACGTCGACCAAATGAAGGCAGAGAGCAAGAACCCGACCGTGCAGCGGTTGCTGGGAACCTCGGGTGACATGGGCAAACTGCTTGGCCTCGACAATGATTGGGCCTACCGCATTATCAAACAGGTCGGCAACTACGGTGAGATCTTCGAGCGCAATGTCGGACAGCAAACCAAATTGGGGCTGGAGCGCGGGTTGAATGCGCTCTGGACCCAGGGCGGCCTGATGTACGCAATGCCGGTTCGCTGAGCGGCCACGCAACCGCCACCCGCCGTCACGGGTGGCGGTTCCGCCTTGGCGGCGAGAGTACACCATGGCGAACCACGCGGACATGCCGACACGCCGAAGCGGAACTGCGCCTTCGGTACCCCTTTGGCGCAACCCTGCGGCACGCGCAGTCGCTTTTCAGGCCATCGCGATCGTGGCGGTGATCCTGGTCGCGGTCTATCTCGTCTCGACGACCATTCATAACCTTGAGGTGCGTGGAATCCGGTCCGGCTACGGGTTTCTCGACAACGAGGCCGGATTCCGGATCGGCGAGCACCTTATCCCGTATAGCCCCTCCGATAGCTACGGCCGTGCCTTCCTGGTCGGCGTGCTCAACACGCTGCACGTCGCCCTGATCGGCATCGTGCTCGCCACGGCTATCGGTACGGTCGTCGGCATCGCACGACTGTCGGGCAATTGGCTGATCGCCCGGCTTGCATCCGTCTATGTCGAGACGGTGCGCAACATCCCGCTGCTGCTGCAGCTTTTTTTCTGGTACTCGGCCATTACCGGCCTGCTGCCGCCGGTCTCCGCGGCAATCGGCCTGCTGCCCGGGGTCTATTTGAGCGCGAGCGGGCTCATGTATCCCGTGCCGGTCTACACTCCGGTTTATGCGTTCATGGTCCTGGCCTTCGTTTGCGGCTGTGCGGCGACAGTGCTCTTCGCGCGTTGGGCCCGGCGACGACAGGAACTGACCGGCGAGCGGGCTCCCGTGCTCTGGGTCGGTCTCGGCGCAATCGTAGGACTCCCCTTACTGGTCTGGCTTGCGGGCGGAGCGCCGACCGCAGTGGATGTTCCAACCCGCGGCCGGTTCACCTTCTCCGGCGGAAGCAGCATTACCCCGGAGTTTCTCGCTCTCCTGATGGGGCTGACAATCTACACCGCTGGCTTCATCGCGGAGATCGTCCGTAGCGGCATTCTTGCCGTGCCCTGGGGTCAAACCGAGGCCGCAGTCGCACTGGGTCTACGCCGTGGCCTCGTGCTGCGGCTCATTGTGCTGCCGCAGGCGCTGCGGGTGATCGTACCGCCAATGACGAGCCAGTTTCTCAACCTGACCAAAAACAGCTCGCTCGCCGTTGCGATCGGCTATCCGGACCTGGTCTCGATCGCCAACACGAGCTTGAACCAGACGGGTCAGGCGATCGAGTGCATCAGCATCATGATGGCGATCTACCTGGCGATCAGTCTGTCGATCTCCGCGTTCATGAACTGGTACAATCGCCGCGTCGCCCTGGTGGAGCGCTGAGCCATGCCCGACGACGTGCAGGTCGGTGCCGCTCCACGCATCGACGACACGCTTCCCCCTTCCGAACGCCCGCCGGCGAGGACCGTCGGCGTGGTCGGCTGGCTGCGGCAGAATCTGTTCGACGGCGTCTGGAACTCGCTTCTGACGATTCTCGCGATCGCCCTGCTGGCTTGGGCGGTTCCACCGCTGATCGAGTGGCTCTTCACCGATGCCGTCTGGCACGAGGCACCGCCGGAGGCCTGTCGCGAGGCCAAGGGTGCCTGTTGGGCCATGCTCCACCAGAAGTATCGGCTGATCCTCTTCGGCCGCTATCCTTACGAGGAGCAGTGGCGGCCGCTGCTGGGGATGGTCGTGCTGATCGGCATGGTCGCGGTGAGCTGCAACCGCCGCAACTGGAAGCCGTGGCTTCTCGGCGCCTGGATCGGCGCGTTCGGCCTGTTCTTCCTGCTGATGTGGGGCGGCGTGCTCGGACTGCCATTCGTCCGTAACGACCTTTGGGGCGGTCTGCCGCTGACGCTGCTGCTGGCGCTGATCGGCATCGCCCTGGCGTTCCCGTTGGCGATCCTTCTGGCCCTCGGGCGGCGGTCGCATATGCCGGTGATCCGGGCCATCTGCGTCTGCTACATCGAGCTGATCCGCGGTGTACCCCTCGTCAGCCTGCTGTTCATGGCATCGTTCATGTTACCGCTGTTCATGCCGGTCGGCGTGACGATCGACGCGGTGTTGCGGGCGCAACTCGCAATTATCATGTTCAGTGCCGCCTATCTCGCCGAAGTCATCCGCGGTGGCCTTCAGGCGATCCCTCGCGGCCAATTCGAGGCCGCCGAGGCGCTCGGGTTGCATTACTGGCAGATGCAGCGCTTGATCATCCTGCCCCAAGCAATCCGGCTGGTGATCCCACCGATCGTCAATACTTTCATCGGTCTGTTCAAGGACACGTCACTGGTGGCGATCGTCAGCTTGACCGATCTGCTGCTGGCGATGCGTCAAGCGCTGGCGGATCCGGAATGGCGGGCGTATTTCGTCGAGGGTTACGTTTTCGTGGCTCTGATCTATTTCTGCTTCTGCTTCTTCATGTCGAAGTACAGCCAGTATCTTGAACGAGAATTCTACACCGGGCACAAACGAAGCTGAGGCACGAAACGCCGACTTGCCAGTCGACCGTCGTGTGTTCCGCCCCGGAAGGGAAAGGGAAATGGCCGAGGCCGCAACCCCACGCCGTGAAATGTCGGACCGGCCGATGATCCAGATCATCGGCATGCATAAATGGTATGGTCAGTTCCATGTCCTGAAGGACATCAACCTAAGCGTAGCGGCTGGCGAGCGGATCGTGATCTGCGGCCCCTCCGGGTCCGGGAAGTCGACTCTGATCCGCTGTATCAACCGGCTCGAGGAGCATCAGCGCGGCACCATCATCGTGGACGGCGTCACGCTGACCAACGACCTGAAGAACATCGAGCAGGTGCGGCGCGAAGTCGGCATGGTGTTTCAGCACTTCAACCTGTTCCCGCATCTCACTGTCTTGGAGAACTGTACCCTCGGGCCGATCTGGGTCCGCCGCATGCCCAAGGCCGAGGCCGAGCGGATCGCCATGCAGTATCTGGAGCGGGTCCGCATCCCGGAACAGGCCCGGAAGTATCCCGGCCAACTCTCCGGCGGCCAGCAGCAACGCGTCGCGATAGCACGGGCGCTATGCATGAACCCGAAGGTCATGCTGTTCGACGAGCCGACCTCCGCGCTCGACCCGGAGATGATCAAGGAGGTCCTCGACGTCATGGTCGAGCTGGCGGAAACGGGCATGACGATGCTGGTCGTCACCCATGAGATGGGTTTCGCCCGGACCGTGGCCGACCGGGTGATCTTCATGGATCGCGGCGAGATCATCGAGCAGAACGCGCCGGGACCATTCTTTGCCAATC
>CAZVAR010000003.1:28722-69648 GCA_964625225.1 uncultured Alphaproteobacteria bacterium | reverse complement strand
GCAAATGCTCCAGATCCAAGTGTCCCGCTACACCACCCCCATGGAGCCCCATGACCCCCCATGAATCCCCCTCCCCGATCGCCCGGGGCCGCGGCACGCTGGCGCTCCTTCGGGCGGGGCCGCCGGCGGCCGCGGCCGGGGGTGAACCGTTCCGTGCCCGACCGGCCTATGCCGAGTGCGCGTTGACCAGCCCCCCGGACGCGGCGGCGATCCTGCGGCGCGCCGGGGCACCAGGGCCGGCCGAGGGGCAGTTGCTGCTGAGCGTCTGTGCCGACAAGACCATCACCGCCCCGGCCACCTGCCGGATCGACTGCATCGACGCGCTGGAAGGGGAGGTGATTGCGATCTGCGACCCCACGGTGCACTGCGGCCATGCCGGCGGGCTCGCATTTGCCCGAAGCAGCCGCGTGTCCGTCTCCGACACTGACGATCCGAGCGAGGTCGATCTCGCCGTGGCCCTCGAGCCCGGCGCCGGGGAAGGGGCAGTGGTGCGGCAGACCTCGCTTGCCCTTCCGTTGCGCGATCCGTTCCCGGCCTATCAGGGGCGTGCACTCTGGGGCGGCGCGTACGAGAAGCCGGGCACCGGTCGGGTTTGGCGGAGCCCGCTCGCCGCGGCGGCCGCCGCCTTCGATGGCGGCGGGATGGTGTGGAGCGTGTCGGAGGGGAGGGCGCGATGCCGGCACGACCGGCCGGCCTTCCATCCGCCGTTGTTTCGGCCCGACTCGGCGCGGCTGTGCTGAGCGATGCCGGTCGACCCGCCGACGCTCGCGGCGTTCGTCGGTGCCACGCTCGTGCTGGTGCTCTCGCCCGGGCCGGATACCATGCTGATCCTGCGCTATACGATCGGTTCGGGCCAGCGGGTCGGAATGGCGACCGTCGTCGGCGTCCAGCTCGGCCTCGCGCTGCATACCCTCGCTGCGGTCGTCGGCCTGTCGCTGCTGATCGCGGCGACACCGATTGCGTTGCAGGCCATCGCCGCGGCCGGGGCAATCTATCTGGCTTGGCTCGGCTGGCAGAGCTTCCGGGCCGGAATCGTGCCGGTGGAAGCCGCCGGCGCGCGGGTCGGGGCGGTCAAGGCGTGCCGGGACGCCATGCTGACCAATCTCCTCAATCCGAAGGTCCTGCTGCTGTTCCTCGCCCTGATGCCGCAATTCGTCGTGCCGGGCCGCAGTCCGGTGCCGCTGCAGCTCGGTTTCCTCGGCGCCGTGCTGATCGCGGTCAATACCGTGTGGCAGGCAGCGATCGCGCTGGCGGCGGAAGCGGTGCGCCGCTGGCTCGGACGGCCTGCGGTGCAACGGGTGGTGTCTTGGGCGACCGGCGCAATCCTGATGCTGTTCGCACTGTTGCTTGTCCTCGACTATCTGGTGTGACGGCAGCGGGGGAGCGCTGCTCTTGTCGCGACGTTAACCCGTTTGGGATCCGACCGAATCGAGGAGGCCGACATGGCGGAGGCGAATCGCATGCGCACCGAGACCGACAGCATGGGCGCCGTCCAGGTACCGGCGGACCGCTACTGGGGTGCGCAGACCCAGCGCTCGCTGGAGAACTTCCGGATCGGCGAGGAGCGCATGCCGGCGGCGCTGATCCGTGCCTTCGGCATCCAGAAGATGGCGGCGGCCCGGGCCAACATGGCGCTGGGCGATCTCGACCGGCGGCTCGGGGACGCGATCGTCCGGGCCGCCCAGGAGGTCATCGACGGCGTGCTGCTCGACCATTTCCCACTGGTCGTCTGGCAGACCGGGTCGGGGACCCAGACGAACATGAACGCGAACGAGGTCATCGCCAACCGCGCCAATGAGCTGCTCGGCGCGCCGCTGGGCGCGAAGTCTCCGGTCCATCCGAACGACCACGTCAACATGGCCCAATCCTCCAACGACAGCTTTCCGACCGTCATGCACATCGCCGCGGTGGAGGAGATAGAGCGGCGGCTTCTGCCGGCGCTGGACGGCCTTCACGATGCGCTGGCGGCCAAGGCCGAGGCGTTCGCGGAGATCGTCAAGATCGGGCGCACCCATCTTCAGGACGCGACACCGCTGACCCTCGGTCAGGAGTTCTCCGGCTATGTGCAGCAGGTCTTCAACGGCCGGGAGCGTATCCGGGCGGCGCTACCGCGGCTCTGCATGCTGGCCCAGGGAGGGACGGCGGTGGGCACCGGCCTGAACTCGCGGGTCGGGTTCGACGCGGCCTTCGCACAAGAGGTGGCCGCCATCACCGGGCTGCCGTTCGTCCCGGCGCCGAACAAGTTCGAGGCGCTCGCCGCACATGACGCGATCGTCGAGATGTCGGGAGCACTCAACGTTCTGGCCACCTCCCTGATGAAGATCGCCAATGATATCCGCCTGTTAGGGTCCGGGCCGCGCTGCGGCCTGGGCGAGCTGCGCCTGCCGGAGAACGAGCCGGGCTCGTCCATCATGCCCGGGAAGGTCAATCCCACTCAGGCCGAAGCGCTGACCATGGTCTGTGCGCAGGTGATCGGAAATAACGTCACGGTGAGCATCGCCAATACGCACGGCCATCTTGAGCTGAACGTCTTCAAGCCGGTGATCATCCTGAATCTGCTCCAGTCGATCCGGCTGCTCGCGGACGCCTGCAACAGCTTTAACGAGCGGTGCATCGCGGGGATCGAACCGAACCGGGAGCGGATCGACCGGCTTCTACACGAGTCGCTGATGCTGGTGACCGCGCTCAATCCGCATATCGGCTACGACAACGCGGCCAAGGTCGCCAAGACGGCCCATGCCGAGAACACGACGCTCGCGGAGGCGGCGGAGCGCCTCGGGCTGCTCGATCGGGAGGAGTTTGAACGCCTCGTGCGGCCCGAAGCGATGGTCGGGCCGCGATCGTGACCGATTTGGCCGGCACGACGATCCGCCGTCGGGCGGTGACCGTTGCCGGTCACCGCACCAGCGTCTCGATCGAGGATGCCTTCTGGACCGCTTTGAAGGAGATCGCCGCCGCCGACGGCGTCTCGATCAATGCGCTGATCACCGCCATCGACGAGGGCCGGACCGGCCGGAATCTGTCGAGCGCGGTGCGCGTCTATGTGCTCGATCGCTTGCGCCGGTCCGGCGGCCCGATCACCGCTGAAACAGCCGAAAGAGCTGCTTCGCGGCATCCTCCGGGGTGATCTTCTTCTGGTCCGGGGCGGAGGGCGCAGCCGGTGCCTCCGGCTGTGCTGCCCCGCCCGGCGCGGGCGGCAGTTTCGGCAGCAGGTCCTCGGCGCGCGGCAGGCCGTCCTTCTTCAGGATGCCTCGGATCGCTCCGCCGACGCCCCGTTCGATGAGGTGGGCCTGCAGCGCCTCGGTCCGGAACCGTCGCTGAGGATCGTCGAGCAGCCCGACGAGTTGCATGCCGAGCGGAGGAGCGTCGGGATGGTCGGTTAGGCGGAACTCGGACTGGAGGTCGAGCTGCCATGCGGGCAGGTCGATGCGCGCGGTCCCGCGTCCCTCGCCGGCCTCGGCGACGAGGTGAAGATCGTCGGAGACGGCAACGCCCTGGTCGATTCGGAAGGTGCCGTCCAGGCTGGTGAAGCGGGTTTGCCCGCCGCTCATGGCGGAGCTGACCAGGCCGATGACATCGGTGACCTTCTCCAGCCCTTTCAGCCGGTCGCTGACCGCCTTGAGATCGAAACCCTGGACGGCGCCGTCGCGTACCTGCAGCGACGATTGTCCGGCCAGCGCGCCGACCAGCTCGCGTTCGGTGCGGCCCGTCGTGGCGACCTCGAGCGCGCAGTCGAGCGTGCCGTCCACGATGTCGACGCCGCCGGTCGTGAACAGGGCCTGCCGGACATCGGCGTTGCTGATCGTCAGTTTGGCGTTGGCGGTGGCCGGTGCATCTGCGGGGGCCGCCAGTCTTGCGGCGAAGTCCAGGCCTCCGCCGAACAGGCTGGCCCTGAGGCCGCCGATCTCGAGTACGCCGTCCTCGACGGTGACCATGGTGCTCGGTTCGTCCAGACGGTACGGTCCGACCGTGAGCGACCGGGCGGAGACGGCGATCGCGGCGTCCACGCTCCGCAGCACGGCGAGATCGAGTGGCTCGCTTGACCAGCGCCGGTCGCCGCCCCGACCCGCCTCGGTCGGGCGGCTGCTCTCGTCCCGGGGCGGGGCAGGCGCGGCTCCGAGAAACGGATCGAGCATCAGGTCGCCACCGGCCAGGCTGGCCTCGATCCGCGGCTTGGCGGCGTCCCAACGCGCCGTCCCGGTTCCGGACAGGCTGGCCGCGCCGACCGAAGCTTCGAGCCCATCGAGGGTCGCGCCACCGCGGTCGCCGGCAAATCGCGCCGAAAGCGAGAAGGGGCCGGGATCTTGCTGCAGCTGCAGGTCCGGCGCGAGCAGGGCGAGCACGCGCCGGGAACTCTCGTCCCGCGCCGTGAGCGCCGCGGCGTAGCGGAAGGCTCCGTCGATGTCTTCGACCGTGCCGGCGAGCCGGATGCGGGCTTCGCCGGACCCGAGTGTGGCATCGATCTCGGCCCTCTTGAGATCGCCGGCCACGGTACCGTCGAGGGTCAGAGTCCCGATCCCTTCGATAGCGGCCGGGGCTTGCAGGTCCAGGGCCCGCAGGCTCCGCGGCAGGTCTCGGACCGCTGCTCGAACGCCGACCTGTCCCGCGGCGGCACCCCGGCCCAGCCCCGAGAGCGACGCTGTCAGCCGGGCCTGCATCCCGGCCAGCTCGTCGAATCCGGCCTGCCGCACGTCCAGCTTGCCGTCGAACAGCAGCGCATCCAGGACGACGCCCTGGACCGGCATTCTCCGGTAGGTGAGCTGTTCGACGCGGATGTCGAGATTGGCGTCGAATCCGGCGAGGGAAGCGAGCGAAAGCGGCGCAGGCCTGGCCGCCGGATTCTGCGGCGTCGTCTCCGAGGCGCTGGCCGCACCTGTGTCCGGGGTCGGGGGTAGATAGGCGTCCAGGTTGAGCCGGTCGGCCTCCAGTGAAGCGCTGAAGGACAACCGGCCGGATCGCGCTAGCGCCACCGCGCCGGCCAGTCGCGTCGCATCGACCTGGAGCTTCAGATCGCTCACTGTAATCGCTTCCGGCTCGACCGACAGCCGGCCGGTGGCGGCAAAGTTGCGCAACCGGTCGGCGGGTACCGAAGGCAGCTCGACGCCGAGCCAGTCCAACGTGCCCCGTAGGTTGCCGGCCCGAACCTCGAGCGGGCCGTCAAAGCGTAGCCCGCCCGCGCCGAGGTCGGCCGCTCCGGACAGGCTCGCGCTGGCGGCACCGGGTAGCTTGGTCGACATTGCCTCGACCCGCAGGCGGCCGTCCGTCACGGTCAGGTGTGCGCGGGCATCGCGCAGGACGCCGCCTTTCAGCAGCACCGCATCCGCCGACAATTCGATCGCCGCGTTCAGTACCGTCGGAATTGCCGGCGCCGGTTCCTCCTGCGTTGCTTGTTCCGTAGCCGGAGTGAGCTCTTGCTCCTGCTGCGACGCGCCTGCAAGCCATTCGTCCGCGTCGATCCGGGGGCTGGTCAGGTCGGCCCGGATGGTGACCGGAGTGCCGAGTGTTACGTCGATGCGCCCCGCCGCACGCGTCTGGCCGAGGCTGGCGGCGAGTGCGTCCAGCGCGATCCCCTCGGGCGACAGAGACAACCTGGCCTCCAGCGTGGCGGGCGCACCGGCTACACCGGCCGGCAGGTCCGGGCGCTTCTGACCCAACGCGGCCGCCAAGGCCCCGGCGAGCGCCGCTGTGCTGCCCGCATCGACATGAAGGTCGCCCGCGACCCGCAGCTCGCCGGCTGTGGCGCCTTCATAAGTGCCGAGCAGAGCGAGGCGGGCATTCGCCTCTCCGAAGTCGACCGCAAGGGCGATCGGCTCCGCGGCTCCCGTATCGAAGCGGCCGACATGGGCGTCGATCGCGATCGGCTGGCCGTTGACGCCAAGGGCGGCCTCGGCCCGGAAGGGGCCGCTCAGCGACTCGGCGCTGAAGTCGCCGTTGATTTCGGTGAGCAGTGTGCGGCCGCCCGGCAGCCGAAGGTCGACGGTGCCATCGCGCACGCGTACCGAGTCCAGGCGAACTTCGAGCCCGGTTCCGTCGCCACCGGTCGGCGCATCCGGCTCGGCGCCGCCGACATCCGGCGAGGACGCGATGCTCCAGTTGGCCGTGCCGTCCGGACGTTGTTCCAGCCGCAAACTCGGCCGAATCAGCTCGATGCTGGCAGCACGGACCTCGCCGCTCAGCAACGGCCAGAAGGCCAGTTTCACCCGCAGGCCGTCGACCGTCGCCATGTCCGGCGCCTCGAACGAGGGCGCGTTGGCGAGGCGCAGACCATCGGCGGACAGAGACGGGGCCGGCAGCAGCGTTAGCCGGACATCGCCCTCGATCGCGAATTCACGGCCGGTCGCCGCCCGAACCTGCGCGGCGATGTCGTCCCGATACCGGTTCCAATCCCAGAAGCTAGGTAGGATAAGCAGGGTCGCGATCGCGACCAGCAGCACGCCGCCCAAAACCAGTAAGGTCTTTCGCAACCCGGAAACTCCGCCTACAACGGAACCGCGCGGCGGCGCGGCGACCGGACCTTTCATCGTCGATAGGTGCTTGCTTTGAGCGACATCGTCAACCTGAACCGTGCCCGCAAGGCGCGGCGCCGTCAGGTGAAGGAACAGGAAGCGGCGGCCAACCGGTCGCGGTTCGGCCGAAGCCGGGGTGAGCGCGAACGCGAACGACAGAACGCCGAGCGCGCGGCCAAGGAGCTCGAGGGCAAGCGACTCGACCGGGACGGCTCCTAGCGCACGGCATTGCCTTGCCGGTGCGGTCTACCCGGCCAGCTCCCGCGCCTTGCCGGCCACCCGCTCGAACTGATGGTTGCGCCGGAGCTGCGGGGGGTCCTCTTCGATCCCGGCGGCACGCCGGTCGGCACCCCATTTGCGGATGTGATTGCGCAGGTCTTCGTCGGTCAGGATGAAGGCGAGCAGTTCATTCTGGATACCTACGTCCGGCTCGCGCTCGCCCAGCGTCTCCTCGCAGACGGTCCGCAGGTAGAGGAGTGCGTCCAGGATCAAGGCGGCCTCGTCCGAGCTCCAACTCGGGTGGGGCGTGAACCGGTTCCGTCGCAATGCCTCCGCTTGCGCCTCGGTCATGGTACCGGGTTCGCCGAGTCGAGGCATCATGCGGGGCGCGCCTGGCGTCCTCGCCGGCGGTGTCCCGGCGAAGATGCCGGGACGGCGCTTGTTGACCCAGAACAGCAGCAGGGCGGCGACCAGCGCCGCCAGGATTACGGTTTCCATGGTGCCGCATTATCACTGCCGGCAAGCGCCGTCACCAGTCCGGCCGTGACAGCAGCCGGATCCTCGGCGGTCATGACGGTGCCCATAACGGCGACGCCCGCGGCACCTGCCGACCGGCACGCCGCTACGCGCTCCGCGTCAATGCCGCCCAGCGCCAGAATCGGGATTGTTACCGAGGCCGCAGCCTCGGTAAGAGCGTTCACGCCGAGTGGTGGACCATAGCCGGGCTTGCTGTCGGTCGGGTAAATCGGACTTAGAGTTGCGTAGTCGGCCCCGGCCTTGTCGGCGGCCGCGGCTTCTGCCACGGAGTGCGTCGAGATCCCGATCAGCACACCGGGACCGAGCTGCTGCCGCGCGGTGTACGGTCGGCCGCCGGCAGGCAGATGTACGCCGTCCGCGCCTGCGGCCGCGGCGGCTTCGACGTCCTCGTGGATCATCACCGCGGCACCGAACGGTCGCGCAAGCGCCAGCAGCGCGCGCAGCAGCGCCACGCGTTCGGCCGCCGGCAAGTCCTTCTCGCGCAAGCTTATCCAGCGGCAGCCGCCATGCAGCGCCGCTTGCACAACCTGCTCCAACGGTTTCCGCGCGCTGCGCCGGTCGGTGATCAGGAGCAGGGGAGGAGCCGGCAGCGGCCTCACGTACCGATCAGGCCGAGTTGCGGACTCGACGCCTCGGCATGAGTGCGCAACGGCATCCGGCCCGCCTGGCGGGCCTCCCAACCGGCCTCGACGGCTGCCCGCATGGCGCCGGCCATACGGACCGGATCGCGGGCCTTCGACAGGGCGGAGTTCAGGAGGACGCCGTCGCAGCCGAGCTCCATCGCGCGGGTCGCATCGGAGGCGGTGCCGATGCCGGCATCAAGGATAACCGGCACCGGTGAGCGCGATGCGATCAACTCGATGTTGTAGGGATTGCAAATGCCCATGCCCGAGCCGATCGGCGATCCTAGCGGCATCACCGCGGCGCATCCCACGTCGGCGAGCTTGCGGCAGGTAATGGGGTCGTCGTTACAGTAGGGGAGCACGACGAAACCGTCGCGGACGAGCTCCGCGGCCGCTTCGACAAGCTGTGCGGCATCCGGATAGAGAGTCTCTCGATCGCCGATCACCTCGAGCTTGACCCAGTTGGTCTCGAGCGCCTCGCGGGCGAGTTGGGCGGTCAGGATCGCATCGCGTCGGGTCTCGCAGCCCGCGGTGTTCGGTAGGATGAAATAGCGGTCGCCGAGCAGGTCGAGCATGCTCTCGGCATAGCCTTCGAGACTGATACGACGGATCGATACCGTCACGACCTCGGATCCACTTGCCGCGATAGCGTCCAGCATGACCTGCTGGTTGGGGTATCCGGCGGTCCCGACGAGGAGGCGCGAGCGAAAGCTGCGGCCGGCGATCGTGAAAGGCTGTTCGCTCATCTCCGCTCACCCACCTGCATAGGGCCGGACCACATCGATCTCGTCATTTGCCGCGATACGGCGGGTGTTCCACTCCCGCCGTGGAACCACGGCGCCGTTGACGGCGACCGCCGCGCCCTTGGCCTCCGGATCGACGCCGAGTCGCCGCAGCAGTTCCACCACGGTGATCGCGCCGTCCAGCGCCTCCGCTTTTCCGTTGATCATGATCGTCGCCATCGTTCCTCCGTCAGGCCGGGACTTGGTCGGTCGCGAACCGGCCAAAACCAAATGGGCGGATCGCCTCCGGGAGTTCGCCGGTCAGAATATAGCGGCTGACGGCATCGGCCGTGATCGGAGCCAGCAGAATCCCGTTACGATGATGGCCGGTGGCATAGACCAGACCCTCGACCGGCGCCGGCCCCAACAGCGGGGCATCGTCACGCGAGCCCGGTCGGAAGCCCGTCCACATCTCGACGATCGGCAAGTCCTCGATCGCCGGTACGGCGCGCCAGGCCGCCTCCAGAAGGGACAGTACGCCGCCCGCGGTCATGTCGTCATCGAAGCCGCGCTCCTCGACGGTGGCGCCGATAATGAGACGGCCGTCCTTGCGCGGTACCAAGTAGACCCTAGGTGCCCATAACACGTGTCTGGTCAGCGGCTCCGTCGTGTCCATCCGTAGCGCGAGCATCTGGCCTTTGATCGGTCGCACCGGAGGCCGCGCTTCGTCGGGAAGGCCGCCGATTCCTCGTGACCACGGCCCGGCGGCGAGCACGACGATATCGGCCTCGCACTCCCCGTCATCGACGCATACCGCGGTGGCCCGCCCGCCGGCGATCTTCACTCCCGTCACCGCGCAATGCTCGTGGAGCCGGCCACCGACACTAAGGAAGGCGGCCCGCAGCGCCAGCGCAAGCTGGCGGTTATCGACCTGATGATCGTCCGGACTCAGAAGGCCGCCGGCCACGCCGGGCCGCAGATGCGGCTCCCGATCGCGCACTTCGGCACCGCTCAGCCAGATCGGCTCCAAGCCCAACCGGCGCTGCAGATCGTAGGAGAAGCGGATTTGCTGCTGGTCATCCCGGGTCACCGCAACGACCAGCGTTCCCTCCGTGCGATAGCCGAGATCCACGCCCGTTGCCCGCTCGAGCTCCTCCGCAAACTCTGGCCACATGAGCTGAGCCGCGCGGTTGAGAGCGAATAGCCGCTCCTCACCGGGTTCCACCTCTGCACAGGCCGCCAACATGCCGGCCGCAGCCCAGGAGGCGCCATGGCCGGCAGCGCCGCGGTCGAACACGTCCACATCGCAGCCGGCTGCCGCCAGTCGCCAGCCGATTCCGAGCCCGGACACACCGGCGCCGATGATCGCCACTCGCGGCTTCGCGCCACGGCGGAGGATCGAAGGGCTGTCATGAAGCTGGGGCAACTGCATATCGCACGCTCCTTACACTGGCATTACCCAGGTCAAGTTCGACGGGTATCATCTCAGCCGGCCCGAAAGGAGCCGACACCCCGGCGGCTGTTCAAGAATGTTGGGCTTGCGCCGCGCCGACGCAAGTCAATTCGGTAGCGAGGGCGCACAGCGCTGCACGGAGCGCCATGGCAGCTGGCGCGGCGCCACCCGGGATCCGGTTCCGGTCCGCTTGCAATCCGCGGACGGTTATGGTTTCGCCTAGGCGACGGGCGGAGCCCCGCCCGACCCGCCGGCTGTACCCCTCGGAGCGAGTGTTTGAAGGATCTCCCCGACCAGGTTGCCCTGCCGGTATCCTCGGAACACGGTTGCCGACGCGCGCCGTCGTCCGATCACCACGCCTGATGGCCCCGGGATTCTGGCAGCGGCTCGATCTGCTCGGTCGTCGCGCCGTGCCGTTCGCAGCGACATTGGCGCTGCTCGTGTTGAGCATGCTGCCCTGGCCCGTGCCCGGGGCGGCTCCGGTTTCGCCGCTTCCCGCGCTCGCTGCCGTCTATTACTGGAGCGTGCACCGCCCGGAGCTGATGCCGCCGCTCGCGGTGTTCGGTCTCGGACTGGCCCAGGATCTGATCGGCGGCGGCCCGGTTGGCCTCAATGCCCTTGTGCTGCTGCTGGTCCGCGGCATGATCGTGGGACAGGCGCGTCGGCACTTTGCGCGGGGGCCGTTCGTGGTGGACTGGTGGGGGTTCGCGGTCGCGGCCGGCGCCAGTGGCGCCCTGAGTTGGGTGCTGGCCTCGCTTTACCATGGCACGCTGGTCTGGCCGAAGCCGCTGCTGGTACAGTATCTCCTCAACATTTGCCTGTATCCCGCGATCAGCCTGGTCTTCGGCTGGATGCGGGCCGGCCTGCTGAGGCTCGGCTGACGCGATGCGCCGCGAACAGAAACGGTATCGGATCCTGACACGGCGCGCCCTTCTCGTCGCCGGCGGGCAGTTCGCGGCGTTCGGGCTCCTCGCCGGTCGAATGTATCAGCTCCAGGTGACCCAGGCGGAGCGGTATGCGACGCTCGCCGAGGAGAACCGCGTCAGTCCTCGGTTGTTGCCGCCGGAACGCGGGGTGATCGTCGACCGGTTCGGTGTGCCGCTGGCAATCAACCGCCAGAGCTATCGGGTCGTGATTGTCCCGGAGCAGGCCGGCGACCTGGACCGGATCCTGGCTGCGCTGGGCAAGCTCGTTGCGTTGCCTGATCGCGATCGACAGCGGGTGCTCCGGACTGCCCAGCGCAGTCGCGCGTTCAATCCGATTCCGGTGCTGGAGGATCTGTCCTGGGACGAGATCGCCCGCATTGCGGTCCATGCGCCGGATCTGCCCGGCGTTCAGATCGATATGGTGCCCCGCCGTGTCTATCCTGAAGGCGCTACGACCGCCCATGTCGTCGGTTATGTCGGGGCCGCCTCGGAAGACGATCTCACCGGCGATCCGCTCTTGACCCTGCCCGATTTCCGCATCGGCAAGGCGGGCATCGAGAAGGCGCACGAAGCGGTGCTCCGCGGCAGGGCTGGTATCAGCGAGGTGGAGGTCAATGCCGTCGGCCGGGTTATCCGCGAACTTCGGCGGGTCGAGGGGCATCCCGGCCGAGAGTTGATGTTGACGATCGACACGGAGCTGCAGCGCTTCTCGGCGGAGCGCTTCGGCGAGGAGACCGGCGCCGCAGTCGTCATTGACGTCCTCACGGGCGAGATTCTCGCGATGGTTTCACGGCCGTCCTACGATCCGAACCCGTTTCCCGGCGGCATTTCGATCAAGGATTGGCGTGCCCTGATTTCGGATCCGCGGGCGCCACTGAGCAACAAGGCCGTCGCCGGCCAGTATGCCCCGGGGTCGACCTTCAAGATGGTTACCGCCCTGGCGGCGCTTGAGACCGGCCTCAATCCCACTCAGACGGTGTTCTGCAGCGGCAGCCTCTCCCTGGGGGACGGCAAGTTCCACTGCTGGCGCCGTGGCGGCCACGGCGCCGTCGACATGCACAAGGCCATCGTCGAATCCTGTGATGTCTATTTCTACGAGATGGCCCGCCGGGTCGGTATCGACCGCATTGCCGAGATGGCACAGCGGCTCGGGGTGGGTGTGCGGCTCGGGATTGAGTTGCCGAACGAGCGAGAAGGGCTGGTGCCGACGCGCGCATGGAAGCGAGCCGCGACCGGAAAGCCCTGGCTGATCGGCGAAACCTTGATCGCCGGGATCGGGCAAGGCTATGTGCTCGCTACGCCGTTGCAACTCGCCGTGATGACGGCGCGCCTGGTCAATGGGGGCCGCGCGATTCGGCCGACCCTGACCCGGGCCATCGGCCGGGACGGACGGCTGCTTCCCGATCGGATGCCGACAACATCTCTGGTGGGCATCCCGTCCGACCATCTCGGCATCATCGGTCGGGCGATGGCCGGCGTCACCATGAGCGCGCGGGGAACCGCCCGCGCCGCTCGCATCGAGGATCCGGAGATGGCGATGGGCGGTAAGACCGGAACCTCGCAGGTGCGGCGCATCACCGCAGCGGAGCGGCGGGCCGGGATCCGGAAGAACGCGGATTTGGAGCGGCAGGAGCGGGATCACGCTCTTTTCGTCGGCTATGCACCCCTGTCGCAGCCGCGCTATGCGGTTTCGGTCATCGTCGAACATGGCGGCGGCGGCGGCGCCGTGGCAGCGCCGATTGCCCGCGACATTCTGCTCGAGGCGCAGAAGCGCGATCCGTCCCGAAACGCTCCGTCGATGCTGCTTGTCAGCGACATCGCACCGCAGATCGCAGCCCTGGCCAGCCGTAGCGAGATCTGATCCGTGTCCGCAGGGATGCCGAGACCAGGCGGATCATCGGTCGGGTTCGCAGCGAAGCTGTGGCAGGTCAATTGGCTCCTGCTTCTGGTGGTGGGCTTAATCGCCTGCATCGGTTTCGCGATGCTGTATTCCGCCGCTGACGGCAGTCTTGAGCCGTGGGCGGGACGGCAGATGGTCCGTTTTGCTTTCGGCGCGATCCTGATGCTCGCGCTCGCCGTCGTCGATGTCGGCCTGCTGTTTCGCTACGCGTACGCCTTCTATTTCGTTGTGCTCGGCATGCTGCTCGGGGTGGAAGTGGCCGGCGTCATCGGCATGGGTGCGCAGCGCTGGCTGGACTTGGGTCCGATCTCGCTCCAACCGTCGGAGTTGGCAAAGATCGCGCTCCTACTGGCGCTTGCCCGCTATTTCCATCCCCTCGACGAAATCCAGGTCAATCGCATCCTGTGGCTGTTGCCGCCCCTGGTGATGATCGCATTGCCGGTGGCACTGGTGCTGAAGCAGCCGGATCTCGGCACCGCGGTCATGATCAGTGCCAGCGGTGCCGTGATGCTTTTCCTTGCCGGCGTGGCGATCTGGAGGTTCTTTGCTGCCGGGCTCGCGGCGGGCGCGATGGTCCCGATCGCGTGGAATATGCTGCACGACTATCAGCGCCGCCGTGTCCTGACTTTCCTCGATCCGGGCCACGACCCGCTCGGAGCCGGCTATCACATCACGCAATCGAAGATCGCCCTGGGCTCCGGCGGCATGTTCGGCAAGGGCTTTCTGAACGGGACGCAGAGCCAGCTCGATTTTCTGCCGGAGAAGCAGACGGACTTCATCTTCACGATGCTGGCGGAGGAGTTCGGGATGATGGGCTGCCTCTTCGTGCTGGCGCTTTATGCCATCGTGATCGCGGTATGCTTCGGCATCGGTCTGCGCAGCCCGAATCAGTTCGGCCGTTTGTTGGCGATCGGTATGGGCTGCACGCTGTTCTTCTACGTCTTCATCAATGTCGGCATGGTGATGGGCATTTTACCGGTGGTCGGCGTGCCGTTGCCGCTTATATCTTACGGCGGCACGGCGATGCTGACGGTGCAGTTGGGACTCGGACTCGTCCTGAGCGTGGGAGCCCACCGCGAGGTGAGGATCGCCCACGGTTCGGGCGGTCCCGAATAGGACAACCGGGTCTCGACAAACGACCGTCGCTCTGTTATCCCGTGCCGCCGTGGCGGGCGCATAGCTCAGTTGGTAGAGCAGCTGACTCTTAATCAGCGGGTCCAAGGTTCGAGTCCTTGTGCGCCCACCAAGTTTCCCAGCGGCGGCAAACACTTGGGTCAAGGTGCGTGCTGCCGCTTTTCCGTCTCCTGTCCATGCGTACCTAGTGGGTACCAGTCGAGTGGACCGGGTTGCCCGGCCTGAGATCCTGCGGCGGCTCAAGTCTAGGCAGTACCGGACGGGTTCGATGCGCTGTTCGCGGCCGTGACCGACCGGCCCGATCTCGGGGGCGTCGTCGCGGCCGGCACGCGCGTCAGCGCCACCGCGATCCCCCCGGCACCGCCCAAGGATGATGAGGGTCCGCTGGGTGCGGCACCACCGCAAGGCGCCGATCCAGGGGTGCAAGGCTCATGGTGCGGCGGACCGGGACGGCGAGATCGTGCGGAAGATCGCCAGCACGCCGGCAAACGTCGGCGACGGGCGGATCCTCGGAATCGTGCCGACGGCGGACCGCGGCCCGGTCTATGCGGATCTGGCCGATGCCGTTGCGGCGAACGCGGACGAGATCCGAACGGCGGGCGGTTGGTCCCTTCTGCCCGGGCGGGGCAGCTGTGCGGCCAGAAGCGTCTTCAGACAGGCACTGTCTTTCTTCAGCGCCTTCAACCGTTTGGTCCCCCGACATCGCCACGTCGCCGTCGCCGCTTACGCGAAGTGCCGGATGCCGCGTCACGACTCCCGTGCTTACGGCACCGCTCTGTCATTCGACGCTCCGTCAGCACGCGATGACTTGCCCTTCTCTGAAGCGGTTGTTCTTCATCTCCGTCTCCGTTCGACGGAGGTTGGTTCGGACCGAGAGCACTCCAGGGAGAAAGGTCAGCGGTCACGCTATCTGAGACGCGCCCGTTCATGATCGGTTGGTCGGTTCTCGATCGGCGACGGGAGTCAGCTTACCAACGGCGGTCACGACAATGGGCTGCCACCGGACAACTGGGTCGACCGCAGTTCTTCGAGAACAGCCGTGAGTTCGGCGGCACGGAACGGCTTCGCGATAGTAGCTGCGATGGTCAATCCGTAAGCGGTGCCGAGGTGCTTCACAACCTCGAGCATGTTCTGCCCCATACCACTCACGAGGAGAATGCCTGAACGGCCGTGTTCCTCGCGCAGGAAGCGCAGCAGTTCGACCCCGTCGATTCCCGGAATGCCGAGATCGAGCACGACGAAATCGGGCCGCCACGCCCGATATGTCGCCTGAAACGTTCTGGGATCTGTCGTCACCTGCACATCAAATCCGGAGCGGTGGGCAACGATGCTGATCAGCTTGCCGATCTCCGGCTCGTCATCGATCGCCAGCAGGCGTGGATTTCCCACTACGGCCCCCTCCCCTGTCATTGAGCGCTCCGACGCGTTCGTAGATGAACTCTTGGTTCCGGCGTCAACTGTCCTCGAAACATGTTACGAAACGAGATGGCGGCAAGCCACCGAAGAGGTTCCGGCGGTGCACGCGTCGGTGTCCCTCGGTCCGGTCATAGCGGGTACGAACCGCCCACTAGAGTCGACGCCCTTTCAGGCCATTGAACCAGTGCCGGAAGTGCGGGTCTCCGGCTCCACTCGAGATGCGGAGGCGGGAATGAGCGGTCGGTACCGGTCGAGCGATGACGCCCGAGCGGCGTCAGGCTGCGGCTGGCGAAGAGCCAGCCCGAGAGCACGGCCGCGATCGACTCCATCTACGTCAAGGCGCACCGCCCGGCGCATGGCGGCAAAGGGGAGGGGGAAGATATGGGCGATCGGCTCCGCGCGCGGCGCTTAAATCACTGAA
Organism: uncultured Alphaproteobacteria bacterium; assembly: GCA_964625225.1. GTDB lineage: Bacteria > Pseudomonadota > Alphaproteobacteria > JAJUGE01 > JAJUGE01 > CAZVAR01. The sequence goes on along the minus strand of CAZVAR010000003.1, from coordinate 53,791 downwards.
GTCCGGGCCATAACCGATCTTACGGGACGCCCCGTCCCACTGTGCTCGACCCCGGCCCTTCCTCTCCGCAGCGGCTCTTCCCACTGTCGGCGCCATGTCTTCTGGACCAAATCGAGGCCTGATCCTAACGGCGCCTGGCGGTCCGGCAGCGCTGGGTCGACGGTCCCCGGGGTGTATGCGCCGAAGTCGGAAAGACGCTGCTGTCGCTAACGGATGACAGGTCAAGCAACGGCAGCGTAGACTCCCTTCCCTGGGGCGTGACTTCTTAGGGGAGGCAAAGCGGGCATGCGCGGACTTTACGCGGTTATGCGCGGCATCACGCGGCTCAACGACTGGCTGGGACGATGGGTTTCCTACCTGCTTCTGGCCATCTTCGCGCTCCTGGTCGCGGAGGTCGCCACCCGATACTTGCTCGGCGCTCCGAAAGTGTGGACGAACGAACTCGCGCAGATGCTGTTCGGCGTCTACGCTGTGCTTTCGGGCGGCTACGTCATGGCGCATTACGGCCATGTCAACGTGGACCTGCTCTATTCCCGCTTCTCCCCGAGAGCGAGGGCGACGATCGACGTCTTCACGTCCGCCCTGTTCTTTGCCTTTGTGGTCGCCCTTCTGTATTTCGGGGCCGAGCTCGCATACGAGTCGATATCGTTCTGGGAGCGTTCGCAATCGGCCTGGGATCCGCCGATCTGGCCGGTAAAGCTCATGATTCCCGTCGGAGCCGTGTTGCTGCTCCTGCAGGGCACAGTCAAGTTCCTTCAGGACCTCCTGACCGCGCTCGGCGTCGCGTCGCCGCAGGGGCAGGTCTGGCACTATGTGCCTGAGGAGGATGCGGCATGAGTATCGAGCTCTTGACGCTGCTCTTCTTCGGCGCGCTCGTACTTTTCCTCGTGCTCGGCCTGCCGCTGGCTTTCGTGCTCGGCGGCGTCTCGGTGATCTTCCTCTACTTCACCTGGGGGCCGGAGGCGTTCTACATGGTGGCCTCGCAGATGTGGGGAAGCATGAACAGCTTCACCATCGTCGCGGTCCCGCTGTTCATACTGATGGCGATGCTCCTGGAACGAACGGGCATCGCCAAAGACCTCTATCGGATGATGCATTTGTGGTGGGGCGGGGTGCGCGGCGGCTTGGCCATCGGCACTGTCGGCATCTGCACCATATTCGCCGCCATGGTGGGAATCAGCGGCGCCGCGGTCGTCACCATGGGCACCATCGCGCTGCCGGCGATGCTGGAGCGCGGCTACGACAAGCGGCTGGCGATCGGCTGCATCAGCGCTGGCGGCGGGTTAGGCATCCTGATCCCGCCGAGCGTGCTGATGATCCTCTACGCGCTCATCACCGGCGTCTCGGTAGGGAAGCTCTTCGCGGCCGGCGTCGTCCCGGGCTTGATGCTGGCGCTCCTGATCGCGGTCTACATCTCCATCCGCTGCTGGCTGCAGCCGGAGCTGGGACCGGCTCTACCGAAGGAGGAGCGCGGCGACTGGGGGGAGAAGTTGGCTTCCCTCCGGTCGGTGATCCTGCCGATCGGGATCGTGGTGATGGTGCTCGGCTCGATCATGCTGGGGCTTGCGACCCCTACCGAGGCGGCGGCGATGGGCGTGCTCGGAGCGATGATCTCGGCGGCGCTGCACCGGCAATTGACCTGGTCGCTCATGCGAGAGTCCCTGCTGCGAACGTTCAAGCTCACCGGCATGATCATGTGGATCCTCTTCGCTGCGCACGCCTTCAGCGCGGCGTATCAGGGCATGGGCGCGCAGTCCTTCATCGAGGGCCTGATGGCCTACATCCCCGGCGGACCCTGGGGCACCATCGTCTTCATGCAGATGGTTCTCCTCTTGCTGGGAATGGTGCTCGACCCGGTGGGCATCATGCTGATCACGCTGCCGGTGTTCCTGCCGGTGGTGTCGGCACTCGGCTTCGACCCGATCTGGTTCGGCATCCTCTTCGTGATCAACATGGAGATCGGCTATCAGACGCCGCCCTTCGGCTTCAACCTCTTCTACCTCAAGGGTATCGTGCCGAGCGGCATCACCATGGCCGACATCTACCGTTCAACGATCCCCTACACGCTGGTGCTGATTCTGGGGATGATCCTGATCATGATCTTTCCCTGGATTGCCACTTGGCTGCCGTCGATCATCCTGTAGCGCGGATAGCGCAAAGCTGTAGGCCGGCGCGGGCGACGTGGAGGAAAGGGGGATGGCGTCGGGCGGTCAGCGTGCGACGGATCGGGGCGAACCCGTACCGGAGCCGCCGGGATCCGGGACCGCTGACCGCGCCGCCCGGTATGCAGGTGACGGGATCGTCTCGGCGCCCGAGTGGGGGCCGCCGGCCGAAAGCCCGTTCCCATCTGGAAGGGAACACCACTGATAACATTCACAAGGAGGAGAAACGGATATGTTTCCGACGCCCTGGAAGAGGCTTCGCATTCCCGCGGTTGCCGCGCTGGCTGCCGCCGTCGTGCTTCCCGGCGCCGGCATGGCGCAGGAGAAGATTACCTGGCGCGTGCAGACGCATTGGCCGAGCGCCAGCAGCTCCTTCGAGGGCAGCCTGGTGCGGATCAAGAACAAGATCGCGGAATGCACCGGAGACCGGTTGATACTCGAACTGCACGAGGCCGGAGCGCTGTTCCCTGCCAAGGAGATCTTCAATGCCGTCCGGCGCGGTGTCATCCAGATGGGAACCACCTCGCCGGCCTATCTGCCTGCGACCATAACAACCGCCGGGGTCGCCGCGGGCCTGCCGTTCGCGTTCCATCACGTCTGGGAAGCGGTCTACTTCCAGAAGTACATGAACTTCGAGCAGGTGATCCGCGATGAGGTTGCGAAGCAGGGCGTCTACTACTCGACCGATAAGGTTTATGTGACCGAGATGGTCCTGAAGAAGCCGATCGAGTCGGTCGAGGACCTGAAGCAGATCAAGATCCGTTCGGCCGGCACGTTGCAGCGCTTCCTCTCGGAGGCCGGAGCCGCAGCGTCCTATATCGCCGGTCCGGAGATCTATCCGGCGTTGGCGACGGGCGTGATCGACGGCGCCCATTGGGGCGCAGCCCAGGGTGCGAGCAGCATGGGCCTCTATGAGGTGGCCAAATATCACGTCAAGCCGCCGCTGACGATCTCCGGCATCGACGCCTTCATCGTCAATCAGAAGGCGCTGGACGGGTTGCCGGAGGAATTGCGCACATGCGTGATCGACGAGCTGGAGAAGCAATTCTGGGCGCGCACGAACGAGTATCAGTTCCTCGAGCAGACGACTCTCGCCAAGGCGGTGAGGGAGCAGGGCGTCAAGATCAACCAACTGCCGCCCGAGGTGGTCGCGCACCTCACCAACGCCGCGCAGAAGATCTGGGACGACGAAGCCAAGAAGGGACCGGAGGCGGCGAAGGCCGTGGCCATGATCAGGGATCTCCTCACCCAACTCGGCCATATCGATTAACAATATCCATAAGGAGTCCTTTTCCACGCGTTTCCCGATCACGCGGGGAATTGCCGAGAAGAGAGGGGCCGGGGCCGAGAGGCTTCGGCCCCCTTGTTTCCGGGTCGCCGCGTACCGACCGGCGCAGCGATCCTGGACGAGTTGGTGGCCGCAATCGACAACCGGACATTGGATCTGGACCGACGGGCGATGGGCTTAGCGGAAGCTGTCTACCCGGCTGCGCCGGGCATGGCCGACACCGAGACAGTCCGCGCCTTCAAGAAGACCTTGCAGTCAGGTCGGCGGCGGTCCCGGCGTGGTTCCCACGCAGCGTGTCCAAGGACTTGGGGTGATGAAGCCTGCCCTCGGGTAGAGCCCGCGCCGCCGCGCGGCGATGCCGATGCGGTCGTCGATGGCTCAACAAAAGCGTCGACCGTATAAGGGCGTCCCAACCCGGGCTGGAAGGGAGGGGTGCCCTACCGCGACTAGCTTCTGTAGCAATAGGCGCCTTCACTGAAACCGTGGTCGGGTGGACGCGGCCGGTCGCGTGGGCTGATTTCACCGGGGTTGCGCCTGCGTGCGTGGGACGTCCTGGATAGCATATAGAGAAACCGCTCGGCCGTGATGTTCCGCTCGCCGGCGCGGACGGCCAAGCGCGCGTGGGTCGAGTTCAAGCGAACCCGGAGTGGCAGGGCCGGTCTGTCCGATCGCCCGTCTCGTCCTGCTGGCCTTTTGAGCGGCCGAGTTGACGCAGGACAACTGGAATGTCCCGGGTTCGATTACATTTCACGAACGACGGCCGACGAAGCGAGGGAGCTCTGGATGCCCGAGGAGCGCTATGTCCGCTGGTTTGCGGAACTGAATCTCGACGATGTACCATTGGTCGGCGGCAAGAACGCTTCGCTCGGCGAGCTCTACCGGGAGCTCACGCCGCTCGGCCTGCACGTCCCGAACGGCTTCGCGACCACTGCCGAGGCCTATCGGGACATCCTGACCGAGGCAGGCGCCTGGGAGCGGCTGCACGAACTTCTCGACGATCTCGACAAGAACGATGTGCGGGCGCTGGCGCGGGCCGGGGCCGAGGCCCGGGAGATCGTCTATGCGGCGGCGGAGAACCAGAAGCTGCGGGAGGAGGTCGGCGCGGCCTGGCGCAAATTGGTCGAGGAGTATGGGGAGGAGCTGAGCGTCGCCGTACGCAGCTCCGCCACCGCCGAGGACCTGCCGACTGCAAGCTTTGCCGGCCAGCATGAGACGTATCTCAACGTACGCGGCGAGGAGATGTTGTTCCACGCCTGCCGGCGCTGCCTTGCTTCGATCTTCACCGACCGTGCTATCTCCTACCGGATCGACCAGGGCTTCGACCATTTTAAGGTCGCTCTGTCGGTCGGGGTGATGAAGATGGTGCGCGCCGATCTCGCGGCCAGCGGCGTGATCTTCACGCTCGACACCGAGTCCGGCTTCCGCGACGTGGTGTTCATCACCGGCGCCTACGGCCTCGGCGAGACCGTCGTGCAGGGCACGGTCGATCCGGACGAGTTCTACGTTCACAAGCCGACCTTCCGACAGGGCTTCCGTGCCGTGCTGCGCCGGTCGCTCGGGGAGAAGCAGATCAAGATGGTCTATGCCGAGGGCCGCAGCAGCCGGGAGGGCAGCCGCACCGTGCCGACGCCGAAGGCCGATCGGGCACGGTTCTGCATCGAGGATGCAGAGGTGCTGACCCTCGCCGATGCCGCCCTCAAGATCGAGGAGCATTACAGTCGTCGCGCCGGGCAGCCGAGGCCGATGGACATCGAATGGGCGAAAGACGGGTTGGACGGGCAGCTCTACATCGTGCAGGCCCGCCCCGAAACCGTGGCCTCGCAGCGAAGCGCGACCCGGCTGCGCGAATATGCCCTGCGCGGCAAGGCGCCGGTCCTCGTGACCGGCCGCGCGGTGGGCAGCGCGGTTGCCACCGGTGCGGTGCGGATCATCGCCGATGCGCACGGACTGGCCGAGTTTAGGCCGGGCGAGGTTTTGGTGTCCGAGACGACCTCACCGGACTGGGAGCCGGTAATGAAGACAGCTGCGGCAATCGTCACCAACCGCGGCGGGCGTACCTGTCACGCCGCGATCGTGTCGCGCGAGCTCGGCATCCCGGCGGTGGTAGGGGCGGAGCATGCGACCGAGCGGCTGCGGGACGCTCAGACGGTTACGGTGTCCTGCGCCGAGGGCGACGTGGGCCGGGTCTATGAAGGCGCGGTGCCGTTCGCCGTCGAAGAGATCGACACGGCCGGGCTGGTGCGGCCCGCCACCGAGATCATGGTCAACCTCGGCAACCCGGAACTTGCGTTCAAACTGGCACAGCTCCCGACCGACGGTGTCGGCCTCGCCCGGATGGAATTCATCATCTCGGAATATATCAAGGCACATCCGATGGCGCTGGTGCATCCGGAGCGGGTAGCCGATCCAGATGAGCGTGCTGCGATCGCTACGTTGACACGGCATTATTCCTCGCCGAGCGAATTCTTCGTCCAGAAGCTTTCCGAAGGGATCGGCACGATCGCTGCGGCATTCTGGCCGAAGCCGGTGATCGTGCGGCTGTCGGATTTCAAGACCAACGAATATGCGAGCCTTCTGGGCGGCCGCACCTTCGAGCCGGAAGAGGCCAACCCGATGCTCGGATTCCGCGGAGCGGCGCGCTATGTGCATCCGGCGTATGCGGCGGGATTCGCGCTGGAGTGCGCGGCGCTGAAGCGGGTCCGGGCCGAAATGGGCCTCAAGAACGTGAAGGTCATGGTGCCATTCTGCCGGCGTGAGGTGGAGGCCGAGCGCGTTGTCGAGGCCCTGGCGGCCAACGGGCTCAGGCGCGGCGAGGGCGGGCTGGAACTCTATCTGATGTGCGAGATCCCTAACAACGTGATCCGCATCGACGCTTTCGCAAAACTGTTCGACGGCTTCTCGATCGGCTCTAACGACCTGACACAGCTCACGCTTGGCGTGGATCGCGACTCCGAAATCGTTGCCTTCGATTTCGACGAGCGCGATCCGGGCATGCTGGAGATGCTGCGTCTGGCGATCGAAGGGGCGAAGCGTAACGGCCGCCATATTGGCATTTGCGGCCAAGCGCCGTCGGACCATCCGGAAGTGGCGGAATTCCTGGTCCGCAATGGTATCGACTCACTCAGCCTGAGCCCAGATCGGGTGCTGGCGACAATCTCGCGGATCGTGGAATTGGAGCGCACGCTGGGTCGCACGCCGAGAGCGGATTAGATACAGGGACGGAACACACGCAGTTGCGGTCGGTCGCTCCGATTCCGTCGACATTTCGTTTCGGAGCTGCCCGCCGAGGCGTCAAAGTGGTTGCACCGCCATCCGTCGGATCGGTTTCCAGAGTCCGGACCCCATTTCGCGTGAGGTGCATTCGACCGCTATGGTCCCGGCTCCAGAGCACGACGGAGCCGCCGCAATAGGACAGCACGTGCCTTCTCGTCGGCGGCACGGTCCAGGGCCTCGCGGATGTCCAACAGCAGTTGGGCGTAATCGTTGTGCCAGTCGAGACGGGATAGGGCCGCGTCGGGTAGGCGGTGGGGCCCGGGCCGCGGTACGGGCAAGCGCTCGCGTGTGAGATCGAAAACATTGTCGAGCTGCGGCAGGAATATGCGGTCGGCACTCAGGCCACGCTCGATGAGGCGCTGCCGAAGCGCCTCGCGGGCCGGGTCGTCGCCATGGACGAGAAACAGACCCCGACCGAGCGGTCGGCGGGCCATCACCCATTCGGCAAGTTGCTCCCCGTCGGCATGCCCGCTGTATGCGTCGATGCGACGGATCGTGGCCCGCACGGCGACCTCTTCGCCATGGATCCGCACGGAGCGCTTACCCGACAGCAGGAGGTGGCCCATGGTGCCGACTGCTTGATGGCCGGTGAGCAGGACCGTCGAGTCCTGGCGCCAGAGGTGACGCTTAAGATGATGTCGGATCCGGCCGGCATCGCACATCCCGCTGCCCGCCATGATGATCGCTCCGTTCGAGAAGCGATCGATCGCTCGACTCTCTGCCACAGACTCCGTAAAGCGGATGTTGGGCCGACGAAACGGATTCCCCGCCGAACCGAGATCCTCCAGGTCGCCGGCCAGAGCGAGGAAGGCCTCGGTTGCGCGGATCGCCAGGGGCGAATCGAGAAACAGCACCGCCTTGGGCAAGTCCCCGCGATCGAACAGCACGCAAAGGTCGGCCAGCAGCTCCTGTGTACGCTCGACGGCAAATGCCGGGATCAGGAGATTGCCGCCGCGTTCGAGCGCCGCCGAGACCTCCTCCCGGAGAACCGCGCGACGGGCCTCGGCGTCCATGGGCGTCCGGGTTCGCCCGCCGTAGGTTGCCTCGCAGACGATATAGTCGAGGTCCTCGGGTCCATCCGGATCTGGATGAAACAGCTTGTGCTCCGGGCCGATGTCGCCGGAGAACAGCAGTCGGAGCAGGCGTTGGTCTGAGCGACCGGTCGCAAGCCTCACCTCGATCGAAGCGGATCCGAGAATGTGACCCGCGTTCCAGAACCGGGCCTCGACTCCGCCACCCAGTTCGATCCACTCCTGGTAGGAAACGGCACGTAGTTGTGTGAGCGCAATCTCGGCATCGTCGCGGCTGTAGATCGGCTGGACGATGTCGCGGCCGCGTTGGGCGTTCCGCCGGTTTAGCCGCTCGACTTCACTCTCCTGGATGGCAGCGCTATCGGGCAGCACGAAGCGAAGAAGGCGGCCCGTCGCCCCGGTGGCATAGATCGGTCCGGCGAAGCCCTGTCCGACCAGCTTCGGCAGCAGGCCGGAATGGTCGATGTGCGCGTGCGTGAGCAACACGCAGTCGATTGCTCTCGGATCGAACGGGAGCGGGCCATAATTCAACTGCCGGAGCGTCTTCGTACCCTGAAACAGTCCGCAGTCGACAATGAACCTCCCCCCTGGATGCTGGACCAGATAGCAGGAACCGGTGACCGTCCCGGCGGCGCCGAGGAACTTCAGGCGGATGGTCATGAGGCCTCGCGAGGGGAGAGGTGGTTCGGACGGGACCTCGTGAATGAAGTCCGGCGCGGCTTTTGCGGGTCGAGACGTGACTCCGCGTCTTATGCGACAGCGCGGCTATGACGTGCAGCCGAAAAATCGCTCAGTGAACCGGGCCAGCTAGGCCCTGGGGTACGCCGCTGGAACAGGTCGATGCCTCGGCTCTTGCGGCGATATCGCCAAGCTCGGGGGCAAGCAAACGGACCGCGTCGCCGCTGGTGCTAACAGCGTCTCGCGCTGGAGAAACATCGTATTCCACGCTCGCCGGAAGCGCTACGCGAAGACCGGAAAGGCGATTGCGCCCTGCGGGCGTGCCGCCTATGGTTCGGTGCCCGCCGGTGCCTCAAGCCCTTGGTTCTGGGCGGGAATCATCGAAAAATCTCCCGAAATGCAGGAGCGTTTACATGTCACCCCTGTCGGTTGCGTCGAAGAGTTTCGCGGCCGCCCTGTTCGCTGCCGGACTGCTGGCATCGGCCGGCGTCGGCGCGGTGGATGTCGAGAACCAGGACAGCAAGGATCACAAGGTCACGCTGACCGAGTCCGGCGGAAAGAAGGAGATCGAGGTGAAGGCCGGCGAAACGCAGCTGGATCTCTGTGCGATCTGCACCGTTAGCGTAGAGGGCATGGAGCCGGTGGAGGCGAGCGGTCTCGACCGCGTCATCATCAAGGACGGCAAGCTGACCAAAGTCGAGCAGTAATCGTCCGGCAGGGAGGCACACGGCACCTCGGGGCCGCTTGTCGAGAGGCAGGCGGCCCTTATCATGCGGAGTAGCGGATGCAGGATGCGGCGGGGAGCATGAGGTGACGGCATCGGATGCGGCGCGCGATTCCGATCGAACGGGCGTGGCCGAGCGCCTCGCCGCCTTCGCACGGGAGCATGTCTGCCCGCGCGAAGATCTGCTGCGACCCGGGTCCTTCCCCTCGGACCTGTGGCATGCAATGGCGGTGGAAGGGTTCCTGTCTCTCGGCGTGCCGGAGGCATTCGGCGGACTCGGCGTCGGCCTCGATACCCAGATCGCGGCGGCGGAGTCACTGGTCCGCGGCGGACATAACCTCGGCCTTGCCGTCGCTTGGCAGGGTCACAACACGCTGGCCCGCTTCCTGCTGGCCGGGCTTGCCGATACCGACCAAAAGGCGCGCTATCTGCCGGCGGTGGCGGCCGGTAATCTGACCGTAGCGGTTGCGATCTCCGAGCCCGGTGCCGGTGCGCATCCCAAGTATCTCCGGACCAAGGCGACTCGGGACCATGATGGCTGGATCCTGAATGGCGAGAAGGCTTGGGTGACGAACGGCCCGATCGCCGGCCTCTTCGCCGTGCTCGCAATCACCGCCGAAGAGGGTGGGCGCAAGCGGTACAGTGCGTTCCTGGTGCCGCGAGATACGCCAGGGCTCGGCCTAAGCGACGCGGGCCGCGTCGATGCTCTCTACCCGGCCCAACATTGCGGACTGCGCCTCGAAAACTGCAGCGTCCCCGCGGAAGCTCTGCTCGGTGAGCCTCACACGGCCTACGAGCGGATCGCCCGGCCGATCCGTGATCTGGAGGATCTGTTGCAGGTGGGCACTCTGGCCGGCGGCATGCTTGCCCTGCTCGATATGGCGAGCGAGGCCGTGCAGCGAACCGGAGGGCGCCCGACCGATGCCGCACGCGAAGCGGCCGGTGGGCTTTTCGCTATCGTCACCGCGATCCGTGCGCTTGGGCGGATGGCTGTGCGTAACGACGCGGAGCGCGGGACGCTGCTGTTGGCCGTCCGTCAAATGGCAGGGAACTTCCTGTCGGGATACGATGGCCTGATCCAGGCGCTCGGCGTAGAGACAACGCCCGGCATCGATGCAGTTCGGCGCGATCTCGGGATCATCGCCGGAGTCGCACGGCAGGTCGTCGGGCTGCGGCTGCAAAGGCTGGGCGACAGTGTGCTCGGCCGGCTAGACTGATTCCATTCCCCTTGGGCCAACGAGAACGCCTGGAACTCCGATGCTGAGCGAAACGACCGGCGACTATCTGACACTGCACGAGCTCGTCGCGGCCGCCCGCCGCAACTTGCCCGACAATATCTGGCACTATCTGGTGGGAGCCACCGAGACGGAGACGACGGCGCGCCGTAACCGGCTCGCCCTCGACTCGGTTGCATTCCGGCCGCGGGTGTTACGGGACGTATCGAAGATCGATTGCAGCGGCACGCTGCTGGGTCGGAGAACACGTCTGCCCGTGGCGCTGGCGCCGATCGGCGGACTGGAGTCCTTCGAGGCCGGTGGCGGCGCGACCGTGGCTAAAGCGGCCGCCGAGTTCGGCGTATTCACCATCCTGAGCTCGGTGTGCCAGCCGGGGCTCGAAGCAGTGGCGGCGGCAGCACAGGGGCCGAAGATCTTTCAGCTCTATGTCCGCGGCGACAATGAATGGGTGGACGAGCATGTGCGGCGCGCGATCGACGCCGGCTACGACGCGTTCTGCCTGACCGTCGACACGGCAATCTACAGCCGGCGCGAGCGTGACATCGCCGGCCGGTTCGTGAAGCCGTGGCGGCAGCGTGTGAGCGGCTTGGAGTTCCAGGCGGGCCTCAACTGGGATCATGTCAAGCGCTTCAAGGACAGGCACCCGCTGCCGCTGGTCCTGAAGGGGATCGCCACCGCCGAGGATGCGGCGCTCGCCTGCGAGCACGGTGTCGAGGTGGTCTATGTGTCCAATCACGGCGGGCGCCAGCTCGATCACGGTCGCGGTACGATGGAAATCCTGCCCGAAGTCGTCGACGCTGTCGCCGGCCGCGCGGAGATCGTGATCGACGGTGGCTTCTGCCGCGGCACCGATGTCGCCAAGGCCATCGCAGCCGGGGCCAACGCCGTCGGCCTCGGTCGCCTGGTCGGTTACGGCATGGCCGCGGCCGGGCAGGCCGGCGTGGTGCGGATGCTGGAGATTCTGGAGGCGGAGGTCATGTCCTGCCTCGGCTTGCTCGGTGTCACCAGCTTCGGCGAATTGGACCGCGGTTTCCTGCACCCGGCGCAGCCGGTGACGATGCCGGACGTGTTGAGCGCGTTCCCGCTGCTCGACCGGGACTCGCGGGCGGGATGGCGCGGCGCTTAAGAGCGCGTTCACCAATCGGGCCGAGACTGCAAGGTGTCTCGCCCCCGACGAAGGGGCGGGACACGACCGCGGAACGACCGCACAGCCGGAGGCCCGAGATGTTGTTCCAGAGACCCGCCAAGCGTGCGCCGCACAGCCGGATCGTCCAGGATGGATTTGCGGACGAGGCGCTACCGTTCGATCACCCGGTGCTGCGCCGGTTCGACGCGGTCTGGCGTATGCGGGCCGCGGACGGCCGAGTACCGTCGCGGGAGGATATCGACCCCGCCGAGATCGCCGACCTGCTGGGCCATGTGATGTTGGTCGAGGTGGTCCGAATGGCAGGAGAGGAGGACCTGCCCCGGTTCCGCTCGGTGATGGTCGGGCAGCAGCATATGAGCATCAACGGCCCTAGCGCCGCCGGCGGCTGGCTGGAAGGCAATCCGGACGAGACGGAGGAACTGATCGAGGTCGTCGCCACCGGGCGGCCGCGCTATTCGCGTTGGCGGACCGACGGTACCGCCAGGAGCCCGCGGGAGTTCGAGCGCGTCGCCTATCCGTTGTCCAGCGACGGCATGGAGATCGACTTCATCGCCTCAGTGGTGGCGCGGCGTCGGGAGCCCCACCGTTCGCGACTGCATACGATGTTCTCCTGGCTCTAAGTCCAGCCAGACGGTTCAAGCGGCGGTCCGCAGCCGGTCGAATCCGGCGGCGAGATCGGCGATCAGGTCCTCCGGGTCTTCCAAGCCGACGTGAATGCGCAGGGTCGGACCCTCAGGCGCCCACTTGGTCGCCGTGCGATAGGGCGCCGGGTCGGTGGGCAGGATCAGGCTTTCATAGCCGCCCCAGCTCGCGCCCATGCCGAACAGCCGCAGCCCGTCGAGCATCGCGGCGACGGCTGTGTCCGAGGCCGGCTTCAGCACGACGCCGAATAGCCCCGAAGCGCCGAGAAAATCCCGCTTCCAAATCGCGTGGCCGGGGTCCTCGGGCAATGCCGGATAGAGCACTCGGGAAACCTCCGACTGGCCCTGCAGCCATCGCGCCAGGTGCAGGGCACTGGCTTCGTGCTGCCGCAGCCGGACCGCCATCGTGCGTAGGCCGCGGGTCGCGAGATACACATCATCGGGCCCGGCGCAGATGCCCATCAGGTCCGCCGTATCGCGGACCGCATCGTAGTTTTCCTCCGTCGTGGTGACTATTCCCATCATCACGTCGGAATGGCCGACGATATATTTCGTCGCGGCGTGGATCGATACGTCGACCCCGTGCTCGAAGGGTCGGAAAAAGAGCGGTGTGGCCCAAGTGTTGTCCATGAGGACCTTGACGCCGCGGGCATGTGCCGCCGCGGCGATCGCCGGCACGTCCTGCATCTCGAAGGTCTGCGAACCGGGCGCCTCCAGATAGACGACCCGCGTATCATCGCGGATCAGGTCCGCGATGCCCTCGCCCACGGCCGGGTCGAAGAAAGTGACCTGGATCCCGAGCCGCTGCAGCAGGGAGCCGCTGAGGCGTCGCGCCGGGCCGTAGGCGCAATCGACCATCAGCGCATGGTCGCCCGTGCGCAGGAAGGCGAGCAGGGCAACAGTAATCGCGTTGAGCCCCGAGGGGGTGATGATCGCCCCGTAGGCACCCTCGAGCTCCGCCACGGCGTCCTCGAGGGTGAACACAGTCGGCGTGCCACGACGGCCGTAGCGCGGATCGCGCCGCCCCTTCGGCGCCTTAAGCGCCGCAACTGTGGCATTCAGAATCGTCGAGGCATGGTAGACCGGCGTATTGACGGCGCCGAAATGCCGCTCCGGGTCGCGTCCGGCATGGGTGATGATCGTATCCGGCCGGATCGCCGGGCCGCCCTCGGTCTTACGCACTTATACAGCCCTCAGGTTTCGACGGGAGTGTCGGTACGGGCGCCCCACTCGCTCCATGACCCGTCATAGACGGCGGTGTCCGTCCGGCCGATCAGATACAGGCCAAGCGCCAGGACCGCCGCCGTGACGCCCGACCCGCAGGTGGTGGCGATCGGACGGTCGAGGTCGACCCCGGCGCCCGCGAACAGTTCCCGCAGCTCCGTGGCGGACCGGAAGGTCCGGTCCTCGTTGAACAGGCGGGTGAAGGGGAGGTTAAGGCTGCCAGGGATATGGCCGCCGCGCAGACCGGCGCGCGGCTCCGGTTCCGTGCCATGGAACCGGCCGGCGCTTCGGGCATCGAGGAGCTGTTCCCGGCGCGTATCGATATTCCGAAGGACCTGGTCCAAGTCGCGCACTAGCGCAGCATTCCTGATGGCCCGGTATGTCTCTGACTGAAGCGTCGTGGTCGCAGAGGTGGTCGGTCGCTTCTCGGTGAGCCATTTCGGTAAGCCGCCGTCGAGCACGGCAACGTCACCGTGACCGAAGACGCGGAATGTCCACCAGACACGCGCCGCACCGGTCGTCCCGATCGTATCGTAGACGACGACCTTATGGTGGTTGCCGATCCCCAGCCGGCCGACATTGGCCGCAAACCTCTCGGCACTGGGCAGCATGTGCGGCAGATCGGTGTCCGGATCCGCAACCGCATCGATATCGAAGAAGATTGCGCCCGGAATGTGAGCCCGTTCGTATTCGGCACGGGCGTTCCGGCCGGTCGTCGGCAAGTGGTGACTGCCGTCGAGCAGACGCAGGCCGGGGTCATCCAGATGTGCCGCGAGCCACTCGGTCGAAACCAGCGCTTCCGGATGGGCGTAGGGCATTGGGAGCCTCACTCGGCAAACGCGAGATTGATACGCCGGTTGCGGCGGCCCTTGCTCTCGATCTTCGTGACGAGGACAGGGCCGATTTCCCCGGTACGACGGACATGAGTGCCGCCGCAAGGCTGCAGATCGACATCGGCAATCTCGACAACGCGGATGATCCCGCTGCCGCTCGGGGGCTTGACCGACATGGTGCGGACGAGTGTCGGATTCTCTTCCAATTCCTGCTCGGTGATGAAGCGTACCCCGACCGGGTGATCGGCCTCGATCAGACGATTGATCGAGGCCGTGATTAGATCCTTGTCGAGCGCTTGGTCGGGCAGGTCGAAATCGAGCCGACCCTTGCCGTCGCCGATCGCACCCCCGGTCACGCCGCCTGCCACGACGCTGCAGAGGAGATGCAGGCAAGTGTGCATGCGCATGTGTCGGTAGCGCCGCTCCCAGTCGATCTCGGCCGTTATCGTCTCCCCGACCGCGGGCAGGGTGGCGTCTTCGGCCGGAAGATGCAGCACATCGGTACTCGATCCGTCCTTCACGGTGTTGACAATAGCGACCGTGCTTCCGTCGGCCCGACGCAGCATGCCGGTATCTCCGGGCTGTCCGCCGCCCGTCGGGTAGAAGACGGTCCGATCGAGCCGGATGCCATCGGGCCCGACCCCGGTCACCTGTGCCGTGCAGGCGCGGGCGTATGGGTCCTCGCGGAAGACGAGTTCCATGATCCTTCCTCGACCGTGGTGCCGGCCATCATAGCCGGGGGTGGCGTGCGATCAAGCCGGCCACCCATTCCGGTCACCGCCAGCGCGCCCGCACCGCCTCGCGGTTAAGCGCGAGCCACTGCAGGGCGATAATCGTCACGCTGTTTCGGATCGCGCCAGCCTGCAGGCGCGCATAAGCCTCATCAAACGGGAGAGTATAGACCAGGATATCCTCGAACTCGTCGCGATTGCCGTGGACGCCGCAGGCAAGGCTCGAATCCACCCGCCCCAAGAAGAGTGTCACCATCTCGGAGGCGCCACCCGGTGTGGACAGATAGTCGCACACCTTGATCAGATCGGTAACGGTGCAGCCGATCTCCTCCTGCGCCTCGCGACGGGCGACCTGTTCGGCCGATTCGCCGTCTTCGATCATGCCGGCGACGATCTCGGCGAGCCAGGGATCCACCCCGGCCGCCAGTGCACCGATGCGGAACTGCTCCATCAGGACAACGGTGTCGCGCTCCGGGTCGTAGGGCAGGACCGCGGCGGCATGGCCGCGTTCGAACACCTCGCGCATGACGATGTCGGTCCACCCGCCCTCGTGCAGCCGGTGGCGGAGCCAATACCGGTCGATTCGGAAGAACCCCTGCCAGACCGTCTCCTTGCGAACGACCTCGACGTCTTCGATGTTCATGTGGCGAAACTCCGAGGGCGGCGGACGCCGGATGCCGGCGTGCAACGGCATCGTAACAGCGTTATGCTGGCAGAATTCCAGAGCATTGCGCGCAAAGGGGGGCGGACATGCTCAGGGTGATTTTCGGTCTGGTCAGACTCTATTTTGGACTCGGCATCCTCTTCGGGCTCGTCCTGCTGGTCTGGGCGATCTATCAGTGGTTCGTAACGGTGCCACCGACCATCTCGTTCGTCGACATGCTGGGACGCGCACTACTGGCGGCGGTGTTCCGAATGTTCCTGTGGGGACCCGAGCTTTGGCAGTTCGTCGTGATGGGATCGCAGCCGTTTCTCGACTGGCTGTTGGTCGGCTACCGGATGGAGTGACACCGCTCATTCCCAGTATCGACCGGAAGCTCCGATGGCGACTACGGCCAGTCCAAGGGCCAGGTTGATCGCGACGATTCGGCGGATCTGATCGAGATCGCCGGCCGCCCTGTTCAGATCTCCGCTGTCGAGCGCACGCCGCAGCCGGGCGTAGGGCGCGAACCACAGGTGCAGGAACAGCAGCATCATGATGATCGCGAGCCCTTGCATGATGTGGACATGGAGCCCGGCTGCCGCGAACCCGCCCCATTCTACGAATACGATCCAATAACCACTCGCCAGCAGGACCAGGATCGCCGTCCATACCCAGGCGAAGAAGCGAGCGAAGGTACGCCGCCACAGCGGAAGTCTCTCTGCGGGCGGCAGTGGTCCGGCCGCTGGCCGCATCGCCATGTAGGCGAAGAACATCCCCCCGACCCAGACGACTGCCGCGAGCGCGTGCGCGGCAAGGGCGATAGACATAGCCATGAGGGCTCCCAAAGCTGCTTAGGCGCGACCGGCATGCGGAGCTGAGGCTACCGGCTCGGCAAGATCGAAGCCAGCGGCTTCGGAGTACGCTCTCCCGAGATCGCGCCCGGTGCCCAAGGCCGTTGTTCGACGGAGCGGGCACGAGTAGTGTCCGGCCATGTCCAGCCCGCTCGCCCCTTATGCCTGCGACCCGGCGCAGAGCCGCGGTCGGTTGCACCGTGAGCCGGAATCCGAGTTGCGCAGCCCCTTCCAGCGAGATCGCGACCGGATTCTGCATAGCGGCGCGTTTCGACGCCTCAAACACAAGACGCAAGTCTTCGTCGAGCACGAAGGGGACTATTATCGGACCCGGCTGACGCACAGTCTGGAGGTAGCGCAGATCGCGCGTACGATTGCCCGCGTTCTGCGGCTCGACGAGGACCTCGCTGAGGCTGTAGCGCTGGCGCATGATCTCGGCCATGCGCCGTTCGGGCATGCCGGCGAGGACGTGCTCGACGAGGTGATGGCCGCGTATGGCGGCTTCGACCACAATGTTCAGGCTCTGCGGATCCTGACCCGCCTCGAGCGGCGCTATGCCGACTTCGATGGGCTGAACCTGACCTGGGAAACGCTGGAGGGCGTAGCCAAGCACAATGGCCCCGTCACCGGGGGGCGCGCGGGACCTGACAAGGCCCGCATCGCCGCTGCCTTGGCCGGCTATGATGCGACCTACAGGCTCGACCTCGGCACTTGGCCGAGCGCTGAGGCCCAGGTGGCGGCGCTGTCCGACGAAATCGCATATCATAGTCACGATCTCGACGATGGGCTGCGCGCCGGGCTGTTTGGCGAGGAAGATCTCGCCTCGCTCCCGTTGGTCGGGGAAATCTTGGCAGAGGTACGCTCGCGTCATCCGGGTCTGGAACGCTCGCGGTTGATTCATGAGACCGTCCGGCGACTGATGAACGCGATGATCCGCGACGTGATTGCCGAAACGCGCCGCCGCCTCGACGCACACGCCGTCGCCTCTGCCGCGGCAATTCGTGCGCTCGATGATGCGGCGGTCGCCTTCTCTCAGGAGATGGCCGCCCATAACAGCGCCTTGAAGGCATTCCTGTTCGCCCGCATGTACCGGCATCACCGCGTCAACCGGATGACCAGTAAGGCACGCCGGATCGTGCGCGAACTTTATGGGATATTCAGCAACGAGCCGAACACCCTGCCCGACGAATGGCGGACCCTGGCCGACGGCGCCGGTACGCCCAGAACCGCCCGGGTCGTCACCGACTACATCGCCGGTATGACCGACCGGTACGCCCTCGACGAGCATCGCCGCCTGTTCGATCCACACAGTAAGCCCTGATGAACCTGTTCAGCCATTTCCATTCCATCGTTCTCGAAACGCTTCGGGAACTCGGCGCGACCGATCCGGATGCCGCCCGGGTGACGGTCGAGGCGCCGCGCGACCCGGCTCACGGCGATCTGGCAACGAACGCCGCAATGGTCGCGGCACGCCCGCTTGGTATGAAGCCGCGCGACCTGGCGGAGGCGCTGGCCGTGCGGCTGCGTGGCCACGACAGCGTGGCGTCGGTCGAGGTCGCCGGGCCCGGCTTCATCAATCTGCGGCTCCGGGATGCCTTCTGGCACGACCGCCTCCGTGATGTTCTGGTCGCCGGGGTGCGTTACGGCGATAGCACGGTTGGAGCCGGGCAGCGGGTCAACGTGGAATATGTATCCGCCAATCCGACAGGGCCGCTTCATGTGGGTCATGGACGCGGTGCCGTGTTCGGCGACGTGTTGGCCGCCCTGTTGGCCAAGGTGGGGTACGACGTCACCCGGGAGTACTATGTCAACGATGCCGGCGCACAGGTCGACGTACTGGCCCGGTCCGCCCATCTCCGTTACCAGGAGGCGCTGGGGCGGGAGATCGGGGAGATACCGGAGGGCCTTTATCCGGGCGATTATCTGAAGCCGGTCGGCGAAGCTCTGGCGCAGAAGCATGGGGATCGCTGGGTCGATCGGCCCGAAGCGGAGTGGCTGGAGCCGATCCGGGACTTCGCCATCGCGGCGATGATGGACTTGATCCGCTCCGATCTCGCCGCGATCGGCATCCACCACGATGTGTTCAGTTCGGAGAGAGAGCTGGTCGCCCTCGGACGCGTCGATGAGGTGCTCGCCGATCTCGCCGCGCGGGGCCATATTTACGAAGGCGTGTTAGAGCCACCGAAGGGTAAGCTGCCGGATGACTGGGAACCGCGCCCGCAGACGCTGTTCCGCGCGACCGCCTTCGGCGACGACGTCGACCGTCCACTGCGGAAGTCGGACGGATCTTGGACCTACTTCGCTACCGATATTGCATACCATCTGGACAAGTTCCGGCGCGGCTTCACGCAGATGATCGATGTCTGGGGAGCGGATCACGGCGGCTACGTGAAGCGGGTCAGCGCTGCGGTCCGGGCCATCACCGACGGGGCCGCGAGTCTGGACGTCAAGCTGTGCCAGCTCGTGCGGGTTCTGCGCGGCGGTGAGCTGGTGCGCATGTCGAAACGGGCCGGGGACTTTATCACGCTGCGCGAAGTGGTGGACGAGGTCGGGGCCGACGTCGTCCGGTTCATCATGTTGACACGCAAGAACGACGCGGCGCTCGATTTCGACCTCGTCAAGGTCGTGGAGCAATCCCGGGACAATCCGGTGTTCTACGTGCAGTACGCTCACGCGCGAGCGTCCTCGGTGTTTCGCAATGCCGCCGAAGCCTTGCCGCAGGCGGATCTGAGCGCCGAGGCTCTGGCCGACGCGCCGCTTGACTTGCTTACCGATCCCGACGAGATCGGCCTCATCAAGACACTGGTCGCCTGGCCGCGTACCGTCGAGGGAGCGGCACTGGCGCACGAGCCTCATCGGCTGGCGTTTTATTTGTACGATCTTGCATTCCAGTTTCATGCCTTGTGGAACAAGGGGCGAGAGGATCCCTCACTGCGCTTTATCCTGGTGGAACGCCCGGATCTGAGTCTGGCACGGCTGGCGCTGGTCAAGGCCGTGGCGCTCGTCGTCGCATCGGGCCTCGAAGTGTTCGGGATCGAGCCGGTGGAGGAGATGCGATGAGGCCGGGTGACGAGGACCCCTTCGCTGTGGGCGAGGAGACCGGAGATGTCCGCCCGCCCCGGCGGCTGATTTCGCTCCTCCTGGCGGCCGTCGCGCTCATCGGGTTTGCCGTCGCGATCTGGTATGCATACCGTGTCGGCCGGCAGGTCGGTAGCGAAGCGACCGTGCCGCTGATCGCGGCGGAGCAGGGGCCCGCGAAGGTCCGCCCGCCCGATCCCGGGGGGCTCGAGGTGCCACATCAGGATAAGCTGGTCTACCGGCGGCTCGCGCCGGAGGCGAGCAGACCGGTACCGGAACAGCTCCTCCCGCCGCCCGAGGAGCCCCTGCCGAAACCGCCACCGCTGCCGCCGGAGGCGCCTCCCGCAAGGCCGACGGGATCCGATGCCGTGATTGCACCATCGGTCGAGCAGGAGCCGGCCGATACCGGGCCGGCGCTGCCGTTGCCGAAGCCCTCGCCAGCGGAGCCGGAATCCACCGCGGAGCCGCCGGCGTCGGAGCTACCTGCCGAACCGCCTGCGAAACCGCAGCCGCAACCGCCGGCCGCGCCGCCCCCCAGCCCGCCGCAGACCGCGCCGGCTGCGTCAGGCTATCGCGTACAGCTCGCCTCCTTCCGCTCCGAGGCCGAGGCCCGCGAGGCTTGGCGACGGCTCCAGCGCAACCATGCCGGCGTTCTCGGAAAGCTTCAGCTGCGGATCGAGCGGGCCGATCTCGGATCGGGCAGAGGGATCTTCTACCGCGTCCAGGCCGGGCCCCTGAGCGAGCGGACGCTCGCGGAGATGGTTTGCAGCGAACTCAAGTCGCGAAATGTAGGGTGCCTCGTTGTCAGCCCCTGACCGGATGCCGCGGGCGATGGTGCTCGGCTGTGCCGGGACGACGTTGAGCGAGGCCGAACGACGGTTCTTCCGTGAGACCAACCCGCTCGGATTCATCCTGTTCAGCCGGAACTGCCGAAACCCGGAGCAGGTGCGATCCTTGACCGGGGCCTTGCGTGAGGCCGTCCGACGTGCCGATGCGCCTGTCCTGATCGATCAGGAGGGAGGTCGAGTAGCCCGGCTCCGGCCGCCCTACTGGTATGCACTTCCGCCGGCGGCTCGCATCGGGGCGCTCTTTCGTGCTAAGCCGGACCTCGGCCGTGAGGCGGCCTGGTTGACCGGCCGGATCGCGGCAGCGGATCTCACCACGGCGGGCATCGATGTGAATTGTGCGCCGGTGCTCGACGTACTGGCGCCGGCGGCGCGCAGCGACGTGATCGGAGACCGGGCCTACAGTACCGACCCGGGCACGGTCGCAACGCTGGCACGCGCCTACACCGAAGGGCTCATGGCGGGCGGTGTGTTGCCGGTAATCAAACATATCCCGGGCCACGGCCGCGCAGACACCGACAGCCACCTCGGGTTGCCTGTGGTCGAGGCGGAGGAGGCGGCCCTCGACGACGTCGACTTGGCGCCGTTCAAGGCCCTGGCGGATGCACCGATTGCCATGACGGCCCACATCCTGTACCGGGCCTGGGATACCGAAAGGCCGGCAACGATCTCCCCCAACGTGGTGAGGGGCATCATCCGCGACGGCATCGGGTTCGACGGGCTGTTGCTGACCGACGACATCTCGATGCAGGCACTCGGCGGCGGCATCGATGAACGTGCCGCGGCGAGCCTCGCCGCCGGCTGCGATGTCGTGCTGCATTGCAACGGCCGAATGGACGAGATGGAGGCGGTGGCGGCCGTTTGCCCGCCCCTGAGCACCGCAGCCGCACGGCGCTGGGCAGACGCTGCAGCCGCACGGCGACCCGTGTCCCCATTCGACCCGGTGGCGGGGGCGGAGCGGCTGCAGGTATTGCTCGAGCCGACGGGTGCATAACTGACATGCCGTCCCTGGAGCAATCGCTCCACTTGGTCTCGCTCTGGGCCTTGCCTGTAATCGTGGCGATCACCTTTCACGAGGCAGCCCATGCATTCGCCGCTTGGCGGCTCGGCGACGACACGGCCTATCGCCTGGGCAGGGTGACATTCAACCCGGTCCGCCATATAGACCCGTTCGGTACGCTCGCACTGCCTGGCATGATGCTGCTGGTGACGGCACCATTCGGGCCGCCGTTCATGTTCGGCTATGCCAAGCCAGTTCCCGTGGCCGTCACTCGGCTCCGGAACCCTCGCTGGAGCATGGTGCTGGTTGCCGCTGCAGGGCCGGCAGCAAATCTGCTGCTGGCGTTTACCGCGGCGCTCCTGGTTCATGCGGCGGTACTGCTGCCGGGCGGGATCGCCGCCTGGACAATCGCCAATCTTGCCAACGCGGTCGTCGTCAACATGATTCTCGCCGTGTTCAACCTCATACCACTGCCGCCACTCGACGGTGGGCGGATCGCGGTGGGGCTGCTGCCCTACAGGTTGGCGCTACCGCTGGTCCGGCTGGAGCGGTTCGGGTTGCCTATTCTCATCGGTATGCTGTTCGTGCTGCCGCTGATTGGCAGGCAGATCGGTCATGACTTGAACCTCGTCGGGCCGTTGGTTCTCGGCACTGTGGCATGGCTGGTGGAGCTGGTCGTTCGCGGAACCGGCCTGTCGGGATTAGCATGACGTGCGCCGACGCACAGGCGCCGGAACCGTGTGACCCGGACCTCCTGCTCGACCTGGATGGTTTCGAGGGGCCGATCGATCTGCTTCTCGCGCTCGCCCGGGAGCAGAAAGTCGATCTCGCGCGCATTTCCATTCTTCAACTCGCGGACCAGTATCTCGAGTTCATTGCGCGCTCGCAGGCGCTGCGCCTGGAAATCGCCGCTGATTATCTCGTGATGGCCGCGTGGCTCGCCTATCTGAAGAGCCGCCTGCTGCTGCCCGAGAAGGAGCGGGAGGAAGTCCGTCCGACCGCCGAGGAGATGGCCGACGCCCTTGCCTTCCAGCTTCGCCGGCTGGAGGCGGTGAAGGCCGCTGCGGCGCAACTCCTCGCCCGTCCGCGGCTCGGGGAGACCGTATGGCCGCGCGGTGCGCCTGAAGGAACCGAGGTCGTGTTGCGCCCACGATACCAGATCTCGCTGTTCGACCTCCTCCGCTCCTATCCCAATCGACGTGGTACGGCCCAACCGCAACTGACCATCGTGTCGACCGGCTTGCATACGGTCGAAGCCGCGCTGCAGCGTCTGGAGCGCAATCTCGGGCGAGCGGGCGGCTGGCAGAGCCTGCTGAGCTTTCTCCCGGCGAAGCTGCGCGGCGGCTTACCGGCGCGATCCGCCGTCGCTGCGACGCTCCTGGCGGCGCTCGAACTGTCCAAGCTAGGCCGTGCGAGGCTGCGACAGGACAGACTTTTCGGGCCGCTCTATCTCCGTCCTGCAGATCCCCCTGCGAGCTCTTCCGGGAACGGTGTCGACACGGGCGCTGCCGAATGATCGATCCGGAGCATCTCCGTCTTGTAGAAGCTCTCCTGTTTGCGGCCGCGGAGCCGCTAGGGGAGGATGCGCTGGCGGCGCGGTTACCCGCTGGTACCGATGTCACCGCAATTCTCGCGGCCCTTTGCGCGCACTATGAGGGTCGTGGCATCCGGCCTGTCCGGGTGGTAGGGAAGTGGATGTTCCAGACCGCTCCCGACCTGGCCGATCGGCTTCGTATCGAGCGGCCGGTGGCGAGGCGCCTGTCGCGTGCGGCAGCCGAGACCTTGGCGGTGATCGCTTATCATCAACCGGTGACCCGCGCCGAGATCGAGGAGATCCGGGGGGTCTCGCTCAGCAAGGGGACGCTTGACACCCTGTTCGAGGCCGGTTGGGTCCACCCTGGTCCGCGGAGAGAGGTTCCCGGACGGCCCGTGACCTGGGTTACCACCGAAGCGTTCCTGCGGGACTTTTCGCTGAACGGCCTTCAGGATCTACCCGGACTGGATGAGCTCCGCGCCGCCGGGTTGCTGGATACCCGTGCCGCCGTTGCCGTCGCGCAGGAACTGCGGGGCGAGTTGCCGCTTCCACCGCCTTTGCCCGAGGACGAGGCGGCGCCTCCGGACGAGACCGGCTGATCGTCAGGGGAACCTGCGTCGAAACGGATCGTTGATAATGCGAGTTGTTTGCAATACGTTTGCTGCGCCTATCGCATCCGTCATTCGCCGTGGCTTCTTCCGTGCTCCTGCAGCCCCGCCTCAACGAGTATAGCGTAGCCGAGATTCGGGCCGACTCTCCCGGATCGGGACCCGCTCTCGTGCGTGCGGTCGAGCGCAGGATCGCCCCGGCTCTACGGGTCGAGGGCCTGAGTCATCGATATGGAGAGACCCCGGTTCTCAGTGGGGTGGAATTCGACGTCGCGCCCGGTGAAACCCTGTGTCTGGTCGGGCCATCGGGTTGCGGCAAGACCACCACGCTGCGACTGATCGCCGGCCTGGAGCCCGTGCAGCAGGGACAGGTGACAGTCGGCAACTGCGTCGTCTCGTCACCGGATTGCCACGTGGCGGTCGAGCGGCGGCGCATCGGCTTGATGTTCCAGGATTATGCGTTGTTTCCGCATATGAGCGTGCTGGACAACGTAACCTTCGGCGTGCGCGGCCTCGCGGCCCGCGACCGGCGAGCGCGTGGCTTGGCGATGCTGGCCAAGGTCGGACTTGAATCTTTCGCACGAGCCTACCCGCACACGCTTTCGGGTGGGCAGCAGCAGCGTGTAGCGCTCGCCCGGGCGCTCGCGCCCGAGCCGCGCCTGCTGCTCCTGGACGAGCCGTTCTCCGGCCTCGACAGCCAGCTCCGCAGTCAGGTGCGCGACGACGCGATGCACCTCCTGAAGGCGAGCGGCGCGGCATCGCTTTTGGTCACGCACGATCCGGAGGAGGCCATGTTCATGGCCGATCGGATTGCAGTGATGCGTGCCGGCCGAATCGAGCAGATCGGGACACCGGTCGAAATCTACTGTCGTCCGGCTACTGCCTTCGTGGCCGGATTCTTCGGCGAGATCAACCGGTTCGAAGCGATTGCGCGAGCCGGTCGCGTTGAGACCCCGCTCGGCGTGCTGCCGGCGGGGGCAGTTGCCGATGGCGCAGCCGCGGAGGTGCTGATCCGGCCTGAGGCGATTCGACTCGGGCCGAAGCTGAGCGGAGGACCGCTCGCACGGGTGCTCGCCGCACGTCTCCTCGGACGAACGACGCTCGTTCACCTTGCACTGGACGCCGCGTGCGGACAGCGTCATTTGCATGCGCGGGTACCCGGGCGCTTTCTGCCCCGCGAAGGCGATTTCCTGGCCGTGTCGTTGGACCCCGAACAAGCCTTCGTCTTTCCGCACTAATCATCACCGGAGCTCGGATGCCGCATCAGTGCGCTCGGGCAGTGCCAGGGATGTTCGCAGGCTGCGGACCTTCGGCCGCCGACGTCTCGACAGTCGGGCAACGACCGTCGTCGACGACCGTTACGGCAATCGTGGAGCAGACGGATCGCCCGATCGCCCGGAACGCGATCGGGAAGCAGATCGCGTCGCATCCCGGGCTGGATCAGTAAGACGAACGTGGAGTTCGCCGCCGGGACGTCGGGACATCCTTGTCCGCCGGCAGCCGATTGATCCGGTCGAGGCCGACCGATAAGCGTGCCGCGATC
>CAZVAR010000003.1:20107-28622 GCA_964625225.1 uncultured Alphaproteobacteria bacterium | reverse complement strand
CAGGGTCGCGGCGAGTGAACCCGGTGCGCGTTCCCGATAGGATCAATCGCTCGACCCGCTCGGGGTGACGCGCTGCGAACCGGCCGGCGATCGCACCGCCCATCGAGTGACCGAGCAGGTCGAACCGCTCAAGGCCCAGCGAATCCGCAAGCGCGAGCAACGCTTCGGCATAGTCGTCCAGGCCGGGCTCACCGGGGAGGTCGTCGGAGTCGCCATAGCCGGGGCAATCCCAGGCGATTACCCGGCGCATGTCCGCAAGGTCTGCGAGCTGGCGCGTCCAAGACTGCGACGCGCCGGCGATCCCGTGCAGCAGCACGAGCGCCGTGCCGGCTCCGGCAGCACGATAGCCGATGATGCCGCGCGCGGTCGGGGCGGTTACTAGCGGTGGAATCAAAGAAATCCCCTTCTTCGGCGACGTTCGGCTGCGATTGTAAGGTAAGTGGGCCCGCCGCACAGCTACTGCCGCCGCCGTGCTTCCCGATGCAACATGTAGAGGCCGCTGCCGGCAATCAGGATGGAACCCGTCGTCGCCCAGATGTCGGGAATGTCGCCCCATACCACGAAGCCGATCAGCACGGCCCAGACCAGCGCCAGATATCGAAATGGCGCGATCACCGCTGCCGGGGCGAACAGGAACGCGCGGATAATGAGATAATGCGCGAGCGCGACCAGGATCCCGGCCGTCGCGAACAGCAGCCAATCCGTAGGCGAGGGCCAGCCGCTATTGACGATAAGCGTCGGTGCCGCAGCGAGTGTTGCGACGACTTGGGTCCAGAATAGGATCGCCGTAGAGCCATCATGCGCTCCGAGGCGGCGCGTTACGATATCGCGCAGCGCCGAGAAGAGCGCGGCCGTGAGCGGCAATAATACCACCAGCGCAATTCCGCTCGCACTCGGACGGGTGAGCAGCAGCACGCCGACGAACCCGATGGCCACCGCGGACCAACGGCGCCACCCTACCGGCTCTCCGAGCAGCGGGCCGGAAAGCGCGGTCAGGATCAGGGGGCTTGCAAACACCACCGCCAACGCGTCGGCCAGCGGCATCAGGGCGAACGACATGACGATCAGCACGGATGTGGCCAGCGCCAGCATCGCCCGCAGCAGGTTGACGAGGGGGCGGCGGCTCTTCACGGAGGAAAGCCCGCCGTCGCGCCAGATCAGGACCGCGAGAGGCAGGAACGAGAACAAGCCTCGCCAGAACATGATTTCGCCGGCATGAAATCCGGCGGTCAGCCATTTCGTCAGCGCGTCCTGTGTCGTCAGGACGAACACGCCGGCAATCATACAGAGAATGCCTCTCGTCTGATCGGCGGAGGTCGCGGTGCCGCCGGCGGCGGAGCGCATGGGCATGTTCCTCGGCGTTCGGGCAGGGCGGCGGTTTGGACCGCGCGATCTCGAGCGACTAGAATCGACCGCCGCTGAAGGAGGGCCTCAATGACCGCACCTGAATACGCCAACCCGCACTATCTGGTCGAGACGGATTGGCTGGAGGCGCATCTCGACGACCCCGCGCTCCGCATCCTCGACTGCACGGTATTTCTGCATCCGCGGCCGGAGGGCGATATGCGGGCGGAGAGCGGGCGCGCCAGTTACGAGGCCGGGCACATTCCCGGTGCCGTCTTTGCCGATCTCATCGAGGATCTGTCGGATCCCACGAGCCCGCTGCGCTTTACCCTGCCGTCGGCCGAGCGGTTCGCTGCCGCCATGTCACGATACGGGGTCGGGGAGGGGACCCGGGCCGTTCTTTACTCGACCAGCACGCCCCAATGGGCGGCGCGGGTCTGGTGGATGCTGCGGGCCTTCGGATTCGACGATGCCGCCGTGCTGAATGGCGGCTGGCGCAAATGGTGCGCCGAGGGGCGCCTGGTGTCGACCGAACCAGGCGGCTATCCGGTTGCCCGGTTCATCGCGCGACCGCGCCCCGGGCGGTTCGTAGGGAAAGATGCGGTACTCGCTGCGATCGATGATCCGGGGATCTGCCTCGTCAATGCTCTGAGCCCGGAGCAGCATGCCGGGACCGGAGGGGTCCATTACGGTCGGGTCGGCCACATTCCCGGTAGCGTCAATGTGCCGGCACGCAGCCTGACCAACCCGGACGACGACACCTACCTCCCCGCCGACCGGTTGCATGCGATCTTCGCATCGGCCGGAGTGCTCGACGGTCGGCGAGTCGTGACCTATTGCGGCGGAGGTATCGCGGCGAGCGGCGATGCGCTTGCACTCGCGCTCATCGGAATCGACGACGTCGCCGTCTACGATGCCTCTCTCCAGGAATGGGCGCGGGATCCGACGCTGCCGATGGAGACCGGATGACCGACGGCCGGTCTCGGCGCGCGGCGTCGCGGCCGGGACGTGGCCCGGTGTCGTCGGGCGGTGCGCCGCCGGTCTCCGGCACCCCCGGCTGCCGAATACCGCCCGGGCTGGTTAGGGTTGAGCCCTGCCCCGGTCCGCATGGCAACGCGGCTGTCGGCCGCGCCGCGCCCCAGGACTTCCCGTTCGGCCTCGAGCCAATGATCCATCTCATGCCCCTCGGGCCGACCGCTCTCCTCCCAGATCTGATAGGCGCGCTGTCGGATTTGGTCATGGCGAACCGAACCGCCGCCCGTTTCGCCGGTTTTCGCATCCGGCCAGTCGCAATCGTCGGGGCTCCTGTCTGCCATTTCCGTCCACCTCCGTTCGGTGAGCCGGTCGGATTTGTCTCGGTGTTCGCCCGTCCTGTGCCGGACCATCGCACCCTCCGAAACGTGCCGATCGCGTAGCGGTGCGGACGCCCGCACCGTGCCGATATCGAAGAAATCGCCCGCTGCCGGAAAAGGTTCACCGATCGGCGCAACCCCGGGCGTAACGCGCTCGTTATCATCCCGGATGGTCCGGACACGATTGGGAATGAACCCTGCCGGGCATTTGTTCGGACCATCATCCTATGGGCAGCGACATGGCGGGCGGTACGGAATGCCAGAGAGCACCTGGTGGAAGAGGGGCGTTGTCTATCAGATCTATCCGCGCTCTTTCCTTGACTCCAACGGTGACGGCATCGGTGATCTCGCCGGTATCCACAGCAAGATCGACTATCTCGACTGGCTGGGTGTCGACGCCGTCTGGATCTCGCCGATCTATCCGTCGCCCATGGCGGACTTCGGCTATGACGTGTCCGACTATACCGGAATCCACCCGATGTTCGGCACGATGGCGGATTTCGATCGTTTGCTCGATGATCTGCATCGTCGCGACATCAGGCTGATTCTGGACTTCGTTCCGAACCACACCTCCGACCAGCATCCCTGGTTTCGGGAATCCAAAGCCTCGCGCGACAATCCGAAGCGCAATTGGTACATCTGGCGCGATCCCGCGCCGGACGGCGGACCACCCAACAATTGGTTGAGCGACTTCGGCGGATCGGCCTGGGCGTTCGATCCGGCCACGGGCCAATACTATTATCACGCTTACCTGGAGGCGCAGCCCGACCTCAACTGGCGCAACCCCGAAGTCAGACACGCCATGTACGACGTGCTGCGCTTCTGGATGGAACGCGGCGTCGACGGGTTCCGGGTGGACGTGATCTGGCACCTGATCAAGGATGATCAGTTCCGGGACAACCCCGTGAACCCCGACTACCGGCCGGGCGAGGAGCCGCCGCACCATGCGGTGATCCCGCTATACACCACGGATCGACCCGAAGTGTTCGACGTCATCGAGGAGATGCGTGCGGTCGTCGGCGCCTACCCAGACAGACTGCTCATCGGCGAGATCTACCTGCCCATCGAGCGGCTGGTTGCATATTACGGTGTCGACCTGAAGGGCGTGCACTTGCCGTTTAACTTCCAACTCATCAAGGCGGCTTGGGACGCTGACCACCTTGCCGGCATAATACGTGAGTACGAGTCCTGCATTCCGGACGGCGGCTGGCCTAACTGGGTGTTGGGCAATCACGACAATCCGCGCATCGCCAGCCGGGTCGGGCGATCGCAGGCGCGTGTCGCAGCGATGATGCTGCTGACCCTCCGCGGCACTCCGACCATGTATTATGGCGACGAGATCGGCATGCGCGACGGGTCGATCCCACCCGACCGGGTTCGGGACCCGTTCGAGAAGAACGTGCCGGGCATCGGCGTCGGCCGCGATCCGGAGCGCACGCCGATGCAGTGGGACGGGACACGGAATGCCGGCTTCACAACGGGCTGCCCGTGGCTGCCCGTCACCGACGATTATCCGGTCATCAATGTCGAAGCGCAGCTGCGGGACGACCGCTCGATGCTGGCCCTGTACCGGCGGCTGCTGGCATTGCGGGGCCGGGAACGAGCGTTATCGGTCGGGAGCTGGGACTTGGTCGCCCGGGTCGGCGACATTCTCGCTTATGAGCGTCGGCACGGCGGCCGGCGGCTGCTGATCGCATTGAATCTGGGCGGGGAGCCCCATGAACTGGTGTTTCCCAAGGGCTCGGCGGACGGCCGAATTCTCCTGTCGACCTATCTGGACCGTGAGGGCGAGCCCGTCGGCGGCGAGATCGACTTGCGGGCCGACGAAGGGGTCATCGTAGAGGCGGGGCCACGCCGTTGAGGCCTCGCTGGCCGTTGCCGGCCTCGGGCGCGCAGACGAACGCGGCATGGCCGGGCAGCAACCAACCCTGATCCGTATCCGGGGCGCCGATACCGACACCGCCGTAACGGGGCTGCTCGCTGTGCCATGCGACCTGCCAGCGTCGGCCGCGCGGCGGTGCAAGGAGCGGCTCGGCCGGAGCGGCGATAACCAGATTCGGGCCGAGATTGACGACCAGGAGCCGGTCGTCGCCAGCTTTCCCGAAGAACCGAAGCAGGAAGGCTTCCGCACCCAGCACCGCCCCGTGGATCCGACCCGCGTTCTGGCATCGGAACACCGAATCCTCCCGCCGCAGGCGCAGCAGGTCGCGGTGGAGAGCGAGCATCGCAGCGCCGCGTGTGCGCTCGCCCCAATCGAGCTTGCACCGGCGGAAGGTCTCCGGATCGGTGGGATCCGGAATGACCGCCTGCATCTCGGGGGTGGCTAGGTTCAGGAACTGTGCGGCGAATTTGCGTCGCCCCTCATGGTAGCTCCGACCGAGCTCGCCGCTGAAATCCGCGAAGAACAGGAACGGCGTCGTCGCGCCGTACTCCTGTCCCTGGAACAGCATCGGTGTTCCGGGGATCAGGAGGAACCAAGCGGTGATGGCGCGAAACCTGCCGGGACTCGCCTGCTGATGGAGCCGCCGGCCATCACCGGTATTCGCGACCTGGTCGTGGTTCTCGAGGTAATTGATCAGGCGGGCGATCTCCAGGCCGAAGGTCGGCGTGCCCCGGGACTTGCCCTGCCATGGGTACATCTGCCCCTGATAGAGCCACCCCCATTTCGACGCGGAAATCAACTCCTGCGGGGCCCCGCGGTGCATGCTCAGATAGCCGTCACTGCGGCCGGTCAGGGCGACGCGGGCGCTGTGGTGGAAATCTTCGTTCCAGAGCGCGTCCAGGTGGGGCCCGCCGGTGCCGGACCGGAGAAGGCCGGCACGCTGCGGTTCGTTCTCGCCGATCAGGACGATGTGACGGTCGCCTGCGGCGGCGCGCATGCCTTCGCACAGGTCGCAGAGGACGTGTCGGGGAGAGTCGTCGAAGATCTGCTGGGTCGCGTCGATGCGAAGTCCATCGAGGTGGTACTCCGCTGCCCAGAAGGCCCCGTTGGCGATGACGAGCTCGCGCACCGGGCCGGAATTCGCCTCGTCGAAATTGAACGTCTCACCCCACTCAGTCCTGTGGCGCTTCGATACATAGTCTTCGGACAAGCGCTTGAGGAACTCCCAACCCGGGCCGAGATGATTGTAGACCACGTCGAGCACGACCCCGAGCCCGAGCGCGTGCGCCCGATCGACGAAGCGTCGAAAGTCGTCGCAGGTGCCGTAACTGGCAGTCGGGGCGAATTGGAGCACCCCGTCATAACCCCAGTTGAAGCGGCCCTGGAAACTCGCGACCGGCATCAGCTCCAGCAGGCTCACGCCGAGATCGGCCAGTTCCGGCAGGCGTTCGCTTGCCGCAGCCCAGGTTCCCTCCGGCGTGAAGGTGCCGATATGCATTTCATAGATGATCCGACCGGGTAGATCGACGCCACGCCAACCGATATCGGTCCAGGCAAATGCGGAAGGGTCCACCACCTGCGACGGGCCGGTGAGGCCGTCGGGCTGGAATCGGGAGGCCGGATCCGGCACGAGCGTATCGTCGTCATCGAGGCGGTAGCGATAGCGGCTGCCCGCGGACGCGTCTGTGACGAGGGCCGCGAAATAGCCCTCGACCTCGCGGCGAAGTGGGAAAGTCCCGCTGTCGGGGCCTTCGAGGACGACCTCGACCGTATCGCAGTTCGGTGCCCAGACACGAAAGTGTACGCCGTCCGGCACGACATCGGCGCCGACCGGAAGCCTTCGCTCGATATCTCGCATTCCAAACACCTGCGCTCCTCGTGAGACACACCACGAATAACACCGGTAGGTTTCACGAGTTGCGGCACGGGCGGACCGGGAATGGAGCCAGCCGCCCGCCCGTGCTTCGGGCGGACCTAACGCCGTCGGTCGAGCCGTGCCTGGATCGCCTCGTGCAGTCGAATCACGTTCTTGGCCCGCTCGGCGATCGGAATGTCCACCATCTTGCCCTCGATCTCCACCGAGCCACGCCCCTGGGCAAGCGCGGCATCATAGGCCTCGACCAACCGGCGAGCCGCCGCAACCTCTTCCTCGGTCGGACCGAACTCCTCGTTGCACACGCGAACCTGGTTCGGGTGGATGCAGCTCGCGCCGCGCAGCCCGAGCCGCTTCGAGCGGCGGACGATCTCGCGGAAGCGCTCGATATCCTTGTACTCCGCGATGCTGCCGACGAACCCCATCGGCAGGATCCCGGCTGCATTGGCGGCAATCACCAGCATCTGCTTCGGGCCGTAGAGCGTTTCCGCGTCGGCGGTCATGCTCATCGACAGACCGAAATCCTCGGAGCCCAGGCTCATCGCAACGACGCGGTCGTCGGAGCGGGCGATCTCCGGCATGCGCAGGAAGCCCTCGCCGGTCTCGATCAGCAATATGAGCTTGATCGTGCCGGGTTCGATGCCGCGCTCGATCTCCAGTTCCGTGATCGTGTCGCTGACAGCACGGACATGATCCGGGCTGTCGGTCTTCGGCAGGGTGATCGTGCTGACGTGCGGTGTCACCACGGCTTCGAGGTCTCGGACAAGGTGCCGCCACGGTCGGTTGACCCGGACGACGATCTCGTCGCCGCCCTCCGCCAGCCGCCGCGCGACCTCGGGTGCCAGCCGGCGGGCGGCATCCTTGTCGGTCGGCGCGATGCTGTCCTCGAGATCGAGCTGCAGCGCGTCGGCGCCGACCGCGGGGGCCTTGGCGACAAATTTTTCGACATTGACGGGAACGAACAGTAGCGAGCGCCAGACCGGCAATTCGCGCGATTTCATTCGGATTCTCCTCTTCGCCTCGACGGGACTGCCGAACCGGCAGGTTCGGCGGCGAGGCGGTCGCGTGCAACCCCGATTCGATCACGCATGCAGGTCCGCGGCCGAAAGCGGGTGGCCGCTTTCCGATGCTCGGTATAAGATCATAACGGCCACTCCTCAAATCCGGACCGTTTCATGGCAGGCAGCGTCAACAAGGTGATCATCGTCGGCAATCTCGGCCGCGACCCCGAGATCAAGTTCCTTCAGAGCGGGGACAAGATCGCGCAGCTCTCCGTCGCTACCTCGGAGACGTGGCGGGACCGGGCCTCCGGCGAGCGCCGCGAGCGGACCGAGTGGCATCGGGTCGTGATCTTCAATCCGAACCTCGCGGAGATCGCCGAGAAGTATCTGCGCAAGGGATCGAAGGTGTATCTGGAAGGGCAGCTGCAGACCCGGAAGTGGCAGGATCAGTCGGGGCAGGAGCGCTATACGACCGAGATCGTCCTATCCCGGTTCCGGGGCGAACTGACGTTGCTGGACAGCCGGGGTGGGGGGGACCCGATGGGTGCGGGAGAGCCGGCTGCCCCCTATGGGGCGGAGCCGGCCTTCGCTGACCCGGCACCCGGCGGACACGGCCGTGAGCCGGCCGGAGGGCGGGGTATGCGGGACGACCTCGACGACGATATCCCGTTCTGACGTCGTCGCGGCCCGGTATCGAATTGAATCGGCGGCCGAATACGCTCCCGAAGTAACAAAAGGACCATACGATCCCTATATGGAGAGTGGTCGGGCCGCCGGAGCGGCAGCCCGGAGGTGCTCCCTTTAGGCTGAGCGCCGGTATCGGCCTCCGTCTTTCAAGCTCAGGATCACGGATTTGAGCGACGTTACTTCGCCCCCGCAGCCCTTCGACATCAAGCCGATCGCGATCGAGGAGGAGATGCAGCGCTCCTACCTCGATTACGCGATGAGCGTGATCGTGGCGCGAGCGCTGCCGGACGTGCGCGATGGCCTGAAGCCGGTTCACCGCCGGATCCTCTATGCCATGCGCGAGGGCGGCTACGATTGGTCGAAGCCGTTTCGGAAA
>CAZVAR010000003.1:0-20097 GCA_964625225.1 uncultured Alphaproteobacteria bacterium | reverse complement strand
GCGCATCGTCGGCGACGTGATGGGTAAGTACCACCCGCACGGCGACAGCGCGATCTACGACGCCATGGTCCGCATGGCGCAGGACTTTTCGATGCGTCTGCCGCTGGTCGCGGGCCAGGGCAATTTCGGGTCGATGGACGGCGACCCGCCGGCAGCGATGCGCTACACCGAAGCCCGGCTGGCGCTGTCTGCGGAGGCGCTGCTCGCCGACATCGACAAGGACACGGTTGATTTTCAGCCGAACTATGACGAGTCCGATAGCGAGCCGACCGTCCTGCCGGCACAGTTCCCGAACGTGCTGGTCAACGGCGCCGGCGGCATCGCCGTCGGCATGGCGACCAACATCCCGCCCCACAACCTCGGCGAGGTGATCGACGCCTGTTGTGCCTATCTCGACAATCCCGACATTACGCTTGACGAGCTGCTGGAGGTGCTGCCGGGCCCGGATTTCCCTACCGGAGGGACAATCGTCGGCCGCGGCGGCATTCGGCAGGCCTATGCAACCGGCCGAGGCAGCATCGTGATGCGGGCAAGGACCGAGATCGAGAAGCTGGGTCGCGACCGCGAAGCGATCATCGTCACGGAGGTCCCGTACCAGGTCAACAAGGCCAAGCTGGTCGAACGGATCGCCGAGGTCGTGAACCAGAAGCAGGTCGAGGGGATCGGCGATCTGCGGGACGAGTCCGACCGCCACGGGATCCGCATCGTCATCGAGCTGAAGCGCGACGCGTCTGCGGATGTGGTCCTGAACCAGCTCTACCGCTTCACACCGCTGCAGACGACCTTCGGCGTGAACATGCTGGCGCTGAACCGCGGCCGGCCCGAGTTGCTCAACCTGAAGCAGGTTCTCGCGGCCTTCGTGGAGTTCCGCGAGCAGGTCATCACCCGCCGCACCATCTTTGACCTCGGCAAGGCCCGCGAGCGGGCGCATATCCTGATCGGTCTCGCTGTCGCGGTCGCCAATCTGGACGATGTGATCGCGCTGATCCGACGTGCCAGGGATCCGGCGGAGGCCCGCGAAGGATTGATGGCGACGCCATGGCCTGTCGGCGACATCGCGCCGCTCATCCGCCTCGTCGAAGAGGCGGCCGCCGGTAAGGAGACCGACGGGACCTATCGGCTGTCCGATGCGCAGGCACGAGCGATTCTGGAACTCCGCCTGCACCGGCTGACCGGTCTGGAGCGGGAGAAGATCGCACAGGAGCTGCAGGAGACGGTCGGCCATATCGAGGGCTTCCTCGAGATCCTACGCTCCCGCGAGCGTCTGTACGAGGTGCTGCGCGGTGAACTGCTGCGGGTGCGCGAACGCTTCGCCGACCCCCGCCGCACGGACCTGGAAGAAGGCGAGGTCGAGCAGGACATCGAGGACCTGATCCAGCGCGAGGACATGGTCGTAACGGTGAGCGGCAGCGGCTACATCAAGCGCGTGCCGCTCTCGACTTACCGGGAGCAACGCCGGGGCGGGAAGGGCCGAGCCGGCATGTCGACCCGGGAGGACGACCTGGTCCGCGACGTGTTCGTGGCCAGCACCCATACGCCGGTGCTGTTCTTTTCCTCTGCGGGACTGGCCTACAAGCTGAAGGTCTGGCGCCTCCCGCTCGGCACGCCGCAGGCGCGCGGCAAGGCGATGGTCAATCTCCTGCCGCTCTCCGCGGGCGAGACGATCACGACCGTCATGCCGCTGCCGGAAGACGAGTCGCGGTGGGCGGATCTCTGCGTCATGTTCGCCACCGCGAGCGGCAACGTCCGACGCAACAAGCTGTCTGACTTCACCGATGTCCGTGCGAACGGCAAGATCGCGATGAAGTTGGACGATGGCGATCGGCTGGTCGGGGTCGCGACCTGCTCCGAGGACGACGACGTGCTGCTGGCAACCGAGCGCGGCCGCTGTATCCGCTTTCCGGTCGAGGAGGTACGGGTGTTCCAGAGCCGGAATTCCACCGGCAACCGCGGCATCACCCTTGAGCCGGGGGATCGGGTGATCTCTTTGACCGTGCTGCAGCATGTCAGTTTCACACCGGAGGAGCGGGAGGAATACCTGCGCATCTCGAGCGCCCGCCGGCGCGGCGAGACCCCGGAGACTTCCGGCGCACTGACCGAGGAGCGGTATGCCGTGATGGCAGAGCGTGAGGAGTTCATTCTGACGGTTGCGGCCAACGGGTACGGCAAGCGCACCTCGGCGTACGACTACCGGGTTACCGGGCGGGGCGGGAAGGGCATCGAGCTGATGAACCTCGCCAATAGCGGGAACCGCGTCGTCGCCGCCTTCCCGGTCACCGAGGGCGACGGCCTTGTTTTGGTAACGGACCGCGGACGGCTCATCCGGATCGGTGTCGGCGACATCCGTATCGCCCGCCGCAGCACCCGCGGCGTGCGTATGTTCCATGTCGGCGACAATGAGCGGGTGGTCTCGGTGACGCGGCTGGCGGAGGAGGCCGAGTGAAGGCATCGCCGACCGTCACGAACATGCAAAGATCCATCGTGACCATGGCCGATCGCCGTGGCAGAGTGCGCGCCGACAGAGAAACGATGCGGGGCGGGCGTGTGCTCGCGCGTCAACGCGCCGCGAGCGAAGGGACCTCGAAATGGCGGAAACCCGCGTAGGCCTTTATCCGGGGACGTTCGACCCGGTCACCAACGGCCACATGGATATCATCATCCGGGCGGCGCTGCTGGTCGATCAGCTGATCGTCGGCGTAGCGGTCAATGCGGGCAAAGGGCCGCTGTTCTCGGCCGATGATCGCATTGCCATGGTAGAGGAGGAGGTCGCAGCGATCGAGGATCGGGCCGCGGCCGCACGTATCGTCGTGCTGCCGATCGACGGCCTCCTGGTTGCCTGCGCGGCCAAGTACGGCGTGCGGATGATCGTCCGCGGCCTGCGCGCCGTTTCCGATTTCGAGTATGAATTCCAGATGGCCAGCATGAACCGGCGGTTGGATCCGTCGATCGAGACGGTGTTTCTGATGGCCTCGGACCGGCATCAGTTCATTTCGTCCCGCTTCGTCAAGGAGATCGGGGGGCTCGGCGGCGACGTGTCCCACTTCGTTTCGCCGCGGGTGCAGCGGCGGCTCGAGGAGCGCCTTGCGGCCGGCGCAAAGGTTCTGAGCGGCGCCGCCTCGAAGGTCTATTGAGCGCGCGCTGCTTGACCCGGCGCCCCCGGCGCCGTATATTCCGTCAGCGCAAGGCGTGCCCGTAGCTCAGTCGGTAGAGCAGCAGACTTTTAATCTGCGGGTCCTGGGTTCGAGTCCCAGCGGGCTCACCAAATTATCGAGTGTCCGGCCCGGACACATAGGTAACAGCTCGTACCTAAGACATGGGTGACACCCCTTCGCCGCAGGGGGTTGTCGAGGGGTTGCAGGGTTCTCTGCTCCAGGTCGCTGTATCCCAGATCGTAGTGCATAAAGCTTACGAGCCAAATGCCGTCGTCGACCTCCTTGAGTCCGAGGCGCCGGGCGGCATTCGGCACGTGTGGCGGTTCATCCGGGGCATCCGAACCGGGGTCACTGGGATTCGTGCATCGTAGACCGGGCACTTGTGTGGGCGCTCCTCTGCTTCGACGCCGCCGGCGCAGGCCGGGGACCGTCGGACGGCCGATCCGATCGGGTTCGCCCTGCAGAGCAGGCCGGGCAACACGCGATGGAGTTGTTGCCGCACCCCGCCGTCTGCGGAACCGGCCGTGCCCGATGCGATCGATGCCAATTCGACGATGTAACGCGGGTTGGCCAAGAGGCATGATATCCTTAGGTTGTTCATCATAGGCGACATGATATCTCGGTCGGAACTTGGGGGGCCATTCATGCGTCAGGTCTACGAGGAAGTTGTGGGGTTGGTCGAACGGATACACCGCAAGTTTCTGGAAGTGGTGAAGCTGGAGATCGATCGGCAAGGCGTGCCCGATATCAATAATGTACAAGCCCTCCTGCTCTATAACATCGGCAGCGAGGTACTCTCGGTGGGCGACCTGACATTACGCGGCTACTATCTCGGATCGAATGTCACCTACAATTTGAAGAAGCTCGTCGAGGCCGGCTATGTCGTCCAGGAGCCCTCACCACGTGATCGACGGTTAGTTCTGGTACGCCTTTCGCAAAAGGGATTGAAGCTGCATGGGCAGCTCCAGACAATTTTCGACCGGCACGCAGCCGAGCTCGCGACCTCAACCATTCCGGGCGAAGACGTGGCGCGGCTTCCGCAGACGTTAAATCGGCTCGAACGCTTCTGGACCCGGCAGATGGATCTGCTGAGCCGGTCGCGCGCGGTTAGCGGTTAGAGGCGCGGTACGATCGTATCCGACCTGGAATGGCCCGCATCTCGCGCTGAGTTTTCTTGGCATCGTTCCCCGCTGCGGATCGATGCGCTGTGCCTTGAGAGTCGATCCGGTAAAAGCGACATCTATAAAATTTTAGAGAAAACTAGCAACATTGTTAATGAAAATAAGAAGGTGTTATAGTTATATCAAAATTGAATAAAGTGGCGCATCTGTGACGGCGTCCTTATCTTCCTCGTTGTGAGGGCGGCTGGTAATGCTGCCTAAAAGCGACCGAGGAAGACCAAGATGAAGTACGCCGCAATCATGATGGTGCTGACCACGTTGGGGTCGCTTGGCTGGGAGGGCCGCTTCAACAGCGCCTATGAGGCCGCTGCCCAAGGACACATCAAACAGGCCGCCATCGAGCTGACGATCTCCTTGCGGCAAGCCTTGCGGGATCACGACACCGACCACAAAGAGTGGCCGCCGATCCGCTGATCCGGGCCTTCGATGCGGGGGCATGGCCATGCCGGTCGCCGACACCTCCGACCCGGCCGACCGGTAGAGCGCAAGCGCAGCCGACGTGGGCTTCGCGACGGGCCCGATGTTCGCGAAGCGGAGCCGCGGCATCCTCGGTGTGGTATGCCCGACAACCAGGATCCGGCCGTTCTGCTGCACGGCAGCGCAGGCTTGACCGCCCAATTCGCCGATCTACAGTGATAGCGTAGCGGCTTGTCGGGCAATCGCTGACCATCCGCATACGTCAATCGGTCGATCAATGGTCACGGGCCGGCGAGGTGGCCCAGAACCCGCCCAGGTGAAAGATGGATCATCCCGTGCCTGATCATCACGTCTTCGTGTTGGATGATGATCCCGAGATTACACAGCTGATCCGTCGCACCTGCATGGTTATGGGAGTGCCGACGACGGTATTCAATACTATAGGACCCTTCAAGGA
Organism: uncultured Alphaproteobacteria bacterium; assembly: GCA_964625225.1. Taxonomy (GTDB): domain Bacteria; phylum Pseudomonadota; class Alphaproteobacteria; order JAJUGE01; family JAJUGE01; genus CAZVAR01. Next base: position 14,890 of record CAZVAR010000003.1, on the reverse strand, counting down.
TGTGGTGGAATTTCCGTCCGGGGCCGTCATTCTGCTTGACCTCAATCTGGGTGAGGGCAACGGCATCGACATCCTGCGTTTCTTAGCCGGCCGGCACTGCCAAGCAGCGATTTACCTCATGAGCGGCGTGGATGAGAGATTGCTCGCCACGGTGCTTAAACTCGGTCGGTCTTATGGTCTCGATATCCGAGGCATCCTGCAGAAGCCTTTTCGAATCGCCGATCTAAAGGAGAAGCTCCAAGCAGGGATAGGCGAGGCGGAGACAGCACCGCGTCGCCGTGCCTCGCGCGAGGAAGAGCTGCATCGGGCGACCATGGGCGGCGAGCTCCGGCTGCATTACCAACCTAAAATCGATATTCGCTCCGGAACACTCGTCGGTTGCGAGGCGCTGGTGCGTTGGCAGCACAGCGAGCGCGGTCTCGTTCCTCCCCCGGAGTTCCTCCCGCTGGCCGAGGAGACCGGTCTCATCGTTCCCATTACGCACTGGGTCCTGCAGGAAGCCATCCGGCAAAGCGTTGCCTGGCGCCGGCAAGGACTGTCGCTCAACATATCCGTAAACGTGCCCGCCGACATGCTGAATGAGCTGGCGCTTCCGACCGTGATCGAGCATCTGCTTGCCAGCAATGGCGTGGCCGGCTCTTGTCTCACCTTGGAGGTGACCGAGGCCGCAGCAATGAGAGATCTGCTGACGACAGTCGACGTCCTGGCGCGGCTACGACTGATGGGCATCTCTCTCTCGATCGATGATTTTGGGACGGGCCACGCATCGATGATCAAGCTGCGCCAACTGCCCTTCAATGAAATCAAGATCGATCAGACGTTCGTGCGGGACATGACAACCGACCCAGAGGCAAAATCTCTGGTCGAGACCATGATCGCAATCGGCATCAACCTCAGGATGAAGATCGTGGCCGAAGGCGTCGAGGACGCAGAAGCGCTGGCGTTGCTGGGCGAGCTCGGTTGCGACGCCGCACAGGGGTATTATGTCAGCCGGCCACTCCCGGCAGCGGCTTTCGAGGAATGGGCGAAACAGGCGCCGCAGGCACGCCCGGATGGCAGCGTCGCTATGCGCAGATCCCAACTGCACTGATCGACCGACAATCCCAGCCGGTGTCTTCCTGATCCCGCTCCGTTGTCCTGAAGAATCTCCGCAACCATCCGAGTTTCCCCGTGCCGCCGGTTCCGATCGGTCATGGGCCCATTAGGCCAACGTCGGCGAGTCGGCCGGCGGGGGTGGCCGTCCTCCTGAGATTGATCGCCGTCGGCGCGGTTCGGGAGCCCGCCGGGCGCACCGCCACGGAGCTGCCGGCATTGCACCCGCTAAACCGTCAAGTGGCGCCGTAAGCCAACAGCGCTACCGGCAGCCGGTCCAACAGCGTGCCGACCGCCAGACTGCCGTCGGAGGCCGCCGGGAGGGGCCGGTTCCAGAGCATGTCACGTATTGCTGTTCCCTGAGGCAGGTCCGGAAGCCGCAGGTCGGTCCCGCGCAAGCGGTCCGGATCAAGCCCGAGCGAACCATCCCCACGCAGGAGCGGCGAGACCTGGCGAGGCGTCAGCACGACGATCCCCGCATCAGCGGATCGACGCTGGAAGGCCACGAAGTGATCGGCGTCGGGTCCGACCACCTCGAGTGGCAGATAGTCCCCGCCTGCGAAGATCGCAGGCTGCTCCTGTCGCACGCGCAGCGTGCGGGCGATCAGGTGCTGCTTCACCCGGCCATTGCGCCATTCGGCCAGGAGCCCATCGAAATCGGCCGAGGCCTGCAGCGATCGTTTCCGGGCATCGTAGTCGACTGGGCGCCGGTTGTCCGGATCCACCAGGCTCTGATCCCAATACTCGCAGCCCTGATAGATGTCGGGAACGCCGGGAGCGGTCAGCTTCAGCAGCGTTTGCGCCAATCCGTTTACCGCACCCGCCGGTGCGATCTGCTCGGCGAAATCCACCAGATCGGTCAGGAATGCGGTACTCCGCGCCGGATCGAGGATGCCTCGGACAAACGCCTCGACGCCGTGTTCGTAGTCGGGCTGCGGCGCGGTCCAGTTGGAGCGAAGCTTCGCCTCGCGGACGGCCTTGATCATGTATGTGGCGATGCGGTCGGCGAAGATGCCAAGCCGCTTCTTCTCCGGCGACGGCATATCGAGGGGCCACGCGCCGACAAGCGTCTGGTAGATCAGGTACTCGTCGTTACGGCTCGGTACACGGACGCCCTCGAGCTCACGACGTTTCAGTCGATTGAGGCGGCTCCACCGATTGACGCGCCGGGCCCAGAGCTCGGGAATGTCGCTCAGCACGTCGATCCGTGCCCGCGTGTCCTCACCGCGCTTGTGGTCGTGGGTCGCAGTCGCCAGGAGCGAGAATGGGTGATGCCGTAGTCGGTCGGCGTTCACATGGTGGAATGCGGCGACAGACACGCCGAAGCGCTCAGGGTCGCCGCCGACTTCGTTGAGCGACACGAGCCGGTAGTAGCGGTAGAGGGCGGTGTCTTCGAACGCTTTCGCCATCACCGGGCCGGTCATTTGTTGAAACCTCATGGCGACACGCACGATATCACGCCGCCGATACCCCCGGTCAGTTGCCTGGCGGAGATCCATGGTAAGTGCTGCATAGATAAAGTCGAAGACGCTCAAATCGACCAGTAACGTGTTCTTGCGCGCCTGGTTCACCGCCCAGTTTATGTATTGGCGGTCGCGATCACCGACACGGTCGGCCGTGATATAGGTCCGGTACACAGGAAAGTGTGCGACGACGTCTATCAAAGCATCACGGATCGCAGTCTGCGTGTAGTCGCGTGTCCTCCAGCTCTGCTGAGCCAGCCGGTAGACGTCGCCTGCGAGTACGTTAACTTCACTCGCAAGGTTGCTCCGGAGGATTTGCCGCTTTGCCGCGACCACGATTTCCGGAAAGTTCTCCTTGCGGCCGAGAAAGCGTTGGTAGACCTCGTTCAATGCGTCACAAGCGGCTGGATCAATGAACAGGCCATTCACGAGGTTCATGAACTCGTACCCGGTGGTTCCGTCCACGGGCCATTCGGGCCGCAGAGGCTCATGGATCGCGAGGATCTTCTCGACCACCACGTAGAACGGGTTGCGCGGTCGTACCGACGCCCCGGGCTCAAGCTCCGCAGTCGTTGCTGATGATGCTTTGGCTTGGAGCACCAGATAGGCGGCGCGATCCTGTAGGCGCCGGCAGTAGGCCAGGGGGTCGAACAGGCCGTCGATATGGTCGAGCCGCAATCCTTGCAGCTTACCCTCGGCAATCAGCTGAAATACCAGCCTGTGGCTGATCTCGAACAGTTCCGGGTTTTCGATCGACAATCCGGCCAAGTCGTTGATGTCAAAGAAGCGACGATAATTGATATCATTGGCGGCTACCCGCCAAAATGCCAATAAGTAGGACTGTCGCTCGAGGAGCGTATGGAGGGCTACGAAGCTGTCCGGGTGGCCGGGTGTACCGTTGAATGTAGCGACTGCATCCTCGATCGCACGACGCGCCCGGCGGTTGTTCCGGGCCAGTGCCGCGAGTTGCGCCTGGAGCGCAGTCGCCTCGTTGCGCACCATCGCGGACTGCTGCACCGACAGCCGCCGTCGTTTCAGGCGCGTGAACCCGGTTATGAGCGGAGCCAACGTCGTGTCGGCGGCGTTGCCGAGCGCATCTTGTGCCGGCCGCAGTAGCCGCGGATAGTCGCGGATCGCGATCGGGAAGCGCTCCTGGAAATAATGCACGACGAACTGCCCGCGGTCCGGATCGAAGCGCAGCTTCAAGTCGCCCTGCTCGAGCACGTTGCCGTAATGATCGCCCAGCACCGGAAGAAGGACCTTGCCGCGCAAACGTTCGACCGGGGGTGTCCAGTCGATGTCGAAGAATGCGGCGTACGGGCTTGCCTCGCCCCACTCGAGAACGTCGAGCCACCAGGGATTGTCGGACCCTATGCCCATATGATTCGGGACGAAGTCGAGAATTAGTCCCATGCCGCGTGCGCGGAGGTTCTCCACCAGACGGTTGAATGAACCGACGTCGCCGATCTCCGGATTGAATCGATTATGATCGATGATGTCGTAACCGTGGGTCGAACCGGGGCGGGCGGCCAAGAACGGGGATGCGTAGACGTGGCTGATGCCGAGTTCCGCGAGATAGGGAACCAGCGCGGTGGCATCTGCGAAGGTGAATCCCTTGTGGAACTGCAGACGATAGGTAGCACGCGGAAAGGCCGGCGCGCCGCGCCCCATGTCGGGCTCAGGCATCTTCTCCCCCTCTGTCGGCGCGCCGTCTCACCGGCGCCAATGCTAGCGGCGTTCCTGCATCGCGCCAGAATTGCCGCGCACCGCGGAGATCATGCGGGCGAGCTCCTGCACCTCGGAATCGTCGAAGATCGAGGCGATGGTTCGCGAGAGCTTGCGCTGCCAGTTCGGATGGCCGTCGGTTGTCCCCGGCAGGTTCGGCTGCTCGATTTCTCCGACCATATCCTCGATCGGCACCATCAGCAGGTACGCCGGCGTGGCAGCGAGGAACCGATAGACTGCCGCACGCAGGTTCGGAGGGAGGGCCGCGGAGGCGGGCGTCCCGCCGGGATCATAGCCTGCCAGCCGAAGGACCTGCAGCAGCCGCTGTCGATCCTGATCGCGTTCACGCCGCGCGTCGGCCGACCTCGTGCTTCCAGAACTGCCCGAGCTTAAAGACTCCCGCCACTCCAGATCGCGCCCGGTCCAAAAGCCCGCGAGCGATGGCAGATCGTGCGTGGACGGCGCGGCTAGCGCTTGCCGTGGGTATGCCTCGGGCGGCTTGAACTGTCCCTGTTCGTCGCGCTCGAAGGAAAGGATACGATAGGAAAGCACACCCGCTTCTTCCAGAGCGGACCGGAAGCCTTCGGGTACGGTACCCAGATCCTCGCCGATTACGATGCAACGTTGCCGCTGCGACTCGAGCGCCACAATCCGGAGCAGGTCGGCAAGCGGATAGCTCACATAGGCTCCGTCCACACCCGACATGCCTTCCGGGATCAGGAATAGCCGCTCCAGGGCCATGACATGGTCGATCCGGAGTGCGCCGGCATGGCGCATATTGGCGCGGAGAGCCGCAATAAAGGGCTCGTACTGCGCTTCACGGATGCCTTCCGGCGAAAGCGGCGCCACGCCCCAGTTCTGACCTTCCGGCCCTAGCGGGTCCGGCGGTGCGCCGATGCTGACGCCACCCGGGACAATTTCCGGCTGCATCCAGGCAGCGCTGCCGTCGGGATGAACGCCGACCGCGAGGTCGCGGTACAGACCGAGCCGCATGCCCGCGGTGCATCCGGCCCGGTGTGCCTCTGCAAGCTGAGAATCGGCAATCCATTGCAGCCATACGAAGAACTCAACCCGGTGGGCGTGTTGCGCCGCAAACCTCGCGACTTCCGGGCTGTCGGCGTGACGGTACGGAACCGGCCATGCCCGCCACGACCAGGGTCCGGTACCGTTTGCGAAGAAATGCTCGTGCAAAACCTCGAACACAGCGTGGCGTTCGAGTGAAGATCCGATCTCGCGGCGATAGTCCTCGAATGCGGTACGTCGCTCGGCCAAAGGCCCGCCGGGCTGCGCCTCGGATTGAAAGCATCTGAACAGCAGTTCCAGGACCGGAAGCTTCAGTTCGGATACCGCGCGATAATCGACGAACTTGGCCGCGCGGGCGGACCGCAGCCGCTCCTGGAACGATGATTCCGCAATTCGCGCGCGCGCCTCGGGGCAGTACGCCAATTCGGGTAGGGCCTCGACGTCGATATACGCAAAGTGGAGAAACGCGCGGTTCGAAGGCGAATAGGGCCCGAAATGCAGTGGGTCGGCAGCGAAGAGAGCATGGACCGGGTTGATGCCGATCAGGTCGGCGCCCAGTGCCGCGGCCCGACGCGCCGTGTTTGCGAGGTCACCGAAGTCGCCGATTCCCCAGTTTCGGTCCGACCGTAGCCCGTAAATCTGAACCGCGATGCCCCACAGTCGAGCACGATCGGCCACTGCATCGGCGACAGTGAAGCAGCGCCTTGGTGCCACGACCAGCCGCATCGTGGCTACGCCGTCGGGGAAGCCGTCCAGCGTCAATCGATGATAGCCGGTCGGCAGTTGCTCCGGCAGCACGAGCCGTCGACGCTCGTAGGTGCTTCCGCCGAGCTTCCTGGTCTCGACGAGTTCGAGCCGTTCGGAGGCAATCTCGCCTCCACACGTACGACCATCGTCAAGATCGATCCGCCAATGAAGGTGCGAATCGACCGCCGGCAAGGCAATGGTCACCGCGAGCGGTTCGCCCTCGCCGTAAACCCCGACCGGCGGGAGCGGCCGTCGCCATCGGCGTGCGTCGATTTCGTGGAGGCTTTCCGCCACTTGCGCTTCGTCGTCGGCAGGATGCCCGAGCGCGCGCAGCAACGCGCGCTTGGTCGCGTCGGATACAATGTGAACCTGCCCCCAGACGTCACGATAGTCGCGCTGGATGCCTACCGCTTCGGCCAACCGGTCCAGGTCGCGCGTCATGTTGGGAGCCGAAGGAACCAGAACGCAGACCATGCCGGCAGCCGCCCGTTGACAATCTCCGCATCGAACGCGCCGGGCTTGGACTCGAAGATGAGGTCGCCATCGGGAAGGGGCATTTCCTCGCACTGACGATCGCCGAGATTCGCAAAGACGGTGAGTTGGCTCTGGTCGCCCATGAGCCAGGAGACGCGCAAGGCCGCCCGATCATGGATTTCGCCTTCGCCCGAATAACCGGACATGCCACGGAGTCGCGGCACGATGATGCTCTGGCGAAGTCGCAGGAGCTCGCGGGTAAAGGCGTGCCACTCCTTGCCGGAAGGCAGCGCGACCGCCGACCAGTCGAGCCGGGATGCCTCGAAGGTTGAAAGCGCATTCGGGTCCGGAATCTTTGCCAGCGCCTCCGGATCGGCGAATTGTGGAAAGCGCGCAAACTCGCGCCGGCGCCCTTCGCGGACAGCGACTGCCAACTCGTCGTGAAAGTCCGTGAAGAAGTAGAACGGCTGCACGGCCCCCCATTCTTCACCCATGAACAGCAATGGAATCTGGGGCGCCAGCAGGTTGACGGCCATCGCGGCCTGCACGGCCTCACGCGGCGCAATGTCCGCAATTCGTTCACCGAAGGCACGATTGCCGACCTGATCGTGATTCTGAAGGAAACTGACAAAGGCGGTCAGTGGCAGGTGGGCGCTCTTCTCGCCTCGTACTCGCCCGCCTTGGTAGACTGAACTGTCACCTTGATATACGAATCCGGTACAGAGAGCGCGGCCGAGCCGGTCGATCGTATCCTCAGCATAATCGATGTAGTAACCGCCAGTATCTCCGGTCAGGAGTACATGGTAGCAATGATGGATATCATCATTCCACTGTGCGTCGTAATATATTGATCGACCATCGGTATCGCGCTCTAGCAGATGCGCGAGATTGTCCCCGTTCTCGATTACCAGATGAACGTGCCGGTCGGGATCGACGGTTTCCCGGACAGTTCGGGCGAGTTCCTTCAGCAGATGCTCCTCACCCCGGTCCACGATGTGATCGACGGCATCGAGACGCAGCCCGTCGAAGCGATATTCCTGGAGCCAGTACAATGCATTATGGATCGCGAAGTCGCGTACGGGTTGCAATGCATAGTTGATCGCATTTCCCCAGGGAGTATGCGCGTCGGCGGTGAAGAAATCCGGTGCGTATGCAGACAGAAAGTTCCCTTGCGGTCCGAAATGATTGTAGACCACGTCAAGAAAGACCATCAGACCGCGGCCGTGGGCCTCGTCGATCAGTCGTTTGAGGTCGTCGGGTTTGCCGTAAATCGCCTCCGGCGCATAGAATTGGACGCCGTCATAGCCCCAATTGCGCTGTCCCGGAAATTCCGCGATCGGCATCAACTCGACCGCCGTGACCCCGAGGTCGGCGAGATAGTCCAGCTTACGCCGGAGTGCATCGAACGTGCCCTCGGCGGTATAGGCGCCGACGTGAAGTTCGTACCAGATCGCCTCTTCCCAGGGTCGGCCCTTCCAATCGGGGTTCTGCCAGCGATATGCTCTCGGATCGACTACGACGCTTGGCCCGAACACGTCATTCGGTTGCCAGCGCGAGGCGGGATCGGGTACCCGCGTGCCATCGCCGAGGACGTACAGATAGTGCGTGCCGGGGGGCGCCTGATCCGTGGTCAGCTCGTGCCAGCCGGAACCGACCGCTTCCATTGATCGGGGCGGACCGTCATCCAATGCGACGGCGAGCTGAGGCTGTGTGGCTGCCCATAAGCGGAAACGGGTTCGGCCATCGCGTTGGATTTCCGCGCCCCAGGGCATCGAATGGGCGAAGGTTCCTGCCACGGCCTCAGTCTCCAATTGCATCCGGGGCCGGTGGCGCTTCCGGCGTTTCCGGCTGCGACTGCAGCGGCGTGCCTGGCGGCGGATGGCCGATCATGCCGGCAGCCCGCTCGTCGGCGGTGGCGTCCACCAGACGGAACACCTGTAGGGAACGGGCCGGCACGTCGTACTGCGCGATGATGCGGCCTTCCGCGAGCAGCTCGTTTTCTTCCATGGCGGTGTCTACCATCAGGCGCCAACCGGTGTTCTCGAGCAGCGTCGGCAGGCTGAAGGGCACTCGTTCGTGAGAGGCGTTCATCACCGTCATCAGAATGTCGTAGTCTCCCGGGAGCTGGGGGTCCGGTGTCTCGCTGCCCTCGCCGTTCAGCACGAAGCCGAAACATTTGGCGATCGGGTCCTGCCACTGCTCGGGAGTCATCTCCTCGCCGTCCGGGGCGTACCAGGCCACGTCCTTCAGGCCATTCACCGGTGAAACGGTGCCGTGACGCCAGCGCGCGTATCGCAAAGCGCTGTGTGTTCTGCGCAGGGCGAGCAGCCGCTGCGTGAATGCGAGCAGCGCGGCGTCGCGTTCGGAGACGGAATCCCACTTCACCCAGGAGATCTAATTGTCCTGGCAGTAGGCATTGTTGTTGCCGTGCTGCGTGCGGCCGATTTCGTCGCCCATCAGCATCAGCGGTGTGCCCTGCGCAAGGAACAGCGTTGCCAGCATGTTGCGCTTCTGACGCTCGCGCAGAGCGACGATTTCCGGATCGTCGGTCGGCCCTTCGACGCCATGATTCCAGGAGAAATTGGCGTTGTGACCGTCCTGATTATCCTCGCCGTTCGCCTCGTTGTGCTTCTCGTTGTACGAGGCCCAGTCGGTCAGGGTGAAGCCGTCGTGCGAGGTGATCTTGTTGACGCTCGTCCACGGGCGCCGGCCGCGGCGGTCGAACAGGTCGGCGGAGGCCATCATTCGGGCCGCCAGCTCCGGCAGCATGCCATCGTCACCCTTCCAGTAGCGGCGTGAACCGTCACGGAAGCGATCATTCAGCTCGGCCCAGCCCGGCGGGAAGTTTCCGACCTGGTAACCGCCGGGTCCGATATCCCAGGGTTCGGCAATCAGCTTGACCCGGTTCAACACCGGGTCCTGTCGGACAGTGTCGAGGAACCCGCTGTTCGGGTCGAACCCGTAGGTTTCGCGGCCGAGCGTCGCGGCGAGGTCGAAGCGGAAGCCGTCAACGTGCATGACCTCGACCCAATAGCGGAGGCTGTCAGTCACCATCTGCAACACGCGCGGATGGATCAGGTTCAGCGTGTTGCCGGTGCCGGTCTCGTCGATGTAGTAGCGGGAATCGTCGGGTAGCAGTCGGTAGTAACTGGAATTATCGATGCCGCGGAAGGAGAGGGTAGGGCCGCGCTCGTTTCCTTCGGCGGTGTGGTTGTAGACCACGTCAAGGATCACCTCGATCCCAGCCTGGTGCAGGCGGCGGACCAGCGTCTTGAACTCGACGACGCTCCCGGAGGCGAGATAACGCGGCTCGACTGCGAAGAAGCCGATCGTATTATAGCCCCAGTAGTTCCGCAGGCCCTTCTCGATCAGGTAACGGTCGTCGACGAAGGCGTGGATCGGCATGAGCTGTACCGCGGTGATGCCGAGGCGGACCAGATGCTCGATGGCGGCGGGATGCGCCAGGCCGGCGAAGGTGCCGCGGAGCCGCTCCGGTATTGCCGGGTGTAGCTTGGTCATACCGCGCACGTGCATCTCGTAGATGACCGTGTCGCTCCACGGTGTGCGCGGCGGTCGGTCATCGCCCCAGGTAAAGGCGGGGTCGACGACACGGCATTTCGGCATGCCATGATGATTGTCACGGCGATCGAACGACAGGTCGGCGCGCGGGCTGTTCAGACGGTACCCGAAATGCGCGTCGGTCCAGCGTAACGGGCCGACGAGCTCGCGAGCATAGGGGTCCAGCAGCAGCTTGTTCGGGTTGAAGCGGTGACCCTGGCGGGGCTCATAGCGCCCGTGCACGCGATAACCGTAGAGCTGGCCGGGCCGAACATCGGGCAAATAGCCATGCCAGACCTCGTCCGTATACTCCGGAAGGACAATGCGCTCGAGCTCGCGCCGGCCGTCATTGCTGAACAGGCACAGCTCGACCTTGGATGCATGTGCCGAGAACAAAGCGAAATTGACCCCGTTCCCGTCCCAAGTTGCGCCGAGTGGATAGGGGCTACCGGGCAGCACCGGCGTCGGATTGGACGGCATCGGAGGGTCAGTTCGGTTGGCGTTCGAGGATCAGGGTCGCAAGCGGCGGCAGCGTGAGGCTGAGCGAACAGGGCCGCCCATGCCATGCTACCGGCTCCGCTTCAACACCGCCGGCATTCCCGATGTTCCCGCCGCCATAGATTTCCGCATCGCTGTTGATCCGCTCGCGGTAATAGCCGGGCGCCGGCACACCGACGCGGTATCCGTGGCGCGGCACCGGTGTGAAGTTCGATACGACAAGGACATACCGTTCGCGATCGAACCCCCGGCGCAGGAAGGCAAGCACGCTGTTGTCCGAATCATTGGCCTCGATCCACTCGAAACCCTCCGGATCGCAGTCATGCTGATGGAGTGCCGGCGTGTTGCGATAAAGCTGGTTGAGGTCGCGTACCAGCGTCTGAATGCCCCGGTGCCGCGGGTCGTCGAGCAAATGCCAGTCCAGGCCGGTGTCATGATTCCACTCGCGCCGCTGCCCGAACTCGCCACCCATGAACAGGAGCTTCTTGCCAGGGTGTCCCCACATATAGCCGAAATAGGCGCGCAAGTTGGCCGCTTTCTGCCAGTCGTCACCGGGCATCTTGGCGATCAGCGAGCCCTTGCCGTGTACCACCTCGTCGTGGGACAACGGCAGAATAAAGTTCTCACTGAAGGCATAGAGTAGGCCAAAAGTCATATCGTGATGATGGTATTTGCGGTGAATTGGATCCTTACTCATGAACCGGAGAGTGTCATGCATCCATCCCATGTTCCATTTGAAGCCAAAGCCGAGTCCACCGAGCCAGGTTGGTCGTGATACACTCGGCCATGCCGTCGATTCTTCGGCAATCGTGGTTGCGCCCGGATGCTCGCCAAACACCAACTCGTTCAGCCGCTTCAGGAATTCGACGGCCTCCAGGTTTTCCCGTCCGCCATACTTGTTCGGCACCCATGCGTCAGGTGCTCGGCTGTAGTCGAGATAGAGCATCGAGGCGACGGCATCGACTCGTAGTCCGTCGATATGATACTGGTCTAACCAAAATAATGCGTTGGCGTGTAGGAAATTGAGTACCTCATTGCGTCCGTAATTGTAGATCAGAGTGTTCCAGTCTTGGTGGAAACCCTGGCGCGGGTCGGAATGCTCGTAGAGATGCGTCCCGTCGAACAGGCCGAGCCCATGTGAGTCGGTCGGGAAGTGGCCCGGCACCCAATCGAGCAGCACGCCAATCCCCTCGCTATGAGCATGATCGACGAAGGCGGCGAAATCTTCCGGCGTTCCGAAGCGGCTGGTCGGGGCATAGAGGCCGATCGGCTGGTAGCCCCAAGAACCGTCGAACGGGAATTCCGAAACCGGCAGCAGTTCCACATGCGTGAACCCCATGTCCCTGACATAGGGGATCAGCCGGTCCGCAAGCTCGCGATAGGTCAGATAGCGGTCGCCCTCCTCGGGCACCCGCATCCAGGAGCCGAGATGGCATTCGTAGATGGCGATCGGCGCGTGGCACGAATGGGCGTGCTCTCGTCGACGCATCCAATCCGCGTCCTGGAAGTCGTGGCGCGGCAGGCCATGCACGACCGAGGCCGTGCGCGGCGGCCGTTCGGCATAGAAGGCGAGGGGATCGGCCTTTAGCGGCAACAGATCGCCCTGCCGGCCCTTGATCTCGAACTTGTAGCAAGCTCCAGGGGTAACTCCGGGTATGAATATCTCCCAAACACCGCATTCCACTCGGAAGCGCATCGGATGGCGTCGCCCGTCCCAGCCGTTGAAGTCGCCGACCATGCTGACCCGTCGTGCGTTCGGCGCCCAGACCGCGAAGGTGGTGCCGGTCACGCCGTCCATGCTGGTCGGATGAGCGCCGAGCTTTTCATACAGGCGCAAGTGGCGGCCTTCGGCGATCAGGTAGACGTCGAGATCGCCGAGGATCGGGTCGAAACGGTAGGGATCCTCGATCTCCTCGGTTCCTGCCGCTGTCTCCAGCCGCAGGCGATAGCGGAAGGGCTCGCGTCGTCCGGTCGGTCCGGCGAAGAACCCGTGCGGGTGCAGCCGTGGCAGTTCGGTCACCACGGCGCCCGTGTCGTCGACCACCCAGACGCGTGTCGCGGTGGGCTGAAAAGTGCGGATTTCTATCTCCTGGGCCGTCGCGTGAGGGCCGAGCAGGGCGAACGGATCGCTCTGCTCGGCCCGGAGCAGCGCCTCGACCGCGGGCGCCAGATCCTTCGGGATCTCCATCCTGTCAGGCGCCATCAGCGTCTCCAGATTCAATTGTCGCATCGAGCACGGCGAGTGCCCCTCTGACGGGAATACTCAGCCATGCCGGCCGGTTCGCGGCTTCGTAGCGGATCTCGTAGAACGCCTTCTCAAGCTGGAATAGCTTGATGAGCCGCGCCGCATCGTCCGGATCCTCGGGCCAGCACGCGGCGTCCGCGATCGTCTCGCGATAGGCATCCAGGAAAGCCGCGCTCGCTATATCCCGCCAGGCAATCGCGTCGGGCAGCGCTCGCTCCATAGCGTCCCGCTGCCGCTCGCCGAGCTGCATGATGGCGGCCCAGGCGGCATAGTCGAACGAGCGCAGCATGCCAGCCACGTCCTTGAGCGGCGTCGACTTGGCGCGCCGCTCCTCCAACGGACGCGCCGGCTCGCCTTCGAAATCGAGAATATAGAAATCGTCTTTCACCACGAGGACTTGGCCTAAATGGAAGTCGCCGTGGAGACGGGTTTTCGCCGCCCGGACAGGCTTTCCGGCCAACGCCTCGATCAGGGCCAGCACGTCGTTCCGGCGGGCCAGCAGCGCCTCGGCCTGCTCCCGCGGCTCGTCGGGCAGGCTCGCCATGCGGCTCTCGAGGATGCGCAGGGTAATCTCCGCCTGGGCTCGGATGCTCCTGCGCCACGCCTTCATGTCCTCCGGCTGGATGGGTTCCGGCCGGAAGGCGGGGTCGTCGGTCTCGATCGAGAGCGCCCGATGCAACTCGGCGGTACGCCGCCCGAGCGTAGCGGCTTGGACCAGATAGACCGGATAGAGCTCTTCCGTGCCCGGCACCTCGGTCTGCTGCAGGGCGCGATCCTCAAGCATGCGGTCCAGGTAGTCCAGCGTATAGGCCCAGCCGTCACCCTGGTTGAAGAGGAACCCGTGCAAAATTCCGAGCGCGGTCGTCCTTCCGTCGGCGGCCACATGCTCGATCGCACCCAGGAAAGGCGGCGTGTTGGTGTAGCCGGCGCGGGATAGAAACCGGCTCATCTCCAGCTCGGGATGCGGTCCCTCGATGACCCGGCGATAGAGCTTGAGCACGCTCTTGTCGCCGACGATCACCGAACTGTTGCTCTGCTCGACGCCGATCCGGCGTACGGCGGCGTCGGGCGGCAGTTCGATCTCCTGCAGCTCGTCGCTACCGCTGAAGCGGATCACGCCGTCGGAGGCGGCGAGTTCGACGTTGCCGCGCATTGCTTCGATCAGAGCCAGCGGGAAACGCTCGTTCAAGACTGCATCATAGATCGGTCCGACCGTACGGAAGCGCCGCCCTCTGGCCACGGTGAAGGGCAGCAGCGGAGCGGACGGGCTCAGCGCCTGCTCGTCTCCGACGTAGGCGAGCGGCACGAAATAGCGCTGCTTCGCACCGTCCGATAGGCGGACCTCGAGGTCGATCAGTAGATAGTCGCCGACGGAACTGTGCAGGATCGCGCAATTGCCCCGATCGACGCCGGCGATGCTGGTGCCCTTGGCCGCGAACCAGCGCTGCTTAGGCAGGAAGTTGGGCAGCGCATAGCGGAACAGCGCGTCCGCCTCGCGACCCGTCGCGACCGATTTCCACCCGTCCCGCATGACCAGCGTCACCAGTTCCGGCAGAGGTTCCGGTGTGGGCTCGTGCCAGCGGGGCACCGCCTCCTCCTCGGCAAGCAAGAACCAGTAGAAGCTGTAGGCTGACATCGTCAGCAGGTAGGGCAGGTCGCCGATCGGCGGGAACCGGGTGCGGCCGAGCAGCACGATCGGCACGCGGCCCTTATAGGCGGAGAGGTTCAACTCGACGGCCTGCGCCGAGCGCGAGAGATTATTGACGCACAGGATGGTCTCGCCCTCATATTCGCGCAAGTAAGCGAGCACCTTCCGATTGCCGGGATAAAGGAAGGTCAGCGTGCCGCGGCCGAAGGCTTTGTGCATCTGGCGCACGCCGATCATCCGGCGCATCCAGTTGAGCAGCGATGAGGCGTTGTGCTGCTGTGCCTCGACATTGACGGCCCCATAGCCGTAGATCGGATCCATGATGGCCGGTAGGTAGAGCTGGGCCGGGTCGGCGCGGCTGAAGCCGCCATTACGGTCGGGCGACCATTGCATCGGCGTACGCACACCGTCGCGGTC
>CAZVAR010000002.1:0-81507 GCA_964625225.1 uncultured Alphaproteobacteria bacterium | reverse complement strand
GCCAGCTGGATCGGCCGGCCGCGCATCGAGCCGGAATTGTCGATCAGCAGCCCGACCACCGTGTCCCGGAACTCCATCTCCTTCTCCATCTTGTAGGAGAGGGAATGGAGGGGGTTGACCACGACCCGAGACAGCCGCGCGGCGTCCAGCAGACCCTCCTCCAGGTCGAATTCCCAAGTCCGGGTCTGCTGCGCCATCAGGCGGCGTTGAAGCCGGTTGGCGAGCCGGCTGACGACGCCCTGGAGATGCGCGAGCTGCTGGTCCAGATGGTGGCGCAGCCGGGTCAGCTCGTCCGGGTCGCACAGATCCTCGGCCAGCACCACCTCGTCGAACTCGGCAGTGTAGGGGATGTAGGCCGGCTGCTTGCGGTCGTTGCGACCGAAGCCCGGCGGCAGGTTCAGCGGCGACGTGCGCCCCGGCTCCTCGTCGCCCATGCCGGGCATCATCTCGGAGGCAGCATCCTCGGCCCCGCTCTCGGTGCCCTCCTCGCCCTCGCCTTCCTGGGCCTCCTCGCCGGCGGCGGACAGCGGGTTGGGGGAATCCCCCTCGGTGCTCTCGCCTTCGCCCTCGGCCGGCTGCTGCTCGTCGCCCTCGCTCTCCTCCGACGAGTCTTCATCGTCGGTCGTGCCGTCCTCGGTCAGATCCAGCTCCGCGATGAGCTGCCGCGCCACCTTGGCAAAGGCCTGCTGATCCTCCAGGTGCCGGCTGAGCTCCGCGAGCGAATGGCCGACCCGGCCAGCCAGGTCTTCACGCCAGAGATCGACCATATGGCGGGCAGCCTCGGGCGGCGCCTGTCCGGTCATTGCCTCACGTGCGAGCAGGCCGATGACCTCCGACAGCGGCGCGTCCTCACGATCGACGATGCGGGCGTAGCCGTGCCGACGGCACCGTTCGTCGAGGGCGGCGGCGAGATTGTGGGCAACCCCCGGCATCGTCCGGGCGCCGATCGCCTCGACCCGGGCCTGCTCGACCGCGTTGAAGATGGCCCGCGCCACCTGCCCCGAAGGCTGGGCGCGATGATGCACGGAATCGTCGTGGTGCCGCAGCCGCAACGCGATCGCATCGGCCTCACCGCGCACCTGTGCAACCTCCCCTGCGGGTAGATCGCGCGAGGGCATCGGCAGCTTGGCCGTGTCCCCCTGCAGGCCACCGGCTTCCGGCCCAAAAACCACGTTGAGCTGGTCGCGTCGCGCAACCGCCCGCATCGCCGCGCCGGTGCAGCGCTTGAACGCCTCGATCGGGGATTCCTGCTCCTTCATGGCATCCGCGTCAATGGGGGCGCGCCGCCATCGCTGCCGCCGCGACCACCGACTCCGGCAGCTCCTGGCCGAGGCAGCGCTGGTAGTATTCGGCGATCACCGGACGCTCGGTCTCGTCGCACTTGTTGAGGAAGGTCACGCGAAACGCAAGGCCGAGATCGCCGAAGATACGATAGTTCTCGGCCCAGGTAATCACCGTACGCGGCGACATCAGGGTGGAGATATCGCCGTTGATGAAGCCGCGCCGGGTCAGATCGGCGAGTTGCACCATCGAGGCCACCAGTTTCCGCCCCTCGTCGCCCTCCAGGAACGGCACCTTGGCCAGCACGATCTTCACTTCCTCCTCCTGCGGGAGGTAGTTCAGCGTGGCCACGATGTTCCAGCGGTCCATCTGGCCCTGGTTGATCTGCTGGGTGCCGTGATAGAGGCCGGTGGTGTCGCCCAGCCCCACCGTATTCGCGGTCGCGAACAGACGGAAGGCGGGGTGCGGCCGGATCACGCGGTTCTGGTCCAGAAGCGTCAGCCGGCCCTCGACCTCCAGCACTCGCTGGATCACGAACATCACATCCGGGCGGCCGGCGTCATACTCGTCGAACACCAGCGCCGTCGGGTGCTGCAATGCCCAGGGCAGCATGCCCTCGCGAAACTCGGTCACCTGGACGCCGTCGCGAATCACGATCGCGTCGCGACCGACCAGGTCGATGCGGCTGACATGACTGTCCAGGTTGATCCGAATGCAAGGCCAGTTGAGCCGCGCCGCCACCTGCTCGATGTGCGTGGACTTTCCGGTGCCGTGATAGCCTTGGATCATGACCCGCCGGTTATGGGCGAAGCCGGCGAGGATCGCGAGGGTGGTAGACGGGTCGAAGCGATAGGCTTCGTCCACGTCCGGCACGTACTCGGTGCGCTGGCTGAAGGCCGGCACCTCCATATCCGTATCGATTCCGAAGGTCTGCCGGACGGACAGCTTCAAGTCGGGCAGGCCGGCGGGGCCCTCGGCGGGAGTCTTGAGGACGGCAGCAGTCATCAAACGAATCCGTTCGCTCGCATCGGGAATATCTCAGGCGGTGAAACTCTTGCGGAGAGTCATATAGGCGGCATTGATCGACTTTAAGCGTTCCTCTGACCGCTTGCAGCCCCCGTTCGCGTCGGGGTGAAAGCGCTTCGCCAACTCCTTGTAGCGCGCCTTGACCACGGCCAGCGTGACCGGCCCGGCAAGATCCAGCGCACGCAGCGCTTTCGCCTCGGCGCTGCCGGGCGGCCAGACCCGGCCGTCCCGGGCGGGACCGGGCGATGTCGGGGCGCGCCGCCGGCGAAGGCCGAGAATGCCGAGCGCGTCCTCGACCTCATCGAGGCCGATGCGCCACGGGATCGGATCCTTCTCCGGTGCGCGGCCGCCGAACGGCCAGGCAGGCCGACGCCACACCGTGTCGCGCCGGACCTGATGCTCGACGTCGTCCGGCCCCATGCCGGCGCAGTAGTCCCACGCCTTGTTGTAGGCGCGGACATGGTCAAGGCAGAACCAGTAATACTCGGTCAGCCGCTCACGCGACCGCGGCGCCCGGTATTCGCCTTCCGCGGCGCAACCCGGATGATCGCAGGCCCGAGCGGGGCGTTGCCGTGCTGCATAGGGCGGCACCGCAGAGTCTGTCGCATCGCTTGTCACGCGATGAGTATGGGGGTTGACGAAAGGGCTTGCAAGGCGCTGGCGAGCCGCGGAAAACGGGCGGCGACGGCCGAAGCGCGGCCACGAGCAACCGGGAGAGCGAGATGCGGATGGCGGAGCGAATTCGCGAGGCGCTGACGGCGGGGCTCGCCCCCGAGAGGCTGGAGGTGGTCGACCAGTCGCATCTGCATGTCGGCCATGCCGGCCACCGGCCCGGCGGCGAGACACACTTCCACGTCACCGTGGTATCGGCCGCATTCGAGGGCCTGTCCCGCCCGGAACGGCATCGGCGCGTTTACGCGCTCCTGGCGGAGCCGATGCGCGAGCGCGTCCACGCGCTCGGCCTGACCACGCTGACCCCGGCCGAAGCGGCCGGGCGCGGCGCGGCCGCACCCGGCGACTAACGGAGACCGAGCTGCTCGCGGGCGAGGCGGAGATTGTATTCGCTGTAGCGCTCGCTCGCGCAACGGGCGTTGTAGGCGGCGAGCGCCTCGTTGTATCGGGTCACGTCGGCATTATAGGCCTGTGTGCGCTCGGCGTAGGCATCGTAGTCGCGATATTGCCGGTCGCGCAGCGCTTCGTACTCGGCGCGGGCGGCCGGATCGGGGGTGCTGGCGGCGAAGACCCGGGCCTGCGCCGCCTCCACCTGCTGCCGCAGCCGCTCGAGTGCCTCCGCTTCGCTGGTCAGCGCGGGCAGCCGGGCGTCGAGCTCCTCGCGCTGGCGCCGAAGCTCCCGCTCGTCCAGCAGGCACTGCTTGGTCTCCTCCAGGCTGAGCGTCGCCGGCAGCACGTCGGTCTGCGCCGCCGCCGGCGAAACGGCGCCTGCCGCCAGCCCCGCCAGGGCGAAGGCTGCAGCCGCCGTCAGCGCCCGTCCGCAATTGCCCGTGCTCGTGCGCATCGTCCTCCTCCTCCTCCTGTCCGCGCGGCGGGGCCGCTCAGGTGCCGACCTTCATTGGGCTGGTGAGCCCCCGCAGCGTCGCGATCACGCTCAAAGCCGTATTCCTGCCGGTGCGCGGGTTCTCCGCCGTAGGCACGGTGCCGATCTCCAGCGTAAACCGCGCGCTGTCCGCATCCACCTCGATCCGGTGGGTATTGCGGTCCACTCCCGGGTCCGCCCAGATCTCGAGCAAGGTCCGGTCCGGCCCGATCCCGGCGAGCGACAGCGCCGCGGCCACGTTGACGTTGGCGGGAAAGCCTTTGGCCCCCTCGCGCGCCGTACCCTCGAACACCTTCTTCGCCGCCGTCAATCCCTCGACCGAGATCCCGTTCTCGACCAGATAGGGAGCACCGGCCAGCCCCGCAGGCGGCTTGCGGGTCACCATGCGCACCGAGCGGATTTCCCCTTCCGCCACGGCTCGCACCGCGTCGAGGCCCAAGAGAGCCCCGGTCGGGACGAGGATGCGCGCCCCGGTCTCGCGCGCCCGGTCGACCAGATGCATGCGCGGCAGGAGCTGGCCGACGCTGAGCGGCATGAAGATCCGGCCGCGCTCGATCGCGGGCAGAGCAACCGCCTCGAAAGCCGCGGCCGGCACGCACTCGACCACCACATCGGCACACTCGGCCAGATCAGGCAGCTCGACCACCGGCACCGGCCGGGCGAAGCCGGCCATCTTCGCCGCCGCCGCTTCCTTGTGCCGGGCCGACACCGCGGCCAGCTCGAGCCCTTCGATGCCGGCATCGAGCGCCCGCGCAACCGTGAGCCCGATCGCGCCGAAGCCGCCGATCCCGACTCTCAATTTCGGTCGTTCCGTCATCATGTCCTCACCGCGCGCCGGCATGGCTCAGAATCGCATGCAGAAGAACGTTCGCACCGGCGGCGAGGTCCTCCGGTTTCGCATTCTCGGCCTCGTTATGGCTGATGCCCTTCTCGCAGGGAACGAAGATCATCGCCGTTGGCACCACACGCGCGACATAGACCGCGTCGTGGCCGGCCCCGCTGACGATGTCGCGGTGGGAATAGCCGTAGGCCTGTGCTCCCTCGCGTACCGTGTCGATACAGGCACGGTCGAAGGCGACCGGCGGCGCGTACCAGATCTCCTTGACCTCGACCGGGGTCCCCAGCTCGCGCGCGGCACGCTCCGCCACCTCGCGCAGCCGCATGTCCATTTCCTCGATGATGGCGGCATCGGGGTGCCGGAGATCGACCGTGAAGAACACGTTTCCGGGCACGACATTCGGTGAGCCGGGGCCGACCCGCATGATACCGACGGTCGCGCGCCCGTTCGGGCTGCGCGACAGGCCGATCTCCTGGATTTCTCCGACCAGCCGCGCGGCCGTGACCAGCGCGTCCTGCCGCATGTCCATCGGGGTGGCGCCGGCATGGCCCTCCTGCCCCGTCACCGTCACCTCGTACCAGCGCGCACCCTGTGCGCCGGTGACCACGCCGATCGTCTTACCCTCGCGCTCCAGGATCGGTCCCTGCTCGATGTGCGGCTCGAAATAGGCGGCATAGGCCTGCCCACCGCAGGGTCGCTCACCGGCATAGCCGATGCGCCGCAGCTCCTCGCCGATGGTCTTGCCGTCGGCGTCCGTCTTGCCGAGCCCCTCCTCCAGCGAGAAGACGCCGGCGAAGACGCCGGAGGCGATCATCGGCGGCGCGAAGCGTGCACCTTCCTCGTTGGTCCAGTTGACGATCTCGATCGGCGCCTCGGTCTCGACCCCGTGATCGTTCAGCGTGCGCACGACCTCGAGCGCCGCCAGCACGCCGTATACGCCGTCGAACCGTCCGCCGGTCGGTTGCGTGTCGAGATGGCTGCCGGCCAGCACCGGCGGCAGCGAGTCGTCGCGGCCGCGACGACGGGCGAAGATCGACCCCATGGCGTCGACGCTGACCTCGAGCCCCGCTTCCTTACACCAGCGCACGAACAGGTCGCGGCCCTGGCGGTCGACATCCGTCAGCGTCTGGCGGTTGTTCCCACCTTTCGGTGTCGCGCCAATCTTCGCCATCTCCATAAGGCTGTTCCAGAGCCTCGCGCCGTCGATCCCGAGATTGCTCATCTCCCCGTCCCTGTGCTGGTTGTCCGAAGCCCGGACGGGGAGGATAAGCCATCCCGGCGGCGCGGGGCACCCCCCGCCCGCGCCTACCGGATCAGGCGAACGTGCTGGCTGGCGAGTTCACCGCCGATGCGACCGAATGCCTGCTCCAGCGCCTCCTCGGTCGGGGCGTTGATGAAATGATGCTCCGGGGTGGTCGCGCAGCCGGCGTAGATCGGGTCGAGATCCTCCGGGGCCTGGAAGGTGATGGTGTAGATGGTGATGCCTTCCGCCTTCATCGCCTCGCAGGTCTCGGCGAGCAGCGAATAGGTCTGTGCCTCGCTCTGCGGGTCGCCCGACTGGTGGGGCGTGTTCTCGCCGTCGGTCATCAGCACCACGACCTTGCGGACCTTGGTGGAATCGTAGTTCGCGGGCCATGTGCTGCCGCTCTCCCAGACACCGCGCCAACGCGGCGACAGGACCCGCCAGCCCCAGGCCATGCCAATGTCGGTACGGGTGTTGCCTTCGGCCTCGAGGTCATCGATCACCGCCGTGATCCGGCTTTTCTCCGCGGTCAGCGGCAGAACCGGGTTCGGCGGGCAATATTGCCAGGCATTGAGCACGCTTCCGCCCGGCGTGAACTCGGGGAAGCGTTCCTCGGACGGCGGCGAGTCGTCGTTCGCACGGGCGCCCGAGCGCTCGTCGGCGCAGCCGGCCCACCAGAGCTGCCACAGCAGCGGCTGCGAGGTCATCCAGTCTCGATGCGGCTTGATGTTGACCCGGCCGGCGAAGGGAACAACGCCGACCCACAGGTCCTTCACCGTTTCCTTGTCCCGGTAGAGCGTGTCCAGCAGGTCGCTCGCCGCCGCCTTGAGGGATTGCAGCTTGCTGCCCTTCATGGATCCGGTGACGTCGAGCACCAGCGCCATTTCCATGCCGCCGGCGCCCATGATCTGCGCTGCGGCGCTCGCCTCCACCCGGACCGAGTCGAAGCCGAACAGTTTCATCAGATGGGTCGGCGCCGTCGCCGCCGCCGAGACCGAGACGATGCCGCTGGCTTCGTCCGCCGAGATGGTCAGCGGTTCGACGGGCACGCCGCCGCGGAAGTTGGCGCGGAAAAACTGCTCGACCTGCGTGTCGCGGGTCGGGTCGTAGAAGGCCCGGGCACCGGCCAGCGCGGCCGCGTCGACCGCATGACCGAGTTCCGAGCGGACCATGAAGGCGTAAAGCCCGTCGACCGCCATCCCGGCCCCGGCGACCAGCGGCAGGATCGAAAGGGCGAAGATGATGGCGGTGCCGCCGCCCTCGTCGCTGCGGAGACGCCGGAGCGGTGCAAGTCGGCGGAACGGCTTCGGAAGGTGGGCGACGGTGCGACGCATCCTGCTCGGCTCCATCACGTTGGTGGGCGGCCGGTCCGCCCGGGCGCACGGCTATTTCTGAAAGACCTTGATCTGTCCGGCCTCGGACAGGATTTCGTAGTGGAGGGGCCCGTTGCAGGCGGCGACGATCCGCACCCCGTCGGCAGTCGGGAAGACATTGACGTGGGTCAGCGTCTGGCAGGGCCTGTCGTGCTGCACGAGCACGTCCCGCACCTTGCCGATGAAGGGGGTCATCTCCGGGTGGTTGGCCCGGATGGTGTCGACCGGGATCAGCCGGCCGGTACCGCCGTCGGCGACGGCGGGCGGAGTGCCAGCGGCAGCGAATGCGACGAGCGGGACGAAGAGGGCGACGGGCAGGCGCATGGACCGACTCCACTGGTTGCGGAGTCTTTCTCGCGCATACTTTCCAAATTTCCGTAAATCGGCTTCGTTAAAGGCGAATGAACCGCCCGATCGCCAGCGTCCGGTTCAGCCCTCGGCTTCGGCGGCGACGCCGAGATAGATCTCCCGCACCTGGGGATTGCCCTCCAGCGCCGCGGCCGTTCCCTCCAGCACCGTCCGACCGGTCTGCAGGACATAGGCGTAGTCGGCCACCTCGAGTGCGAGCTGCACCGCCTGTTCGGCCAGCAGAAGGGTCAGCCCCTCACGGTGAAGCTGCTGCAGCGTCTCGTAGAGGCCCTCGACGATGCGGGGTGCTAGCCCCAGACTGGGCTCGTCGAGCAGCAGCAAGCGCGGGTCGCTCATCAGCGCCCGACCCAGCGCCAGCATCTGCCGCTCGCCGCCGGAGAGCGTGCCGGACCGCTGCCTCCGGCGCTCGGCGAGGCGCGGGAAGATCGTGTAGACGCGATCGAGAAGCTGCGGCACGCGGGTGCGGTCGGCGAGCGGCGTGGCCCCGAGCAACAGGTTCTGCTCGACCGTCTGACTGACGAACAGCCGCCAGCCCTCCGGGGACAGGGTCAAGCCCTTCGGAACCACCGCATAGGCGGGCAGCCCGCCGATCTCGGCGCCGTCCCATTCGATGCTGCCGCGGCTGCGCGGCACCAGTCCGGCGATCGCATTGAGCGTGGTCGTCTTGCCCGCGCCGTTGGAGCCGAGCAGGGCGACGATGCTTCCCGGCTCCACCGTCAGCGACACGTCTGCCACGCCGACCAGATCGCCGTAGCGGACCTCCAGGTTGCGTACGACGAGGCGGCTCACGGGCGCGGCTCCCGTCGCCGGCCCTCGCGCGACATGCTGCGGCCGAGATAGGCCTCGATCACCTGCGGGTCGTTCATCACCTCGCGCGGCGCGCCGCTGGCGATCACGTGGCCCTGGTTGAACACCAGAACGCGTTCGGCCAGCGTGACGATGACCTCCATGATGTGCTCGACGATGACGATGGTGATGCCGGTCGCATGGATGCGGCGGACCAGCTCGATCGCAAGCTGCACCTCCGCCGGCGTGAGACCGGCCAGCGCCTCGTCGAGCAGCAGCAGGCGGGGCTGCATCGCCATGACCCGCGCGATCTCGAGTCGCTTGCGGCCGGGCGTGCCGAGGCTGCGCGCCGGCGCGTCCGCCAGCGAGCGCAGGCCGGTCAGCTCGAGGACGTCGAGCGCGGCCTCGCGCGCATCGCGGGCGTGCGGGTGGCGCAGATAGGCCCCCACCATCACGTTCTCGAGGATGCTCATCTCCTCGAACGTGGCGGGGACTTGGAAGGTGCGGCCGATGCCGTGGCGGGCATGCGCCTCGGGCGGCGCGCGGGTCAGGTCGACACCGTCGAACACGACAGTCCCCGCCGTCGGCACCAGATCGCCGGCGAGGCAGTTGAAGAAGGTCGACTTGCCGGCACCGTTCGGGCCGATCAGGCCGATCATCTCGCCCGACTCGAGCGTGAGGTTCGCCTCCGACACCGCGCGGAAGGCGCCGAACGCCATGGTGATGTTGCGAGCCTCCAGGAGCGGCATGTCAGGCCCGCTCGGTTACTTCGCTTGCTTCGGCCGCGCGGGCCGTGGTCGGCTCGGTCCGGCGCATCGTCCACTCCTGCCAGAGTCCGATCAAGCCACCGGGACGGAAGCGGGCAAGCAGCACGATGATGCCGCCGTAGATCACGTAGGTCACGCCGGTCCCGCCGCCGCCGAACTGGGCATTGGTGATCTCCTTGAGCGGGACCAGAATCACCGCCCCCAGCAGTGGACCGAACAGCGTTCCGGCGCCGCCGAGCGCCGCCATGATCACCATCTCGACGGAAATCAGGATGCCGAAGCCGCTCTCGGGATCGATGAAGCCGATCATCATCACATAGAGCGCGCCTGCCAGCGCCGTGAACGCGGCGCTCAGCATATAGGTGTACAGCTTGTAGCGGACGACCGGGACGCCGAGGCTGCGGGCGGCGCGCTCGTTCTCCTTGATCGCCCGTAGATAGGAGCCCGGCCGCGTGCGCTCGATCCGCCAGGTGATGTACAGCAGCAATGCAAGCACGGCCAGGAAGATGTAATAGTACGGGATCGAGCTGCGGAACGACAGGTCCAGCACCGTGCGCGGCACCGCGGGACCGCTGAGGCCGATTGCGGCGCCGACCAGTTCCCAGTTGGCGAACGCGATCTTGGTCAGCTCCGCCACCGCCACCGTGGCCATCGCGAAGTAGTGGCCGCGCAGCCGGAAGCTCGGCACGCCGATCACCGCTGCGACCAGCATGCTGACCAGGATGCCGAGCGGCACCCCGGCGAGCGGCGGCAGGCCCCAGAGGTCATAGACCAGCAGCGCCATGTAGGCACCCGTGCCGAAGAAAACCGAGTGCCCGACCGAGACCTGCCCGCCATAGCCGCCGATCAGGTTCCAGGCCGAGGCGGAGATCGCATAGAGCAGCACCAGCGCGCCCATGCGCTCGTAGAACGCACCCGTCAGGACCCAGGGAAAGGCCAACGCGACGAGGATGGCGACCGGCAAGGCCCAGCGGTGCATGTCAGAACTTCCCGAACAGGCCCTGCGGCCGCAGCCACAGCACCGCCACGAACAGGCCGTAGACCACCATGTCCTTGTAGACGGGGCCCAGCATATAGGCCGACAGCGCCTCGATGACGCCGATCAGCAGCCCCGCGACCATCGCACCCGGCACGCTGCCGAAGCCGCCCAGCGCCACCACCACGAAGGCGATGATCGCCAGCGATTCGCCGATGATCGGCGAGATGTAGTAGAAGGTCGCGATCAGCGCCCCGGCGACGCCGGTGGCGCCCGCCGCCAGCCCCCAGGCCAGCGCCTGCATGCGGTCGGGGCGGATGCCCATCAGCATCGCCGCAGTGCGGTCCTCCGCCACGGCGAGCAGCCGGCTCCCGAGCGCGGTGTGGGTGAGCAGCAGGTGCATGCCGACCGTGAGTACCAGCGCGACGAGGCCGGCGACGAGGCGGGGCAGCGGGATCAGGATGCCGCCGAGATTCACCGTCCCGCCGATCAGCGTCTCCGGCAATGTGACGTAGTTCGCCGAAAAGGCCCAGAAGGCGGCGTAGCGCAGCAGCAGCGCGAGCCCGAAGGTCCCGAGGATCTGCGCCAGCATCGGCCCGCGAACGATGTGCCGCACCAGCGCGAAATAGACGAGGATGCCGAACATGAACAGCAGCGTGGCCGCCAGCGGCCCGAACACCAGCGGCCCGCCCCCGAACAGCACGTAGGTCCAGAAGGCCACGTACATGCCGATCATCACGAATTCGCCATGGGCGAAGTTGATGACGTTCATCATCCCCCAGACCAGCGTGAGTCCGGAGGAGAACAGGGCGTAGACGGCCCCCATCAGGAGGCCGCCGACAATCACCTGCAGGAGAATCAGGCTCACTGCCAGCCCTGATAGGGCAGCTTGAGCGGTGCGGTCGCCTTATCCTCGGGCCAGACCGCGACGTAACTGTCGCCCTGAAGCTGGATGAGAAGGGTCGTGGCGAGGGTGTTCTGGCCCTTCTCGTCGAACTTGACGCCCCGGTAGCCCATCATGAGTTGGTTGGGCTTGAGGTCGGTGGCGGCGAGCGCCTCCCGGATCTTCTCCGGATCGGTCGACCCGGCGCGGTTGATCGCATCGGCCAGCGTGAAGAATCCCTGGATAGCGCGCCCCGTCGTATCGTCGATGTCGCGGCCGGTCTTGGCCTTGAACATCTCGTTCAGCTTGAAGGTGGGGCTGCCCGGCTTACCGGCGTCCCAGGCGCTGCGGTTGATCGCGCCTTGCGCGATGTCGCCGACGCTCTGCGCGAACGAAGGATCGGAGAAACCCGAATTGTCGCCGATCACCATCGGCGGCCGGTAATCCAGGTTCCGCATCGTCTTGACGTAAAGGATCGCGTCCGATGTGTAGCTGACGAAGACGACCACGTCCGGATTGACTTCCTTGAGCTGCAGGACCTGTGCCGAAACGTCGGTCGTGTTGGCGCTGTACGGAATCTCGACTGCAACGTTGAAGCCGGACGCCTTCGCCGCCTCGCGCAGCACTTTGGCGACGGACGTGCCGTAGTCGGTGTTCTCGTTGACGATCGCAAGCGACTCCACCGGGATGATTCCGGCTTCTTTGATGTCGCTCAGGAATTCCATGTAGGTCTTGGCGATGTCGGTCGCGACCGGTGTCGTGCGGAAGAAGTACTTGAAACCGCGCTCGGTCAGATCGGCGGCGACCGACTCACCGTTCACGAACGGCACACCGTAGCGTTCGGCGATCGCGCTCGCGGTCTGCGTCACCGAGGATTGATAGGCGCCGTAGAGGGCGACCACCTTCTCCTGGGTGATCAGGCGCAGTGCCTGATTCTGCCCGACCGAGGGGCTGCCCTGATTGTCGGCGAAGACGACCTCGATCTTGGCGCCGCCGAGATTCGGCAGGCCGGCGTCCTTCGCCAAGGTCAGGTCGCCGAGCTCGGGATGGGCGTTGTTGATGATCTCCGCTGCCAGCTCGATGCCGGCCCGGTTCGACTGACCGGCGCTCGCGGCATTGCCGCTGAGCGGGTAGATGGTTCCGATCTTGACCGTATCCGCGGCGCCCGCCGCCATGGGTAGCCCGAGCGCCACCGCCGCGACGGCGGCAAGCAGTTTCCGCATTCTTGGTGTTCCCCTCGGAAGGCTTATCGTTCTTGACCTCGGAACTCTGCCTTCTCGCCCGCGGCAGCGCAACACCTACCGACTGCCCGCGATCGACGGTCCGCGTCGCCGGGCATGACGATTTCCGGGCACGGAGGGCAAGCCGGCCCCACCGGCCGTGCAAGACCGGGAGGACGCATGACCAGGAGCCGCAGCCGCCCCCTTCGTGGCCGCCTCGGCGGTCGAGTCGGCGCTCGGCGCCGCCGGCGTGCCGATCCGGCGGCCACGGCTTCGGTGGGATCGTTGCCGGCTCGGGTGGGATCGTTGCCGGCACGGCCGCCTCCTTCCCGATGCTGCTGATGATCCTGCCCCGGCCGGTTCTCCGGCCATCCCGCTCTGACTGCCGGGGACGATGTGGGGCGTCGCGAGCGCCGCCTTGATCCGCGCCGGGCGCGGCTCTACGCTTGCCGCCAATCGGGGTCGCCAAGGCCATCCCGGTCAGGAGAGGAACCATGCCCGACCAGTCCGGAACCTACGCGGTCGCCTGGCCGCGCAGCGAGAAGGCCGTCGAGGTCAAGCCGCTGGCGAAGCGGCTCGACACCCTCGACGGCAAGACCGTCGCCTTCCTGTGGGACTATCTGTTCCGCGGCGACGAGATCTGGGACATGCTGCGCGAGGAGCTGCCGAAGCGTCATCCCGGCATGAGGTTCGTCGGCTTCGAGGAGTTCGGCTCGACCCACGGCGACGAGGAGCACCGGGTGCTCGCCGAGCTCCCGGGCAAGTTGAAGTCGCTCGGCGTCGATGCCGTCGTCTCCGGGATGGGCTGCTGAGGCAGCTGCACACCCGCCGTGCTGCGGGTTAGCGCCATCGCCGAGCAGGCCGGAGTTCCGACCTCGTCTCTCTGCTGTGAAGGTTTTCTCGGGCAGGCCGCGACCACCTCGGTCGGCCTCGGTTACCCCAATCTGCCGCTCGCGCGCGTGCCGGGCCATGTCGACGTGCAGACCGATGCGGAGCTGCGGCGGAACATCCTCGAGGTGACCCTCGACGAAGTCGTCCGCAATCTCACCGTCGATCCGCCCGCGGCGCAGGCGGTCGGGGACCCGGACCCGCGCGAGATCGTGTTTGAGGGAACCTTCGAAGAGGTCAACCGCCTCTTCCTCGAGAATCAGTGGAGCGACGGCCTGCCGATCGTGCCGCCGACGCACGCGAAGATCGCGGAGTTCCTGGCCTTCACCGACCGCGACCCGGACGAGGTGATCGGCACGCTGCTGCCGGACAACCGCAAGGCGACCGTCTGGAACATCGCGGTCAACGGCGTCATGGCCGGCTGCCGCCCGGAATACATGCCGATCCTGGTGGCGCTGGTCGAAGCGATGGCCGATCCCGGCTACGGCGTCGAGCACAGCGGCAACACGCCGGGGGCGGAGACGTTGATCGTGCTCAACGGCCCGATCATCAAGGAGCTGGGCTTCAACTACGAACAGGGCGCGCTGCGCGACGGGTTCCAGCCGAACACCAGCATCGGCCGGTTCTGGCGGCTCTATCTGCGCAACGTCGCCGGCTTCCTCCTGCACCAGAACGACAAGGCCACCTTCGGCAACACCTGGCGGGTCGTGCTCGCGGAGAACGAGGACGCGCTCGCGAAGATCGGCTGGGGGCCGCTCTGCGCCGACATGGGGCTGGCGGCCGGCGACAATGCGGTGACGATCTCCCGCTTCACCGGCGGCAACGTGATCGTCTCCGTCTACGGCGACTCGGCCGAGAAGGTGCTGCCCTATCTCAACGACGCGCTGGTCAAGCACACCGGCTGGGAGCTGGTGTTCACCGTCGGCATGGCCCGCGGCACCTACAAGCCGCTGCTGATCCTGAGCCCGCTGATCGCGGAGACGATCGCCAAGTCGGGCCTGTCGAAGCAGGATCTGCAACGATGGTTCTACGAGCACGCCCGCATCCCGGCGCGGCAGTTCGAGAACTATATCGGCCGCTGGACCAACCTCGTGCCCGGCCGGCGCTCGCTCGGCGATCTGGTGCGGCTCGGCAAGGCGCCGCGCCAGTTCGGCGAGTCGAACGACCCGGAGCGGCTGGTGCCGATCATCGAGAAGCCCGAGGACATCATGATCGCCGTCAGCGGCGACCCGCTGCGGTCGAACTGCTACGTCTTCATTCACAACGGCATGCTCGGCTATCCCACGACCAAGCAGGTCCGGCTCCCGGCACGGTGGCGCGAGCAGCTGCGCGAGGCGCGGGCGTGAGGGCGTGAGCTCCGGCGGCGACACGCTCTGGCTCGTCGTTCCCGCCGGCCAGCAGGCCTCGGGTGCCTGGATCGACGACACGCTCCGGCAGCGTGCCGCCGAGAAGGGTCTGCTCCCCAAGGTCCCGCTCGCGGCGCAGTTCCCGCGCCAACGCGTCGAGGTGGTGCGCGCCCGCGACCCGGCGGCACGGACCAACGAGCTGTACTATGCGCGCGGCTGGACCGACGGCCTGCCGATCGTGCCGCCGACAACGGCCCGCGTGCAGGAGACGCTGCGCTTCACACCGCTGCGCCCGACCGACGCGCTCGGCGAGGTCGACCCGCTGAAGGGCCTCGCCACGGTCGAGAAGGTCGCGGCCAACGCCGTGATGGCCGGCTGCCGGCCGGAATATCTGCCGGTCGTGCTGGCCGCGGTCGAGGCCATGCTGGAGCCCGCCTTCAACATGCGCGGGGTCCAGACCACGGACGAGAACGTCGCCCCGCTCGTCGTCGTCGGCGGGCCGGTGGCGCGAAGGCTCGACGTGAACGGCGGGTTCGGCGCGCTCGGCCCCGGCTGGCGCGCCAACGCTACGATCGGCCGGGCGCTGCGGCTCGTGATGAACAATCTTGGCGGTGGCTGGCCCGGCGCCGTCTCCTTTGCCGGCATCGGCCAGCCCGGACGCTACACGCTCTGCCTCGCGGAGAACGAGGCGCAGAGCCCCTGGCCGCCCCTGCACAGCGAGGCCGGCTTGCCCGCCGCGGCGAACGCCGTCACGGTGATGCGGGCAGAGACGGCGATCAACGTAACCGGCGGGCTGGAGGAGCTGGCCAGCGTGATGGGCTCCGCCGCATCCGCCTTCGGCATCCTGCACGGCGGCAAGCCGGCGGTGATCCTGGCGCCCGCGACCGCGGCGCGGCTGGCGGGCGATGGCTGGGGCCGGGCCGAGGTGCGCCGCTGGCTGTGGGAGCATGGCCGCTGGCCGACCGGGCAGTGGGAGCGATCCTGGATCTATCGGACCATCGCCGGTCCCGACCGCTGGCCGGACTGGGTGCTGGCGGCGGCCGACAGCGGCGCGATCCCGCCCGCACCCGCACCGGAGGACATCGCGGTGATCGTGGCCGGCGGCGACGTGCCGATCGCGCAGCAGGTCTACTTCCCCTCCTGGGGCTTCCCGCCCTGCCGTATCACGAAGGAGGTACGGTTGCCGGCCGACTGGGAGCGCCTATTGGCGGAGGAACGGTGAGGGTGGAGGTTTCCGGGGCGGGTCTTCCAACCGGCCCCTTTGTTCCCCTTCGGAACCGCGGCAATATGCGGACCTGAAGGTCCGCGCTCCGACGGGAGGGTCCCATCTACGACATCGCGGTGATCGGCGGCGGCATCGCCGGGCTGACGGCGGCACAGCATGCGGCGCTGGAAGGCTGGCGCGTCGGCCTGTTCCAGGAGGAGGGGCTGCCCGGCGGCCTCGTCGCCAATGTCGGCGCGCTCGACGGCTTCCCCGCCACAGGCCGTGTCTCGGGCATGGAACTCGCCGAAGCCCTTGCCGCCGCCAACGCAGGTCTCGGCGTCGTGCCGGTCCCGCAGCGGGTCGAGAGCCTCCGCGTCGAGGACGGCATCAAGATCCTGTCGGCCGGCGGCCGCGAATACCGGGCGAAACAGGTCATTGTCGCCACCGGCGCCCGGCTGCGGACGCTCGGCGTTCCCGGCGAGGAGCGGCTGGCGGGGCGCGGCG
This sequence comes from uncultured Alphaproteobacteria bacterium, assembly GCA_964625225.1. Classification (GTDB taxonomy): domain Bacteria; phylum Pseudomonadota; class Alphaproteobacteria; order JAJUGE01; family JAJUGE01; genus CAZVAR01. Next base: position 65,248 of record CAZVAR010000002.1, on the reverse strand, counting down.
TGTCGCAGTGCGCCTGGTGCGATGCCGGGCTCTTTCGCGGCGACGAGGTCGTGGTCGTCGGCGGCGGCGATGCGGCGCTCTCGGAGGCGCTGCACCTCGCGCAGTACGCAGCGGCCGTGACGATCGTCACGCGCGGGGACGCCTTCCGCGCCCGGCAGCATTACGTGACCCGCGCCGCCGACGACGAACGCTTCTCCTTCCGCTGGAATACCGAAGTGGAGGACATTCTCGGCGGCGACGGCGTCGAGGCGGTGCGCCTGCGCGACCGCGAGTCCGGTGCCGTCGAGGAGCTGCCCTGCCGCGGCGTGTTCGTGTTCGTCGGTCTCGCCGCCAATGGCGATTTCCTCGGCCCGCTGGTGGAGCGCGATGCGGCCGGCTTCGTACGCACCGATGCGGCGCTGGAAACGGCGACGCCCGGTCTCTTCGCGATCGGCGCCGTGCGCAGCGGCTTCGGCGGCCGCCTGACCGAGGCGGTCGGCGAGGCGACCACCGCGGCGATCACGGCCGCGCGCCGGCTCGCCGCCGGCTGACGACTCGCGGTGGTCCCCCCGGTCGCCCCGGGCGAGCGCGCGCTCGCCCCGGTCGCCGACGACCGGCGGCGCGGCATCCTGCTGATGGTCGCCGCCATGGTCTGCATCGCCCTGGTCGATGCGGCGGCGAAACATCTCGGCGCGCGGCTGTCGGCGCTCCAGGTCGTGTGGGGCTACTATGCCGCGTTCGTCGTCGCCTTCGCCGCCGTGCCGTCCCTGGCCGGCCGCTCCTGGCGGCACGTCGCGGCGACCCGCCGTCCCGGGCTACAGATTCTGCGCGCGGCCGTGCTGATCGGCTCGCTCGGCTGCCTGTTCTCGGCCCTGCCCTATCTGCCGCTGGCCGATGCGACCGCGATCAGCTTCGCCTCGCCGCTGTTCGTCGCGATCCTCTCGATTCCGCTGCTCGGTGAGCGGGTCGGGCCGCATCGCTGGGCCGCGGTTCTGGTCGGCTTTGCCGGGGTGGCGATCGTCGTCCGGCCCGGCGCCGCGCTGTTCCAATGGGCCGCCCTGCTGCCGCTGATCGGCGCCGTATTCTTCGCACTCTACCAGATCCTGACGCGCACGCTGGCGCGAATCGACGATCCGCTGACGACGCTGCTCTACACTGGCGGTGGCGGATTCGTGCTGACCAGTCTCGCGGTCGGTCTCGTCTGGCAGATGCCGTCCGGCGCCGATCTCGGGGTGTTCGCGATCATGGGCGTGCTCGGCGTGGTGGCGCATTTCCTGATCGTGCGCGCCTTCGGCCTCGCTCCCGCCGCGCTGATCGCGCCTTTCAACTACACCCGCATCGTCTGGGCCGTGCTGCTCGGGTTCGCCTTGTTCGGCGACGTGCCGGATGCGCTCTCGCTGCTCGGCAGTGCGCTGATCGTCGGCAGCGGTCTCTACATCCTGGTACGCGAGCGGATGGCGGCACGCCGTCATGTCGGAGCCGACTGACCGTATACAAGCCCCGGCGGCGAGTACTAAGCTCGGGGGATCGCGGCACGTTCCGGTCGTCGGAACGGCCGCGGGTCGTCCGTCGAACTAAGGGAAGGGCCATGAGACTCGGATACACGGCCGTTGCAGCCGCCATTGCCGCGACAGTTTCCTTCTCCGCGCAAGCGCAGACCATCGAATGGGTCGCCGGACAACTCGGCGGCGGCTGGTATACCATGTCCTCGGGCATGGCGAAGCTCGTCGAGGAGGCCAATCCCGGCCTGACCGTCAAGGTCGTCCCGGGCGGCGGCACCGCCAATCCCTCGAAAATCCAGCAGGGCCAGAGCCAGCTCGGCATGGGCCTCGACATCTTCGCCAAGATGGCCCGCGAGGGCGAGGGCATCTACAAGGGAAGGCCGCACGACAAGCTGATGATGATCGGGCAGAGCTTCTCCGACAATTATCTGCACTTCTTCAAGTCGGAGGATGCGAAGCTCGGCTTCGCCGAAGTCTTCAAGGAAGGCGAGGGTCTTAACATCGGAGTGACCAAGGCGGGCTCCTCGGACGAGATGACCTTCCGCTTCGTCATGGACTATTACGGCACCTCCTATGAGGGCCTGCGCAGCAAGGGCTTCAAGATCGTCCAGGGCGACTACAACGAGCTGGCCAATGCCTGGAAGGACCGGCAGGTCGACTATGTGTTCATCGTCCTCGGGATCCCGGGAGCGGCTGTCATCGACGCGACGCAGTCGCGCAAGGGCGAGCTGATGGCCTGGCCGGAGGATCTGCGGCAGACGTTCGGGCAGAAATACGGCTACTCGATGGGCGAGTTCCCGGCCGGCACCTACCCGAACCTGCAGACCGGCCCGGTGCCGACCATCATCATGGCGACCACGCTGATGGCCTCCGCCGACCTGTCGGAGGATGTCGCGTACAAGATCACCAAGACCCTGTGCGAAAACCAGGACAAGCTGCCGAGCATTCACGCCAGCATGGACGTGTTCGACTGCAAGACGGCCGTCAAGACCACGCCCGTCCCGGTCCATCCCGGCGCCATGAAGTACTACAAAGAGAAGGGCTTCGCGAGCTGAGCGACGACGACGATTCCATGGTCTGTTCCTCGCGTTTCGAGGCGCGGCGCTGCGCGCCGCTCCTCGGCATAACGGGCCGTTTCAGGATATCCTCACCCCGAGGCGGCCGCGCAGTGGCCGTCTCGAAGGTCGGGGATATCCTGCCCGCCGGTGCTCGGTCATCATGAGGTCCACCGATGATGCGTGAGGTGCGCGGCAGCATCGGCGTCGTAATCGCGCTCTGGGCCGCCGCCGCCACGCTGTTCCATCTGTGGACCGCCGGGTTCGGCTTCTATGAGCCGCGCACGCAGCGCTCCTTCCACCTGCTGTTCCTGCTGCCGCTCGCCTTCCTGCTCTTTCCCGCGGGTCCGCGCTCGCCGAAACACCGGCCCTCGGCAGCCGACTGGGGCCTGGCGTTGCTCGCCACGCTGCCGCACCTCTACTCCTGGCGCGAGGCCTTCCGGATCAACCTCCGCTTCGAGAACGTCGATCCGCTTCTGCCGGCGGAACTCGTTCTCGGCACGCTCGCGACGCTGCTGATGCTCGAGGCGCTGCGGCGCGCGGTGACGCCGGTGCTGGCCGGCCTGCTCGGCCTCGGCATCTTCTACCTCTTCGTCACCGAATATTCGCCCGGCATCCTGCATTACCGGGACATGAGCTTCTCCGAGATCGTGGAGACGATGTACCTGCTCAACGGCATGGGCATGTACGGCGCCATCACCGGAATCTCGGCGACGATGGTGGCAATCTTCATCATCTTCGGCGCTTTTATCGACGGCAGCGGCGTCGGGCGGCTGTTCCATAATCTCGGCACGAGGGTCGCCGGCCGGCAGTCGGGCGGCCCCGGCAAGGTCGCGGTCATCAGCTCCGCCCTGTTCGGCACAATCAGCGGCTCGTCCACCGCCAACGTGTTCACGACCGGCTCCTTCACGATCCCGGCGATGATCCGGCTCGGCTACCGCCGCAGCTTCGCCGGCGGGGTGGAGGCTGCGTCCAGCGTCGGCGGCCAAGTCATGCCGCCGGTGATGGGCGCGGGTGCCTTCGTGATGGCCGAGATCACCAACATCCCCTATTCGCAGATTATCGTCGCGGCCACGATCGGCGCCGTCTGTTACTTCTTCATGATCCTGGTCTGCGTGCATTTCGAGGCGAAGCGCATGCAGCTCCAGGGCTGCGATCCGTCGGAGATCCCCGACTGGCGCGTCGTCCTGAAGGACCTGCACCTGCTGGCGCCGGTGATGGTGCTGCTGGTGCTGCTGTTCCGGGACTTCTCGCCGCACTATGCCGCCTTCTGGGCGATCGTCACCGTCCTGCCGGTCTCCTGGCTGCGGCGCGAGACGCGGATCTATCCGCGGCAGCTCTGGGCCATGCTGGTCGCGGGCGGGAAGAACATGGTGATCGTGGCGCTCGCCTGTGCCGGTGCCGGCATGTTCGTCGCCTGCCTGACCGTCACCGGGATCGTCATCTCCTTCTCGACCATCATCACCTCCTTCTCCGGCGGCAACCTGCTGCTGGCCGGCGGATTGCTGATGGTGACGACGCTGATCCTCGGCATGGGCGTGCCGACCACGGCGGCCTATATCATCGGCGCCTCGATCGGTGCGCCGATCCTGATCGGCATGGACGTGCCGGTGCTGGCGGCACATCTCTTCGTGTTCTACTTCTCCATTCTGGCGGACGCGACGCCGCCGGTCTCGGTCGCCTCCTACGCCGCGGCGTCGATCGCCAAGGCCGACCCGATGCGCACCGGCTTCGCCGCCTGGCGCCTCGCCCTCGCCGGGTTCGTCATCGGCTTCAGCTATCTCTACACGCCGGCGCTGATGCTGCAGGCCCCGGCGCCGGAGATCGTCGGGCAGCTCCTGGTCAACCTGCTCGGCCTCACCATCGTCGCCGCCGGCCTGTTCGGCTGGTTCCGGGTCGATCTCGGCGTGCCGCTGCGCCTGGCGCTGGTCTTCGGGGGCCTGCTGCTGGTGCTCCTGGAGACCTACGACGCATGGCCCCGCATCGCCGCCGAACTGGCTGTGCTCGCCGCCCTTTACTGGCTCCCCGTCCTGTTCCGAGGCCCGGCCGCCGACAAGGCCGCCGCTCGCGACTAGACCCGTTCAGAGGGTATGCGAGACGGGCACACGGTGGAGGCCGGATGCAGGACATGTTTCATGACGCAAGCGCATCGCCCCTTTTGCGGAGGCACCATATCGACCCGTCTCGTCCGTCTCCGGAGCATCGACCCGATGCCGGCACTCGGCTGCGCCGGTTCCGACGGATGTCGGCGAGCGTCGACGGTTTCGCTGTTCTCCGGCCCGCCGCACGTCCCGAACCGGGCAATTGACAGGACGCAGCCGCGGCGCGCGTAATTCCGGCGGAACGTTCGGCGGGAGGACAGGGGCGAGATGGCACATTCCGAGGCGCGGGCCGCAATGACCGAGGCGCTCGCCGCCTTCACCAGCGGCGCGGCGGTTCCCGACGCGGTGCGGGCGCGCACCCGGACCGTCGTGCTGGACGGCATCGGCGCACTCCTGGCTGCGGCGAACCCGGCCTATTCGACCGGCCGACTGATCGCCGCCTTCGCCCGGGACCAGAGCGGCACGCCGGAATCGGTCGTGGTCGGGCACGGCTTCCGCACCGGCTGCGTCCATGCCGCGCTGGCGAACGGCACGATGGGCTACGCCTGCGACATCGAGCCCCACCATCCCGAGGGCATCCTGCACCCGATCGCGATCATGGTGCCGACGGCGCTTGCCGTCGGCGAGCGGACCGGCGCGACCGGGCAGCGCTTCCTCGATGCCGTCGCGATCGGCTGCGAGATCGAGTACCGCGTCTCGATCGCCCTCGGCCCGGCCGAGCAATATCGGCTCGGCTTCCACCCCTCGGCCGTCTGCGGCACCTTCGGCGCAACGGCCGCCGCGGGTCACCTGCTCGGCCTCGACGCCGAGGCGATGGTCCGCGCCTTCGGCCTTGCCGGCTGCCAGGCGTCCGGCATGATGGCCTGGGAAAGCGACCCGACCGAGAACGCCCGCCCCTTCCAGATGGGAATGGCCGCGCGCAACGGCGTGACGGCGGCCCTCCTGGCCGGAAGCGGCTTCGGCGGGCCGACCGCGATCTTCGATCATGGCCACACGATCTTCGGCGCCTTCAGCCGCAACCCGTCGCCGGACAAGCTGACCGAGGAGCTCGGCCAGCGCTGGGATGGCATCATGGAGCTGGCGATCAAACCCTATTCCTGCGTCTCCTTCCTGCACCCGGCGCTGGACGCGCTGTTGGCGCTCGTGCGCGAGGAGGACCTGAAACCGGCCGACATTGAGCGGGTGGTGATGCACTTCCCGCGCTCGGGTGTGCATTGCGTCGACGGCAACCCGCTCAAGAGCCACTGTGCGCAGTACATCCTGCCCGTCGCCATTGCCGATCGTGGTCTGAAGGTCGCCGACATCTTCATCGACCGGCGCCTGAGCGATCCGGTGGTCGCCGATCTCTGCCGCCGCGTCCACGTCGTCGCCGACGAGGGCGAGCTCGAGCGCCTGTTCCCCGATTTCTATGCGACCGTCATCGAGGTGACGACGCGCGGCGGCATGACCTACACCCGTCGCAACGACATCGCCCGCGGCTATCCGGAGACGCCGATGAGCGAGGCCGAGCTCGAAGCCAAGTTCGAGGCGCTCGCCGGCACCGTCGCCTCGGCCGGCCGCGTCGCGGAGCTGCGTGCGGCGATCGAGGGGCTGCCGGCGGCACCCGACCTGACGCGACTCGCCGCCTTGCTCGGCGTGCCGGCAGGAGACTGAGACGATGACCGCCCTCCGCTACACCCGGGACAATCCGCTCCGCGTGGCACTCGCCGGCTACGGTAATGTCGGCCGGCAACTCGGCCCGCGGCTGGCCGCCGGCGAGATCCCGCAGGTGCGCCTGACCGCGATCTCGGCCGGCGATCTCGGCCGCGCACGCGAAGCGAGCGCCGACCTCGATCCGCGCCCGCTGGTGGTCCCCGCCACCGAGCTGCCGCAGCACGCGGAGGTGGTCGTCGAGTGCGCCACCTACGACGCTTTCCCGGAGATCGCCCGGGCGACGCTGACCGCCGGAAAGACGCTGGTCGCGGTCAGCGTCGGCGCGCTCGCAGCCCATCTCGACCTAATCGAGCTCGCAGAACGGCATGGCGGAGTGATTCAGATCGCCAACGGCGCGATGCCCGGCCTGGACGAAATCCGCTGCGCCCGCGAGTCGGGCATCGGCACGGTGTCGTTGACATCGCGAATCCGGCCGGACTCGCTTGCGAAGGAGCCCTACATCAAGGCGCAGGGCTTCGACTTCTCGACCCCGCCCGAGGCGCCGGTGCGCGTCTTTCAGGGGACCGCCCGCGAAGCGGCGGCCGCCTTCCCGCGGCACTTCAACGTGGCGGTGGCGCTGAGCCTGGCCGGCGTCGGCCTCGACCGGACCCAGATCGAGGTCTGGTGCGACCCCGACATTCCCGGCGCCATCCACCATGTCGAAGTCGATGCCGAGGCGGTGCGGCTCGACATGACCGCCTTTAACCGCCCCTCTCCGGCCAACCGAAACACCAGCCGGATCGTCGCGCCGAGCATCATGGCGGCGCTGCGCAACATGGTCTCCCCGATCCGGGTTGGGAGCTGACCATGGCTGCGAGCGGCATCGCGATCACCGGCGTCACCGTCTACGTGACGCGCATCCCGGTGAAGGCCGTTCATTCCCACGGCATCGGCGACGTCAGCGAGAGCGTCAACGTGATCCTGCGCCTCGACACCGACGCCGGCATCACCGGCTGGGGCGAGGGCGCGCCCTGGGCGGTGTTCACCGGCACGGCGGAGGCGAACGCCGCGGCGCTGCACATCCATCTGCGCCCGCTGCTGCTCGGTGCCGATCCGTTCCGGGTCGAGTGGCTGATGCGCCGCGCCGACCGGACCGTCGTCCATTGCGGCGAGGCGAAGGCGGCGCTGGAGACGGCCCTGCTCGACATCGTCGGCAAGGCGAAGGGGATGCCGATCTGCGACCTGCTCGGCGGCCGTGTCCGCGACGAGATTCCGCTCAGCTTCTCAATCGCCAACCCCGATTTCGGCGCGGATCTGGAGATGGTCCGGCAGCTCTGCGCCGACGGCCTGCGCGTCTTCAAGGTCAAGACCGGCTTCGCCGGACACCACGAGGACATGGCCCGCATGGAGCGGCTGCGCGCCGACCTGCCGGCCGACGCCGATCTGCGCATCGACTACAATCAGGGCCTCCAGCCGTGGGATGCGCTGCGGCAGGTCCGGGACATGGAGCGCTTCCGCCCGACCTTCATCGAACAGCCCGTCCCCGGTGACCAGGTCGAGGCGCTGGCGGCGATCGCCCGGGCCGTCGACACGCCGATCATGGCCGACGAGAGCGCCTTCACGCCGGCCGACGCGCTGCGGGTCGCGTCCATGCGTGCGGCCGACCTGATCAGCGTCAAGATCATGAAATGCGGCGGCCTGCGCCGCGGCCAGCAGATCGCCGGCATCGCCGAGGCGGCCGGCATCGCCTGCTATGGCGGCGACATGTTCGAGACCGGCATCGCCCATCTCGCGGGCACCCATATGATCGCGGCGACGCCGAACATCTCGCTTGGCTGCGAGTTCTATCAGGCAACCTACTATCTGGCCGAGGACCTCCTGGCCGAGCCCTTCCCCGTCCGCGACGGCAAGGTGGTGGTACCGACCACGCCGGGGCTCGGCATCGCGGTGGACGAGGATCGGCTCCGGACATACGCCGTCGAGATTTTGACCTGATCCCGCCGGCCGCCGGCACGCAACCCGATCGCCCCGCGGGGGTGCTCCCCGGGCCGTGTCTCCCTCGGGGTTCGGGTCGATCATGTCGCTTCGCGAGCAGGGGCCGTCCGGCCTGATCGCCGCGCCCGGGGACACGCTGCGGTCTGGCGGCGGTGACTCCGATCCTCGCTGCCGGCAGCGACGGGGTGGCAGCCGCGTGTATCCGGGTGCCCGTGATCGTGCTCGGCACCATGGTCGGAACCATGACCGCTCCGCTCGTCTTCCCCGAAACGGCACATGGCGGCGTGCGGTACCCTCTCGGCCGCACCACCGAGCCGCTACCGGGCATCGCGGCCGGGCGGGTCTTCGCAGCATCCTTCGCGCTGTGCGAGCTCACCGGCGACCTGCAGCGGATCGCCCGCCCTCTTCCCACCCTCCGAGCCGGTCCGCACGCCAGGTTCGAGCCGAGGCCACCGGCATCAGGAGCAGCGGCCGCCGACCCGACCCGGCGCAATCCTTAACGCTGTCCAGGGACACCTCCTGCCGCCGGAGCGCTCCGGCTGTTCCGGGCCGGCACCGTGAATCGGCTCCTCCCGACGCGGCCGCCGACCGCTCGCAACCGCGTCGGTGCGGGTGAGGCCGTCTCCGGCATCGTGCCCGGGACGGCCGGCGGCGGACGGCCCGCTGCGACGCCTCGGCGCATCCGGCAACGGGTGCCCGGTCGAATCCGAGCCCTTCGAAAGGGATCGCTTCGAATTACCGGAAAGAGCCGAATGATCCCGGAAGGTTCATTCCGCTTGACCGTAGGCGGCGATGAGCCTTCCCTATTCGGTATCGCTGGTCCACACCGTCAAGAGGTACTCCGTTCCGGGGATTGCACGATTTTCCTATTTCAGGGAGGGGCGAACGCCATGGGGCAAGGACTTACGCGGGCAACCGCCCGCAACATCTTTTACGGTGGATCGATTTTCTTCCTTGTCGTCTTCCTCGCCCTTTCGGGTCACAGCCACTGGTATGCGGTCACGGTCTCCACGCCGGAGATGAGCGAGGCCGTCGCCCGCGGTAAGCGGGTATGGGAACAGAACTCCTGCATCAACTGCCACACGCTGCTCGGCGAGGGCGCCTATTTCGCTCCCGAGCTGGGCAATGTCTGGATCCGCTACGGCGGCCGCGACGATCCCGACGGCGCACGCGAGGCGATCAAGGCCTGGATGCAGGCCCAACCGACCGGCATCGAGGGTCGGCGCCAGATGCCGCAGTTCAATCTGACCGACGAACAGCTCAACGATCTCGCCGAGTTTTTCCGCTGGACGAGCGAGATCGACACGCTGAACTGGCCGCCTACCGAAGCCGGCTGAAACCGTCCCCGTCCGGTCCCAAGAGCACGAAGAGGAAAGGCGAAGGAAATGCTGCGATACGAGACCCAGCGGGTCGCCTACTGGTACTTCGCCGTCGCGATGGCGCTGTTCGTCGGCCAGGTGACTTTCGGCGTGCTGGCCGGCATCGTCTACGTATTCCCCAATTTTCTCGCGGAGACGTTGCCGTTCAGTGTCCTGCGGATGATCCACACCAATCTGCTGATCGTGTGGCTGCTGCTCGGCTTCTTTGGCGCGACCTATTACCTGCTGCCGGAGGAGACCGAGCGCGACCTGTGGAGCCGGCCGCTCGCGCTGGTGCAACTCGTCGTGCTCACCTTCGCCGGTGCGGCTGCGGTGATCGGCTACGCCTTCCGCATTTACGAGGGGCGGGAGTTCCTGGAGCAGCCGACCTGGGTCAAGATCCTCATCGCGCTCGCCGTCGTCATGTTCATGGCGAACGTGACCATGACCTATCTGAAGGGGCGCCGCACTGCAGTCGGAAGCGTGCTGCTGCTCGGCCTTTGGGGTGCCACGATCTTTTATCTCTTCGCCTTCTACAACCCGCACAATCTCGTGCTGGACAAGATGTACTGGTGGTACGTGGTCCATCTCTGGGTGGAGGGCGTGTGGGAGCTGATCATGGCGGCCCTGCTGGCCTATCTGCTGATCAAGCTGACCGGCGTCGACCGCGAAGTCATCGAGAAATGGATGTACGTCATCGTCGGCCTGTCGCTGTTCAGCGGGCTCCTCGGCACCGGTCACCATTATTTCTGGATCGGTCTACCGTCCTATTGGCTGTGGGTCGGCAGCATCTTCTCCGTTCTCGAAGTGCTGCCGTTTTTCGCAATGGTTCTGTTCGCCTTCTACATGGTCTATCAGGGCCGACGTGAGCACCCGAACCGGGCGGCCCTGCTGTGGAGCCTCGGCACGCCGGTGCTGGCCTTCTTCGGTGCCGGCGTCTGGGGCTTCATGCATACCCTGCACGGAATCAATTACTACTCGCACGGCACGCAGGTCACTGCGGCGCACGGCCACCTCGCCTTTTTCGGCGCTTATGTCGGGATCAATCTCGCGATCATCAGCTACGCCATGCCGAGCCTGCGCGGCGTGCAGCCCTACAACCAGGTGCTCAATATGTGGAGCTTCTGGATCATGAGCTCCGCCATGTTCTTCATGGCGATGACGCTCACCTTCGGCGGCGCGGTCCAAATCCATCTGCAGCGGGTCATGGGCATGTATTTCATGGAGGTGCAGGATCAGCTCGTGCTGTTCTACGTCATGCGCCTGACCGCCGGCGCGTTTGTCCTGTTCGGCGTTCTGCTGTTCGTGGCCGCGATCCTCGGCCCGGTGCGGGCCCAGGTGACACGCCCGACCGGGACCATCGCCAGGCCGGCGGCGCCGGCCGAGTGAGCGGCCCCCCGCCCTCGGGCGTCGTGCAGGGGCGGCGATGACCTCCCCCAGCGCTCCGATGGCCGCGCTGGAACGGGCTGCCGCAGACGGCATCCCGTTCTACCGGCCGGTCGGCAATGAAGTCGCGCTGTTCGAGGCGGCGTTCCGCAACCGGCTGCCGCTGTTGCTCAAGGGACCGACCGGGTGCGGCAAGACCCGCTTCGTCGCCCACATGGCCGCGCGGCTGCAGCTGCCCCTGTTCACCGTTGCCTGCCACGACGATCTGACGGCGGCTGACCTCACCGGACGCTACCTCCTGCAAGGCGGGGAAACCGTTTGGGTGGACGGCCCGCTCTCGCATGCGGTGCGGCAGGGCGGGATCTGCTATCTCGACGAGGTGGTGGAGGCACGCAAGGACGTTACCGTCGTGATCCACCCGCTGACCGACAGCCGGCGCATCCTGCCGCTGGAGCGGACCGGCGAACTGCTGGTCGCACCGGAACGCTTCATGCTGGTGGTCTCCTACAATCCCGGTTACCAGAACATTCTGAAGTCGTTGAAACCCAGCACGCGCCAACGGTTTCTCGCGATAGAGTTCGGATTTCCGCCGCCCGACGCGGAGGTCGAGATCGTCGCGGCCGAGAGCGGGCTCGCGCCCGAGCGCTGCCGGCCGCTGGTGAACCTCGCGATCCAGCTTCGCCGCCTCCAGGGCGTCGATCTCGAGGAGACGGTCTCGACACGCCTGCTCGTCTACTGCGCCATGCTGATGCGCGACGGCATGGATCCCCTGAGCGCCTCGATCGCCGCGATCGTCGAACCGTTGACGGACGATGCCGACGTGAAACAGGGGCTGCTCGATCTCGTGCGCGCCGCGACCGGCTGATGCGTGAGCTGCTCGACCCCGAGGAGACGGTCGGCCGGCTTTGGCACCGCCTGGTCGGCGGAACCACGACCTACCCGTTCCACCCGGATGCGGCCGTAGCGATGGACGACGTGCGCGGCCTCGGCGTGTTCTTCCGCGCCTTGGGCGGAACACCGGGGATCGAGATCGCCGCCGGCATGCCGCAGACCTCCGCCCATCGCTTGCGCCTGTGGCAACGCATCGGCGTCGAGCGGGAGCGCCTGGAAACGGCCGAGCGCAGCCCGGAGCGCTTGCTGCTGCCGGCGCGCATCGGCCTGTTCGCCGATCGCGAACTGAACCGCGACCTCTATCTGTGGCTGGCAGCCTTCCTCGCCGTCGCCGACGCGGATCCGGCGCAACGGCTCGATGATCCGCTGCAGACGGATCTGGCCTTCCTGCGCCGAACCGCCCGGACGACCCGTCGGATTCTCGCCACCTGGCCCGGGCTCCGCAATCCTCATGCCCGTCTTGCGGCCGCGCTGCGCGCTATCCGGCCGCATCGCCGCCTGCCCGCGACCGAACAGGCCGTGGAGGCGATCGTGATGGAGCTGCTCGGCGGTCCGCCGGCGGACGGTCCGGCCGCACCGCTGCGCGCGGTCGTGCTCGGGGATGCCCCGCTGCGGGGTCTCGCGGCGCCGCGCCGCTATCGCCCCTTCCTGCCGGTGCCGCTATGGGGCGATGTGATACCGGCGCCCGAGTCCGGGGCGCCGGCAGCCGCAGCGGAGGACCCGGAAGGCGGGCGTGCGGAAGACGTGCGCGACGGTCGGCGACGGCGTGCGTCGCGGCGGCACTACGATCAGGCCGAACGCAACGACCCGTTTATCCTCGTCAACAAGGGCGAGTTGGTGTTGACCTGGGCCGAGATGGTCAACGTCAACCGCGCCTCGGACGACGAGGATGCGGAAGGCGCCAAGGCCGCCGCCGAGGATATGGAGACGATCACCCTCGGTCGGCAGCGGCGGCCAGCCTCGACCCGGCTGCGCATGGAACTCGATCTCGCGCCGAGCGCCGCGGCGGCCGACGTTGCCCTGGCCGCAGCGCCGCTCACCTACCCCGAATGGGACTGGCGCCGCCGGTCCTATCGCGAGAACTACTGCGCCGTGTACGTGCAGCCGGCCGCCGAGGGTGGCGAGCTGTGGTGCCCGGACGCGGCGGCGCGCCGGCGCATCCGCCGCGTCCGCCGGCAGTTCGAGGCGCTGCGGCCGCGGCGCGAGATCGTGCGGCGCCAGCTCGACGGTACCGATCTCGATATGGACGCGGTCGTCCGCGCCCGTTGCGACCTCGTCGCCAGCGGCGCCGTCTGCGACCGGATCTACCAGGCGACGCGGGCCGAAGCGCGCGACCTCGCCGTGTCGATTCTGGTCGATGTATCCCTGTCCACCGACAGCTGGGTCGACGACTGCCGGGTGCTGGATGTCGAAAAGGAAGCGCTCACGGCTCTCGCATTCGGACTCGAGGCCTGCGGCGATGCGTTCGCGGTTCGCGCCTTCACCTCGCGCAAGCGCGGGCATGTCCGGATCGACAGCGTCAAGGAGTTCGATGCACCGCTCGACCGGAGTGCGGTCCGCCGGATCGCGGCGCTGCGTCCGGGGCTCTACACACGCATGGGCACGGCGTTGCGCCATGCGGCGAGCGAGCTGGGCGAGCGACCGCAGCAACACCGCCTGCTGCTGGTGCTGACCGACGGCAAGCCGAACGACCTGGACCATTATGAGGGTCGCTATGCCGTGGAGGACACGCGTCGCGCGGTGCTCGACGCGCGGCGTCAGGGGTTGGCGGTGTTCGGCGTTACGGTGGATCGGCGGGCGCGCGATTATTTTCCCTACATTTTCGGGCGCGGCGGCTACGCCATGATCGGCCGGATCGAGAAGCTGCCGGAGGCGCTTCCCGTCATCTACCGCCACCTTGTGAGCTGACCGGTAGAAAAGGAGGGGCAGACATGAACAGGTTCCGGACTTGGGCGATCTGCGGCCTCGCGGCCGTCAGCCTCGGCATCGCCGCACCCGGGCCGGCCGCAGCCCAGGTCTTGCCGACCGGTCCGCGCGTCGCGACGATCCGCGCGGCCGGCAGCTATCCCGGCGACCATATCTCGACTCAGGCCATGCAGCGGTTCGCATCGGGGGTCGCGACGACGACCGCAGGGCAGCTCAAGGTCGACATCGTTCCGGATGCGGGCACGGTCGAGCAGTTGGTTCAGGAGCTACAGACGGGTGACGCGGCGATCATCTGGGTCGACCTGGCCGGGTTCTCGCGCTTCGCCCCCGAACTGCGGGCGCTGACGCTGCCATTCGTCATGCCGAACCGGGAACGCGCCTTCCAGGTCGTGGAAGGGCCGGTCGTCGACCTCATCAATGTCTGGCTGCGGGCGCGCAACTTCGTCGTGCTCGGCTATATGGATGCGGGCGCCAGCCCGCTGTTTTCCGTCACCGGTCCGATACGCACGATCGAGGATCTGCAGGGACTCCGGATCGGCGTTCGCGACGAGATCCGCGCCCAGGCCTACCGCATCGTCGGCGCCGAACCGACGGTCATGCCCACCGCCGAGGCCTTCGCCGCCTTGGAGCAGGGTCGGATTCAAGCGCTCGAAGCTCCCTACACCGCCCTGACGGCCGGCTTGCCGCAGCAGGTGCAGGGTCACATTACCGGCATCACGCCGATCGTCGACTACATCATCGTCGTCGCCGGCCGCGAACGCTGGAACCGCATGACCATCGATCACCAGCGCATCACACAGCTGACGATGCGCAACGCCATTACCTGGGAGCGGGGGGCGACGGTGATCGCCGAGGAGGCGGCCCGCAGCAAACTGGTCGATCGCGGGATTCCCTACGAGGTACCCTCGCCCGAACTCGACCAGCGCCTCTGGGGTGCGGCGGCAGGCGTAGTCGACGAGGCGCGGCAGCAAGCCGGCGCGGAATTCGTCAACGCGATCATCGCCGAGGCGCGATAGCTGACCGGGCGCGGCCGTACGGCCGGGGCCGAAGAGCGAGGGGCAGGCGGTCGAGAGACCGCCGGCAACCACGGCCCTCGAGGCGGAGTTCGCGATCCGGACGCCACCGGGCCATCCGGCGGGTAGGCAGGCGGCGCGGAGCCCCGTATCATCGCCGGCGACCATGCCGGGCCGCGGCCCGGGGCACGAACGAGGGGAAGGACAGCCCATGGAGAAGTTCGGCATCGGCCAGCCTGTGCGGCGCAAGGAGGATGTGCGCTTCATCACCGGCAAGGGCCGCTTCACCGACGATGTGAACCTGCCCGGGCAGGCCTATGGTTATGTCGTCCGCAGCCCCCACGCCCATGCGAAGATTCTCTCGATCGACGTGGAGGAAGCGAAAGCCGCCCCGGGCGTGATCGCCGTCCTGACCGGCGCCGACGCCAAGGCGGACGGTATCCCGAAGCTCCCCTGCCAGGTCGCCGTCCCGGGCGCCGACGGGGAGAAGCTGTTCGATCCCGGCCGCGAAGTGCTGCAGACCGAGCGCGTCCGCTATGTCGGCGACCCCGTCGCCTTCGTCGTCGCCGAGTCGGCCGTCGCGGCACGCGACGCGGCCGAACTGGTCTTCGTCGAGTACGAGGACTTGCCGGCGGTTGCGCGGGCCGACGATGCCGACCGGCCGGACGCACCGCTCCTCTATCCCGAGCGCGGCTCGAACCTCGCCGTTCATTGGCTCTCGCACGACGGCCGCGCGGTCGAGGAGGCGTTCGCCCGCGCTGCGAAGATCGTTAAGCTGGAGTTCGTCAACAATCGCGTCGTCGGCAATCCGATGGAGCCGCGCGTCGCGATCGGCGCCTGGGATCCGGTCGAGCAGAAGCACACCCTGATCTCCCCGACCCAGGGCGCGGTCAAGATCCGCAACAATCTGGCGGACCTCATCTTCAAGGTGCCGAAGGACAAGGTCCATGTGATCTCGCCCGATACGGGTGGCGGCTTCGGCCTACGCGGCAAGCTGTTCCCGGAGACGGTACTGGTCACCTGGGCGGCGAAGCGCCTGAACCGGCCGGTCAAGTGGACCTCCGACCGCAGCGAAACCTTCCTCTGCGACCCGCACGGCCGCGACCACATTTCGGTCGGCGAGATGGCGTTCGACGAGAACGCCCGGATGCTCGGTGTGCGCGTGCGGA
This sequence comes from uncultured Alphaproteobacteria bacterium, assembly GCA_964625225.1. Classification (GTDB taxonomy): domain Bacteria; phylum Pseudomonadota; class Alphaproteobacteria; order JAJUGE01; family JAJUGE01; genus CAZVAR01. The sequence continues at coordinate 49,240 of CAZVAR010000002.1, read as the reverse complement.
CCCATGCCAATGTCGGCGCCTATCTGCTCGATTTCGGCCCGCGCATCCCGACCGTCGCCGGTGCCCGTGTGGCCGGCACCGTCTACCAGGTGCCCGCCATGCAGCTCTCGGTGCGGGTGATGTTCACCAACACCGTACCGACCGACGCCTATCGCGGCGCCGGCCGGCCGGAAATGGCCTACCAGATGGAGCGCCTGCTCGACCTCGGCGCCAAGGCCTTCGGGATCGACCGCGCCGAGATCCGCCGCCGCAACTTCGTGCGCCCCGACCAGCTTCCCTGGACCAACCAGGTCGGGATGGTGATCCATTCCGGCCATTTCCAGGAAACCATGGAGAAGGCGCTGGAGCGCGCCGACTGGGCGGGCTTCGAGCGTCGCCGCCAGGAGGCGAAGGCTCGCGGCAAGCTGCGCGGCATCGGCCTCGGCTATTATATCGAAGCCTCCGGCGGCATGCCGACCGAGCAGGCGCAGGTCCGCTTCACGCCGGAGGGTCGGGTCCAGCTCATCGTCGGCACCTTCAGCCACGGCCAAGGCCACGAGACCGCCTTCGCCCAGATCCTGTCGGAGAAGCTGGGCGTGCCGTTCGACTCGATCGACTTCATTCAGGGCGATACGGATTACGTGAAGGTCGGCCTCGGCACCGGCGGCTCGCGCTCATCGCAGATGGGAGGTGTCGCCACGGCCCGCGCCGCCAATCAGGTGATCGAGAAGGCGAAGCGGATTGCCGCCCATGCGCTCGAGGCGGCGGAGGCCGACATCGAGTTCCGGGACGGCACCTTCTCGGTCGCAGGGACCGACCTGCGCATGACGATCCAGGAGGTGGCGCGGCTCGCGTTCGATCCGAGCAAGCTCCCCGCCGGCATGGAGCCCGGCCTCGACGAGACCTGCCTCTATGAGCGCTCGACCGAATGCAACTTCCCCAACGGCGCACATATCTGCGAGGTTGAGATCGATCCCGACACCGGCGCATTGAAGGTGGACCGCTACACCTGCGTCGACGATTGCGGCACGATCATCAACCCGATGCTGGTGGTGGGCCAGGTGCATGGCGGCGTGGCGCAGGGCCTCGGCCAAGCCCTTCTGGAGCACACCGCCTACGAGCGGGAGACGGCACAGTTCCTCGCAGGGAGCTTCATGGATTACGGCCTGCCGCGGGCCGATGACCTGCCCAATATCGACGTCTCCTTCAACCCGGTCCCGGACCCGGAGAACGATCTCGGCGTCAAGGGCATCGGCGAAGGTGGGGCCTGCGGCGCCCCGCCCGCCATCATCAGCGCCATCGCGGACGCGCTCGACATCGACCATATCGATATGCCGGTCGGCCCGGAAAAGGTGTGGCGGGTCTTGCGCGGGCAGGAGATGAAGGCGGCAGCGGAGTAGGCGGATCGGCGATTCTCACCGGCTCTTGGTACAGCTCATTGAGCTTCGCGAGTCGCCGTCGAAGATGAGGTCGATAACCGGCCGACCGCGCTTGACCGCGTAGCGGCCGCGTGCGTTCGCCAGCGGCCCGGTGAAGCTCAGTGCGCCGTCGGCCAGCCGGTAGATCCCGTGCTGTGCGCCGACGGCATAGGCGTCGGCGGCGGTGACGACGATATCCGTGTAGGCGTAATTGAGCTGCCCGACGTCGAACGTGTAGCACTGATAGGTACCGGCAGGCACGCCGCCGGCGCTGTCGTTTCGCGGCCCCTGATTCCGGTCGCTTCCGGATGGCGGTGCGGCTGCACTCGGTTGCCGCTCGGCGATCCGCTCCGGTCCGACCCATTCGTCGTGACCGGCGCCGAATCCGTCATAGGAGACCAGGCAGCGGCCCTGCGCGTCCGGCCCGGCGACGATCGTCGCCGCATACCAGGAGCCGATCGAGAGCACCCAACGCGGCTCTCCGGGCGTGCAGGACGTCGAGCGAGGGCTGCCGATACCGGATGCCGCCGACGGGGCCTGTGCGCGCGGGACATCCGGCGACCATTCCGTAGACCATCGGCTCGTTCTCGGCGCCGTCGACCAAACCGTGTCGGCGGCCGCCGAGGCAAAGAAGGCCGAGGCGGCTATCGATGCCGCCAGTGCGAAAGGGGCGCGCATCGGGCCGCCTCGACCCTGCGGACGCCTAGAGCTGCGCCCACCAGGTGCCGCCGCCGCTGCACCCGCGGAACGTGCCCTCAATCCGCCGGTCGGCGCCGACCTGGCCGACGAAATCGTGGCGGCAGCCGGGATTGGAGGCCGGATACACCGAGAAGCGAACCTCTCGACCGCAATAGCTGGTGTTGAGGATCTGCGCGGAGCCCGCTCGGGCAAACTCGCCTTCCAGGGCATAGCTGCCGTTCAGCCGGTTTCCGCTGGACGACAGCGAGAGCAGTAGATCGTAGGTGGTGCCGGCCTCGACGCCGGACTGGTAGTTCTTGACGCCCCGGATCTTGCTGCTGCTGATCGCCGTGGCCGGCGCACCGCAACCTTCGGGAAGCTTCTCCTCGGTCGTGACGCAACCCATCAGCGCCACGGAAACGAGACACAAATAGACACCTGCCCGCACGATGGGCTCCATGGCTGGTTTCGGAGGTTGTCGCGGCCGCAAGAAAGGACCGCGGTTGCTTCCTAGGTCCTCGGCCGGCCCTCCGCCAACCGCTATGTGCCATACGAACCGAGTCGTGCGTCCAAATGCCACATGGGCTTGATGTTCCGTTAACCATGCCCTCCGACAGATGGGCCGCCCGCGTCGCTTCCGCGCGCCCGCACCGCGTCTCGTCCGGGCACCGTCACCGAGATGCCGCCGAGCCTCGACCGGATAATCGTGCCGTCATTACTTGTCACGTAATCGATCTCCCTTCCCCGGCAGCGCATTGTCCCGCCCGTCCACCGGCCCCCGCCGGTGCCGAGTGAAAGGAGATCAGCCATGTCGGTTCTTCGTCCCTCCGGCTTCCTGCGCTTCGCCCTGCTGGCCGATGCCGCCGCGAGCGGCGTACTCGGCTCGGGAATGGCCCTGCTGTCCGACCCGCTCGCTGCCATGCTCGGCCTGCCCGAGGCGCTGCCGCGCCATGTCGGCGCCGTGCTGCTCGTCTGGGCCGCGTTCGTGCTCTGGCTGGCCACGCGCCGTCATCCGCCGCGCGGCGCCGTCTGGACCGTCATCGGCCTCAACGCCCTCTGGGCGTTCGACAGCGTCCTGCTGCTGCTCACCGGCTGGATCGCGCCGACGACGCTCGGAATCGCTTTCATCCTGATCCAGGCCGTCGCAGTCGCGGCGTTCGCCGAATGTCAGTATGTCGGCCTGCGCCGCGCCGCGGCCTGATCGGCTCCCGAGCGGAAGCGGCCGCCTCCGCGGCCGCTTCACGGCCGGGTCCGCCGCATCCCCGTACCGATCGAGCATCCTCGCGGTGCTGCCCCGCAGCAGCTCCTTGCCGGAGCCGGCCCGGCAACAGCGCTGCACCCCGAATACTTCCCTCATCTGCCGCCTTGCTACAGGATCGAGCAGGCACGGTGGGGCGTTCAGGGAATCGGGCGAAATGGGCGGGACGGATACCGGCGAACTGGTCGAGGCAATCTACGACGCGGCGACGGATCCGAGCGACTGGTCACAGGTGATGGCACAGATCAGGGCGACCTTCCGCACCCGTGCCGAGGCCCTCTACTATCTCGGCTATGCCGAAAGGGCGTTCGCCCCGGTGCACATAGCCGGCATCGACGCAGCCCATCTGGCCTGCTTTCGCGAGATCTTCTACACTCCGGACAATCCCTGCACGCGCTCCGCCCCGCTGCATCGGCCGGGGGTCGTGCGGACGGACGAGCGGCTCATCGAATTCTTCGCCGATCCGCACGTGCTGCGCCGGTCGACCTATTACAATGAATGGATGCGGCCGCAACGCCTCGAACACACGATGGGCGCCAGCTTCGAGGCAAACCACGGCTTCGTTCTCAATCTGAGTCTTCTGCGCGGTGCCGATGCCGGCGTGTTCGACGCGGGGGAGGTCGGGCGCTTCGACGGCATCGCCCGCCACATGAACCGGTCGCTCCGGATCGCCGCCCGCCTGGAAACGCTGACGGCCGGCCGGACACTCGCCTGCGACGCGCTCGACCGCCTGCCCTACGGGGTCGCCTTCGTCGAACCGGATGGCCGCCTCGTCCAGTGCAACGCCCGTGCCGAGGGGCTGCTGCGGCACGGTGATCCCCTGACCGTCAGGGCCGGCAGGCTCGTTGCCGCGACGACGGCCGACACGGACCGCATCACCGCATTGCTGCGGGCGGCGGCAGATCCGGAAACCCGGGTCCCGCCTGCCCCCTTTGCGATACGCGGCCGCAACGGCCGGCCCCTCGTCCTCAACGCCGCCCGGCTTTCGGCGCGCCGCTACGGACTTCCTACGCAGCGTCCGGTCGTCATGCTGCTGATTGCCGGGACCGACGGCGCGCCGAAGCCCTCATCGAACCTCTTTCGCGACCTGTGGGGCTTCACGCCGGTGGAGAGCCGCCTCGCTCAGGCCCTGCTGACGGGTACGGGCCTGCGGCAGGCGGCGGAGGAGGCCGGCATCACCTACGAGACCGCGCGCTGGTATCTGAAGATCATATTCCAGAAAACGGGCACTGCGCGTCAGTCGGAACTGGTCGCGCGTCTCATGAGCGCCGCGCCTCCACACCTTCTGCCGTCCGCTGAGGAGCAGAGCGCCTCCTGACGGCCCGACGCGGCCATGCACCTCCCATTCGGGAGGCGCCAGCGCCGCACGGAATCTCTAACGTCGCAGCCCGCCGGCGACGGCTACGCCGCTACCGGGCGATCGGTCCTGGGCACGCCGGCACCGGTCCCGCGCCTATGGAGAACCCCATGCCCCTGATCAGACCGCAACTGCCGCCAACAGCGGCGCTGCTTACCGGCGTCGTTGTGGCCATATCCCTCATCGATGTTCCCGCGCGCGCGGAGGTAACCCTGCCCGACTGTCCCGCGATGACGGGCTGGGCAGCCGGCTACGACAAGAAGGCGAAATGGCAACCGAACGATCTCGGCAGCCGCCACTGGTTCCCGGCGATCTTCGCCGCGCCCGAGACGACGGCGCTGTTCGGCAAGCCGGTCCTCGAATGGAACTCCGACGAGGCGAAAGCCGTGGCGAAGGCGCTTCAAGCCTGCGAAAAGACCCTGACCCAGGAGAAGCGCTACACCGAGCGCAATGCCGTTTCGGACCTGCGCTCCTGGGCCTCGCGTAATGTCGCCAACTATATCGAAAAGGCCGGAAAGGCGAGGGCGGAGTTCGCCGAGGCGTTCGCCGCCCTGGCGCAGGAACAGCCTTCGCCGGGCCTGTTGTTGTTCTATGCGGGGTTCGCCCGGCTCGGCGACGGCAGGGAGGGCTACTCGGCGGCGAATCAAGCTGCGTCGCAACTGTCGGGTACAGCACAAGCGAGTGCCCGTGCGGCCCTGGCGGCGGCCCGCGACCTGCCGCAGGTTGAGCTCCGGGACCGGATCGCGCCGGAGGCTGCGAAGCGGACGGAGGCCACCCGTGGCGCCGTACGCGACCGGCTCCTCGCCGATATCGCCCACATCCCGGCGTCGCTACCGGGCCTGGACGCCCTCGGCGGCCTGCGCAGGACGCTCGCAAAGGACTATGCCGCGGTCTTTCCGCCGGCCGACCGGCAGGCCGTAAGCGATGCGATCGGGCACCGTGAAGCGGCCGTGGGCAAGGAGATCGCCGATCAGATGATCGCGGACATAAACGGCGCTATCGACGGAATGCCGGCGTTCAACAACATCGCCGTCCAGACGAACCCGCAACTCTTGAAGCGCCTCCCTCCAGCGGAGGCGGCACGGGTCAGATCCGCTGCCGACGCGAAGGCCGAGAGGGTTGCGGAAGCGCTCCTGCCCATCTTCGAAAGGACTCTCGCCGACCTCGCCGTCTCCGACGAGTCGGTCGACGCGCTCGAGGGACCGATCCTCGCCGATATACGCCAGAGCATGGCATCGGCCCCGTCCGTGCGGTCGCGTTTCGAAGAGGCGGCCGCGGCACGCCGGGCGGAAATCGTGGCCGCGCTGACGAAGGCGGAAGCGGGACCGCTGCGCGGCCGGCATTATGCCGACCCCAAAATCGGAATGAAGCTTGAGTTCGTCGATCGCGAGCGGGTCTTCGTCACCACACCCGACGGTCAGACCGCCGCGGGCACATATACCGAGGAGAAGGACGGCCGCGTCGTCATCACCCTGCCCGGCAGCAGCACGGTCCTGACCCGTGAAGGCGGCCGGCTGATCGGAGGCCCGATCGCGCTTCGACGGGTCGAGCCCGCCAGGTAGCATCCATCGAACGCGGACAGTGCAGCGGTAACGAACGGTCGCGCGCGGGGTCGGCTACCGTACGGACAACCGAAACCACTCGGACCTACGGCCCGCCTCGCGGGATGCCACACCGGCGGGGCATCCACGAGCAAGCATCCGACGTCCATAAAGCCCGAGGACAGATCATCGATCCGTAGCGAACCGCACGCCGCAGATAGCACGACACAGCCTGCGCCCAATCAAAGCATGCACGATCGCGCAGTCCCCGTCGGCGCTCCAGAAATGGCCAAATCTGTCAATTTGGCGCACCATGATCCGGCCCACAATGAACGATAGGAGAGAACGCCATGGCTCTTCTTCATTGGATCGGCGCCGCCGGAATTGCCGGACTGGTCGGCTTTGCCGGACCCGCGCTCGCGGAATGCTCCCCGGAGAACTGGAAGGAGTGCAAGGGCAAGCCCTGGGTCACAGGCGACAGCATGGATACGCCGCTCGGTGATAAATGGTGGCCGCACCCGATCTGGGGCGAGGGCGACGAGGCGGGCTCGACCAACTGGTACACCAAGCCCGAGGTGGTCCAGCGGGGCCTGCGGGAAGCCGATAAGGGCAAGGTCTACAAGCTCGGCCGCCCCTACGAGGCGAAGATGCCGCTCTTCGGGACCCGGAAGTTCTCGCTGCTGATCCCGCATCGGCGCGGCCCGTTCGGCGAGAACCGCCTGATCTCGCACCAGGAGTTTCTCGCCACCAATATCGGTCAGGTCGGCACCCAGTTCGACGGCTTCGGACATATCGGCGTGCAGGTCGGAGCGGACGGCGACCAGACCGAGATGCGCTTCTACAACGGCTTCACCGCCCACGAGATCGAGGACGAGGGCGGCTTGAAGAAGCTCGGGATCGAGAAGCTGCACCCGATCGTCGGCCGCGGCATCCTGATCGACGTTGCCGGTGCCAAGGATGTCGAGCTAAACCGGGGCTACGAGATCACGATGGCCGATGTCCGTGCTGCGCTCGAAAAGCAGGGCATGGCGGACTTCAAGTTCGAGAACGGCGACGGTGTCTTCTTCCGTACCGGCTGGGGCCGGCATTGGGGCACGGACAATGAGCGTTTCAATTCCGGAACGCCGGGCATCGGCATGGAGGTAGCCCGCTGGCTTGCCGAGGAGGTGAAGGCGGGCGTGGTCGGCTCGGACACCTGGCCGACCGAGGTGGTGCCGAACCCGGACAAGGGTTGCGTCTTCTGCGTCCACGCCTTCCTGATCACGCGCCACGGCATCGTGAACCAGGAGAACATGAACCTCGACCCGCTTGCCGAGGATAAGGTCTACACCTTCCTCTACATGTACAGCCCAACGCCGATCGTCGGCGCGACCGGATCAATGGCGCAGCCGATCGCCGTCGACTGAGCCTCGCCCCTGCAGGAAAGCCGGAGCGGCCGACACCGCTCCGGCGCCGCCGCCTCAGGAGACGACCTCGAACAGCCCCGCCGCACCCATGCCGCCGCCGACGCACATGGTGATGACGACATGCTTCGCGCCGCGCCGGCGCCCCTCGATCAGGGCGTGACCGACCATGCGGGCGCCGGACATGCCGTAGGGGTGGCCGATCGAGATCGCGCCGCCGTTGACGTTCAACAGCTCGTCGGGAATGCCGAGCTTGTCGCGACAATACAGCACCTGGACGGCAAAGGCCTCGTTCAGCTCCCAGAGGTCGATATCGTCCATCTTCAACCCGGTGCGCTGCAGCAGCTTCGGCACGGCGAAAACCGGACCGATGCCCATCTCGTCCGGCTCGCAGCCCGCCACCGCCATGCCGCGATAGATGCCGAGCGGCGTCAGCCCGCGCCGCGCGGCCTCCTTCGCCTCCATCACCACGCAGGCCGAGGCGCCATCGGAGAGCTGGCTCGCATTGCCGGCGGTGATACAGCCGCCCTCGCGCACGGGCTTGAGCCCCCGTAATCCTTCGAGGGTGGTGTCGGGACGCATGCCCTCGTCGTGGTCGAGCGTGACCTGCTGCTCCGACTGCGCACCGGTGTTCCTGTCGACGACGATCTTGGTCGCGGTGACCGGCACGATCTCGTCGGCGAAACGGCCGGCCTGGTGGGCGGCGGCGGTACGCGCCTGGCTCCGCGCCCCGTACTCGTCTTGCGCATCGCGGCCGATGCCGTAGCGCTTCGCGACGATCTCGGCCGTATCGATCATCGGCATGTAGAGGTGCGGGCTGTTATCGAGGACCGTCGGATCCTGGGTACGAAAGGTGTTGCGGTGATCGTTCTGGACGAGGCTGATCTGTTCCAGCCCGCCTGCGACGCAGACATTCATGTTGTCGCAGACGATCTGCTTGGCGGCGGTCGAGATCGCCATCAGCCCGGAGGAGCATTGACGATCCATGCTCATGCCGGGGACCGAGACCGGCATGCCGGAGGCCACCGCCACCTGCCGACCGACATTGTAGCCGGTCGACCCCTGCTGCAGCGCGGCGCCCATGATCACGTCATCGACCTCGGCAGGATCGAGCTTTGCGCGCTCCAGCGCCGCCTTCACGGCGTACGATCCCATGGTCGGGGCGTCGAGATTGTTGAAGGCGCCGCGATAGGCCTTGCCGATCGGCGTACGCGCGGTCGAGACGATGACGGCTTCCCTCATGGTCGCTTGCTCCCTCGCGGATCTCACACGGAACGCTAGCCCCGCGGCGGCGGCGTCACAAGGGGCGCCGGCGCAAATGTGAAGGCGCAAGCGGTGCTGCCGCAGCGGCGTCCCCTCGGGGAGCGTGCCGCGCCCGGGCCTCCCGCCCTCCCCTCTCGCGCCCTATTGCCCCGGAACCACGGGCGCCCAAGCTAACCGGTCATACGGACCCGCAACGGACCGGCCATGACCGAGCAGAAGCACCTCCTCATCGTCGCCCACGCGCCCTCGCCGAACACGCGCCGGCTGCGCGAGGCCGTCCGGCGCGGCGCCGAGAATCCGGAGATCACCGGCGTTGCGGTCCGATGCCTCGGCCCCTTCGAGGCCGGGCCGGAGGATGTCATGGCCGCACAAGCCATCGTTCTCGGAACCACCGAGAACCTCGGCTACATGTCGGGCGCGCTCAAGGACTTCTTCGACCGGATCTACTACCCGTGTCTGGAGCACACCCAGGGACTGCCCTACGCCCTCTGGATTCGCGCCGGGCATGACGGCACCGGCACCCGCCGCGCGGTCGAGACCATCGTCACGGGCCTGCGCTGGCGCGCCATTGCCGAGCCGCTGATTTGCCGCGGCGAATGGCGCGACGACTTCGTAGCCGAATGCGAGGAGCTCGGCATGGCGGTCGCCGCCGGGCTGGAGGCGGGAATCTTCTGAGCAGCCCGAAGGCGCAAACGGGAACAGCTTCCCCGATCGGGACAAGAGGCCTGCTCGTAAGAGCGCTTGGCGGCGCTTGCCGATGCCCGCATCCTACCCGGAGCGGTTCAGCCCGGTCCCGCGAAGATTCGTCCGCAGCAATCTTTGCCCAACTGCACGAGGGCCGCCATGACGCGTTTCCTCCGCACGACCGCCATCGTCAGCCTTTGTGCCTTGACCGGAACACCCGCTGCCCTCGCGGACGGCGCCGAGGCCTTCATCGGCGGCGCCCTGGGAGGTGCCCTGGGAAGTGTTATCGGCAACGCGGTAAGCCGCCCGGCCCCGCGGCCGGCGCCGCCCCCGGAGCGCGAGGTGATCTATGTCGACCGGCCGCGGCCGGTCCCATACCGCACGCCGGTCCCGGTCGTGGTTCACGATATGACGCGGGCGGATCTCGCCGATCTCCAGGTGCTGCTCAATCGATACGGGGCCACGCACGGCTTCGGTGCCGGGGTGCCCGACGGCATCTACGGGCCGTCCACCCGTCGGGCCGTGTCGGCCTTCCAGAGCATTCGCGGCCTGCCGGTGACCGGAATTCCGAGCTATGCGCTGTTGGCGGAGGTCCGTCGGGCCGTCGGGGAGCCCGACTCCGCGACGGTACCGGTGACGGCCGGTGGCGCACCCCCGCCGGCGCCGACGCAGCCGGCGCCGCCCGCTTTGCCCGAAACGCAGAAGATCGAAGTGAACGTGATGACCGCCGCACCGCCGGTACAGCCGGTGGTGGTTCCGCAGCCGGTCATCGCGCCGCAGTCGCCCCCGGCCGGGCAAGCGGCTCCGGCGCCGCCACTGGCCCAAACGCAGGCATCGGGTGCCACCATGCCGCTCCCCTCGGGCACGGCCCCCGCATCCCGGTTCGAGGTCGCGGGCGTCCGCCTCGGGGCCACGCGCGACGCCACCAGGCAGGCGCTCCGCGGCTTCACCACCTCGGCCCGGGTCGAAGAGGTGGTCGAGGCCGCGTATTCCGCAGCGGGCGGGATCGGTACCCCTTACGTGTCGCGGCTGACGGGAATCCTGGCCGACAGCGCGAGCCGCACCGACCGGATCGAGGTCTGGTTCGGTCCCGACCCGGCCGAGGACTCGGCCGAGTTCGTGATCCGTAGCATGAGCTTCGGTGATCCGGGCCGCCCGCCGCTGGCCACGGTGGAGCAGAGTCTCTTCGGCAAGTACGGTGCACCGCACGTCGCCGGCAGTCCCGCGCCTGATCGGAACGTTGCCGCCTGGGTGTTCGGGCCTGACGGCAGCCGTGCCACCGACTCGGCTACCTTGTGCATCGAGAATGTCGGCGACGGCGTGTTGGAGCGGCCGGGTCCGCAGGCGCGCGGCGCGTGCGGGCTCGTCGTCGTCGCCGATATCGGCACGGTCGATGGGCTGGTCGAAAGCCTGACCCTCCGGGTCCGCGACCTCGGCTCCTATTTCGCGCGGCAAGATCGGTACGGCGAGCCCCAGAACCCGCCGGCGCCGGCCGGACACGTCCCCGCGGCGCCGGTCACGCAGCAGATCAAGTTCTAGGAGATTCGCCCGCCGCGGAACAGCGAGCCCGGTCAGGTGCGCGGGCGCGCCATCACCGCAAAGATCCCGTTTGCGCGTGCCACCGGCTCGTCCCCGACCACCAGGAGACAGCTTGCGAAGCAGAGCCGGGAGCCGGAGCGCGTGTGGTTCACCCGTACCTCCAGCCAGTCGCCTTCATGCGCCGGGCGGTAGAAATCGATCGACAGGCTGACGGTGACCACGCGCTGCGGCGGATCGGCCAGGGCGGCAAGGCTGCGCGCCATCGCGCTGTCGGCCAGTGTCGTCAGCAGGCCACCGTGCGGCAGCCCGCGCTCGTTGAGATGCGCGGGACCAAGATACAGCCCGAGTGTGATCGACCCGTCCGGCTCGCGGCGGCTGTAGATCGGTTCGAAAGGGGCAAGGAAGGGGCTCGGCCTGCCCTGCGGGACAAACCCCTTCGGCGCAGCAAGAACGCGCGGCTCCTCCGGCATCAGGCCTCGGCCTTGCGCGCGGCATAGCGCTCGATCTCGCCCTTCACCGCCCTGCTCGCGGCGCCGGCGAAGGTTTCGTGGTTGGCGGCGGCGTGCTCGTAGCTCGCGCGCCGCTGGTCGTTGACCCCTTGGAAGTGCGGCATCACATAGCGCGCCATCAACTCGTAGCTGCGCTTCGTCGCCGCCCAGTCGGCCCAATTGTGCGCCAGCTCGAGAAAGCCGCCGAAGCCGCCGGAGCCCTGCAGCAGGCGTTCGATATGGACGATCGCATCGTCGGGCGTGCCGATCACCGCCATACGGCTCTCGGTCAGGAATGTCACCGGGTCGCTGATGTCGCCCGGTACGATCGGGAAGGTCGCGACCTCGCGGAAATACTTCGCGAAATGGCCGAGGCCGAACTCGACATTGGCGCGCGCCTTGTCCCGCGTCTCGGCGACATGCATCAGCGAGACGATCCGCCACTTGTTCCGGTCCGCCGTAATGCCCTGAGCGTTCGCCGCCTCGGTATAGACGCCCCAATTGTTGGCGTGCGCCGCCAGCGCTTCGTCCGAGGTCCCGCCGATCGACAGCATGCCGAGCCCGTGCCGTCCTGCCGCCAGGGCGCCTGCCGGCGAGCGCGACGCGGCGACGGCCATCTCCATCGTCGGCCGCGTGTAGCAGGGAAGCTGCAATCGCGCGTCGCGCAAGGTGAACCAGTCGGTCTCGGCCGTCACCGACTCGCCCCGCATCAGGCGGACGATAACATCGACGGCCTCGTTCATGCGGCGGCGCTGGTCGGCCGGGTCGATGCCGATCTTGAAAGCATCGGAGGAGAGTGCCCCCGGTCCCATGCCGAACATCGCGCGACCGCGGGTCATATGGTCGAGCTGGACCATCCGATCGGCGAGGATGAACGGATTGTGATAGGGCAGCGACACCACGCCGGTCCCGAGCCGGATATGCCGCGTCCGCTCGGCTGCCGCGGCGATGAACATCTCGGGACAGGCGATGATTTCTAACCCGCCGGAGTGGTGTTCCCCGATCCAGGCCTCATGATAGCCGAGCCGGTCGAGATGCTCGAGCAGCTCCAGATCGCGCTGGAGAGCCGCTGTCGGGTTCTCGTTCAGGGCGTGGAAGGGGGCAAGGAAGATGCCGAAGCGCAGGTAGCGGTCGGTCATGGGGCCGGTCCCGTTCAGGTCGTTTCATCCCGAGCCGCCATTGTGACCGGCAAATCCGATCGAGAACAACCGAACCGGAAGCAGCGCGTAGGGCTGACCGGCTCAGGCCCGTATGGCGCCGCAACCACCGCCCGGCACCGGAACAGCGGAACGTCGCGGCGGGCCGGCCCGGCAACGATCCGTGGCCGAACGCCCGATGGCCGCTCTTCACCCGCTTCCCGGCCGCATCGCGGCCGACGATCCTGTCGGACGGGCGGTCCTTCCGGTCTAGCGGCGTGAAACGTCGGCCGTCGAACTCGTCGATAAACGCACCGCAGACGATCTCGACGAACGCGCCGCGCTCGGCCTCGGGGCATCGTCGGCCGTGATGCGGACGGTGCCGGCACGGTCGCCCCTGGGCGTCCGCTCGACTTCGGCCGGCCTGTCGCCGTGCCTTGTGGCCAATTCCGGATCGTCCCACGCCCCGCGGTGATTTCGGCCGTGGCTCGGCCTCTCGCGGCCCGGCTCGCGCTTTCGACAGCCGGAGGCCGCTCACCGTTCCGGGGAAGCATCCCGGCCGCCCGCCCGATAGAAGGATCGACCCAGGCCTGTGCCGCCCGCGGCCTTTGCGGCCCGTCGGTTTCTGCTATCATTCGGCTGCGGGACGCCCGGCCTTCAGGACGGCCGGAGAGATCGGGCCGTGGAGCGCGCCCGATGAAGCAAGAACCCCCGAATCGACTCCAACCCGGATATCGGCATGGCTGATCGGCCCCAGATCCTGATCGTGGACGACGAGGCGGACGTACGCGATTCGGTGGGAGAGTATCTCGGCCTGCACGGCTACGCGGTCGCCACGGCCGACGGTGGTGCTGCCATGCGGAGCAGAATCGCCGAGCGAATGCCGGACTTGGTCATCCTCGACCTCAACATGCCCGACGAGGACGGGCTGAGCCTGGCCCGGTGGCTGCGCGAACATACCCGTGCCGGTGTCCTGATGCTGACGGCGCTGGCGGATCCGGTCGACCGGGTGGTCGGGCTGGAGATGGGAGCGGACGATTATGTCGCGAAGCCGTTCCACCCGCGCGAGCTCCTGGCCCGGGTCCGAACGATCCTGCGCCGGTTGGCGCCGCCGGACTCGGCCGCGGGCGGTGCGGCGCGGTCGGCCGACGAGCACACCGTCCGCTTCGGCCGCTGTACCCTCGACCTCCGCTCCGGCAAGCTGCGCGGTGACGACGGGGCCGAGCAGCAGCTCACCGCGATGGAGTTCGACCTTCTCAAGGCGTTTGCGCAGCATCCGAACCGGATCCTGACGCGGGACCAACTGCTGAACCTGGCGCACAATCGCGACTGGGAGCCGTTCGACCGCAGCATCGACGTACGGATTAACCGCATCCGCAAGAAGATCGAGCCCGATCCCAGCCACCCGCAGGTGATCAAGACGGTCCGCGGCGCCGGATACATCTTCGAGCCGCCCAGGTCCCGCTGACGCAAGCTCGGGGACCGGGTCCCACTCTCGGCGACCCTCACGATTCCGTGACGACGGCCGGCTGCCGATCTGCGGCAGCCCGTTTCAACATCTCCGAGACCTGGCGCCTTACATCGGCCGGGTCGAAGGGCTTCTCCAGGAAAGGCGCCCGCGACTCCCGGAGGAACTGGGTCGGGCCGGGGCTCAGAGTGTCCCCGGTGACGAACAGGATCCGGCCGGCAAGGGACGACCGCCGCTGCTCGAGCGCCCGGAACAAGCCCGGGCCGTCCAGATCCGGCATACGCAAGTCGCTGATGATGAGATCGTAGGTGCGGTCGCCCAGCCGCCGCAATGCGGCTGCGCCGTTCTCGGCGATATCGACCTCCCGGACGAGGGGAGCGACGATCTCTGCCAGCGCCTGGGCGATCTCCGGCTCATCCTCGACAATGAGAATGCGGTCGCCGAGTCCCTGCCACGACGGAGTGGCGGCAACTCCCGGCTGCGCCGATTCCGCCTTGGCCCCGGGCAACCGCACGACGAAGGTCGCCCCTCCGCCGGGAGTGTCCTCCAGCCAGATGGTCCCCGAGTGGGCGGAGATGATCCCCATGCAAAGCGACAGCCCCATGCCGGTACCGAACCCGACCGGCTTGGTCGTGAAGAACGGGTCGAAGATGCGCGAACGGATCGGCGGCGGTACGCCCGGACCGTTGTCGGCCACGGTGAGCCGTACGACCCCGCCGGCCTCGACCCCTGCTGCGATGCTCAAGTGGCGGGGTCCCTGCACCTCCTGCAGCACCTGCTGCGCATTGACGATCAGGTTCATCAGGACCTGACCGAGCTGATCGGCGTCCCCCCAAATCTCGGGCAGCCCTGGCGGCACGTCCAGATGCAGCTCGATTCCGTTGCTGCGCAGGCCGTAGGCCGTCAGGTCGACGGCGGCCTGAACGACCGCCTCCAGCCGGACTGCTGCACGGACCGGAGGCCGTTGCCGGGCGATCGCCAAGAACGACTTGACGATCCGCGCGCAGCGTTCGGCCGCCGCCTGAATCTTCGCGGCCCGCTCCGCAGTCCTCGGGTCGGTGGTAGTCTCCTTCATCAGCACCGCTTGGGTCACCACCACCGACAGGGGATTGTTGAGCTCGTGTGCGACCCCGGCCAGCAGCGCACCGAGGGCGGTCAGCTTTTCGGTCTGGTGCAGCGCCTCGCGCTGCCGGGCGATCTCCGCCTCCGCCTCCTTGAGCTTGCTGATGTCCATACCGACGGTGACGATGTGCGCCACCTCGCCGGCCTCGTCGAGCAGCGGAATCTTGTTTGCCCAGAGCGTGATGGTCGCACCCGTGCCGTCGGGGTACGACACCTCGTAGAAGCCGCTCGGTTGCTTGGTCGCGAGGACCTTGCGGTCGCGCGCATCCGCCTGCGCGGCGAGACCGTCGTGGAATACTTCGTCCTGCGTCCTGCCGACGACATCCTCGAATCGGAGCTTCCAGGTATCGAGATAGTATCGATTGACCATCCGGTAGCGGAACTCGCGGTCCTTGACATGGATGGTCGCCGGAATGGCGTCGATTACCGTGCGGAACAGCGTATCGGCCGCCTCTGCGCGCTTGCGTTCGGTCAGATCGTGAAATCCGGAGACGATCGCCGGCTGCCCTTCGAACCGGATCGGCCGCGCCGTCAGCTCGACCCACACCGTCGTCCCGTCGCCGCGCCGAAAGCAAACCTCCATGGCCTCGGCCAGGCCGTCACTGCCGAAATGATCGATGATCCGCTGTCGCGTTCCGGCATCGGCGTAGAAGCTCTCGGCATCGCAGCCGATGATGGCCTCGATCGGCAGGCCCAGCATCTCGGCCGCGCGATGGTTCGCATAGACGATCCTGCGATCGTCGCGACGACTGATGACCAGAGGAAGCGGATTCGCCTCGACGATGTTGCGAAGCCGCTGCTCGCTCTCGCGTAGCGCCTCGTGCATCCGGCGCTCTTCGCTCAGATCGGTGTAGGTCGTGACGAAACCGCCACCGCTCAGTGGCCGCCGACGCACATCGATGACGCGGCCGTCCGGCCGGACTTCCTCCGTCCGGAGCTCCTGCCGGGTTGTCATCAGCTCACGCCACGCGGCAAGGCGTGCGGCGACGAACTGTTCCTCGTCGGTACGTTCCTCGCCCGGAAGCAGCTCTCCGACGCTCCAACGATGCCGGATAAACTCGGTCAACGGAGTGCCTGGCTGCCCCAGCGCGGGTGGGAAGCCGTACATCTCGAGGAAGCGGTCGTTGGCGAGCTGCAGGTTGAGGTCCGCATCGAACACGTTGATGCCCTGCGCGATGCTGCCCAGCACCGCCTCCAGAAAGGTTGCTTTCCGCGCCGCCTCCGCCTTGCTCGCCTGCAGGGCCGCCAGGGTGCGGTCGTGCTCGATCGCCAAGCCGATCAGGGCCGCGGCCGCCCCCAGAAGCTCCACCTCGACCGATTCCCAGCGCCGCTCACGGTCGCACTGATCGAAGCCGAGCGTGCCCCACCAGGTGCCGGCCGCGAAGACCGGCACCCTCAGGGCCGACCGGACGCCCTGGCTCTCCAGCCAGCGCCGCATGTCATCCGGGAGTTCGCTGACGATGACCTGCAGCACCTCGCCGCGGCTACGCCGCTCGTGCCAGTCCCGGAAGACAGGATCCCGGACCGGCGGCCGTCGGAGCGAGCGGTTGCCCATCACCCGTACAACCCCGGCAGCGTCCCACTCGTACAACTCCTCCTGATGGTACTGCCCGTCAGCCGTGATGCCGTTGCGGTTCAGCATGGCGCGGCTGACGCCCATGACGACGCCGATTTCGGCCAGCATTTGCTCGATGCTGGCGCGCCAGTTCCCGGTCGAAAGAATGCGCGATGCGGCGGCATGGACGATCGAGAGAATGCGCTCGCGGTGCCGGACCTCCTCCTCGGCACGCTTCTGATCCGTCAGATCCACCATGAAGTTGAAATAGCCGTCGATAGCGCCGTCGGGGCGCAATCGCGGGGCGCAGGTGCACTGGATGTAGCGATCTCCACGCTCGGGATAGTGCAGCCAGCCCTCCCAGCGGACCGTCTCGCCCTGCATCGCGGCATCGCCGAGATGCTGCACCCGGCGGAAGCTTTCTTCTCCCAGGATCTCGGCGACGGTGCGCCCCAGGATCTCCGAGGCAGGCTTGCCGAGGAACGCTTCGTACTGGTGATTGAAATAGAGGTGACGGCGGTCTGGGCCGATCCAGGTGACGCGCCCGGGCAGGGTATCGAGGATGAGCTGCAGATTGGCGTTGGCGGCCTGCAGCTCACGGGTCTGCAGGTTGACGTCGCGGACGATGGCCGCGAAGGCGGTTGCGCCCTCGTGCTCGTAGGCGAGGATTCGCATGTCGGCGAGAAAGGTCGCGCCGCCGTCGCCGCGGCTGAAACTCCATGCGAAGCGGGCCTCACCGGCGATCGCCGCATGCTCCAGATGGCGACGCATGCCGACCGCCGACCCGGTCCCGTCCGGCTGCACCGGCGGCGACAGCGCCGCAAGCTCGCGGGCGAGCAGGCGCGTACGGCGGTGCACCCCGAACAGATGGAGCGCCGCCGGATTGCACTCGGTGATCCGGTCGTCGTCGAGCAACAGGATCGCCGCATCGGCGGTCAGGAAGATCCGCTCCAGGGCCGCCGCGCGGCGACCGGCATGGCGCATCGGGCGCATCAAAAGCCGGCCAGGATCTCGGCGTACCGGTCGAGGATCGGCATGACCTCGTCCCGGCTGGCCGAGGGCAGGCCGAGCACGACCCGGGCGACGCCGGCCTCGGCGTAGCGCCGGATGCTCTCCGGGTCCGGTGCGACACCGTAGACCGTGACCTCGAGGCCGTTCGGGTTGCGGCCGGCCTCGGCCGCCATCCGCCGAAACTCCGGGAGGAGCGCCGCTACGTCGAGGTTACGGCTGCCGAGCGGGATCCAGCCATCGCCATACTCGATCGCGCGCCGCGCCGCATGCGGAAAGCCGCCGCCTACGATGATCGGCGGGTGTGGCTTCTGCGCCGGCTTCGGCCACGCGAACATCGGTCCGAAATCGACAAACTCGCCGTGGAATTCGGCCTGCTCCGCCGTCCAGATCTCTCTCATTGCAGCGATCCGCTCACGCATGAGGCGGAAGCGCGTCGCGAAGGCGGTGCCGTGGTCGGCCATCTCCTCGGCGTTCCAACCGCCGCCGACCCCGAACAGAAAGCGTCCGCCCGAAAGCTGGTCCAGACTGGCGACTTCCTTCGCGAGTTGGATCGGGTCGCGCTGCACGACCAGGCAGATCCCCGTCCCCAACCGGAGCCGGGAGGTCACCGCAGCGGCCGTCGCCAGCGCGACGAAAGGATCCATCACCTCGTAATACCGCTTCGGCAGCTCGCCGCCGCCCGGCCAAGGAGACCGCCGGGACACCGGAATGTGCGAATGCTCAGCGACCCAAAGGGACTCGAAGCCGCGATCCTCGGCGGCCGCCGCCAGGTCGGCCGGCCTGATCGAGGATTCGGTGGGAAAGATCGTCAGCCCGAAAAGCATGGCGCATTCCTCCATCGGGTACGGCGACCGCCATGCCCTGCTGTCGGGCATCCACACGACCGCCCGACGGCATGGATCGGCGACGGCATGTAACGAAGTAGCTGGCCCACCGACGTTGCGTCCAAATCAATAAGACGTCAACGCCGGCGCCGCATCGTATCCGCCGTCGGCACCACCAGGGCCGCAGCGCATTGCCGTGGCGACAATTGAGCCCCGAAGAATCCGAAAGAAGACCCCGTCGGCGAGCCTTCCGGACCTCCTCCATGAACTTTCGGCATCTGCCGTTGCTGTGCTGCCGCGACACCCTTCCCCGGCGGTCGATCCTGCGACAGGATGGCCCTTCGGCAATGCCGGTGCTGCAGGGGGAGGGCCGAACATGACGAAATGGCGCGAGATCACGAACGGCCTGATGTTCCCGGAGGGGCCGGTCGCGATGCCGGACGGCTCGGTGCTTCTGGTGGAGATCGCGCGCCGGACCCTGACCCGCGTCCGGCCCGACGGATCGCACGAGATCGTGGCGGAGACGGGTGGCGGCCCGAACGGCGCCGCGATGGGTCCCGACGGCAGGTGCTATGTCTGCAACAATGGCGGTTTCAGATGGCACGAAGAAAACGGCACCCGCCGTCCGATCCTCCAGGCGGAGGATTACAGCGGCGGCCGCGTCGAGCGCGTCGATCTCGCAACCGGGGCGGTCGAAGTTCTGTACGAGGGCATCGAGGGTGTGAGCCTGAAAGGCCCCAACGACCTGGTGTTCGATGCCCATGGCGGCTTCTGGTTCACCGATCTCGGTAAGGTCCGAGCGCGCGACTGGGACCGCAGCGGCGTCTGGTACGCGAAGGCCGACGGTAGCGGCCTGCGTGAGGTGATCTTCCCGATGGTCACGGCGAATGGCATCGGCCTCTCGCCGGAGGGCGACCGGCTTTACGTGGCCGAGACGCAGACGGGTCGCCTGTGGGCCTTCGAGCTGTCCGGGCCGGGGGAGATCCGACCCGAGCCCTGGCCCTCCCCGAACGGGGGAAGACTGCTCGCCAATGTCTCCGGCTACCAGAACTTCGATTCGCTTGCCGTTGATGCCGAGGGCAATATCTGCGTCGCCACCCTGTTCAGCGGGGGAATCACGGTGATCTCGCCCGATGGAGCGTTGCTCGACTTCGTGCCCTTCCCCGATCCGTACACGACCAATATCTGCTTCGGCGGACCCGACCTGCGCACCGCCTACGTTACCCTCTCGATGACCGGCCGCCTCGTGGCCATGGACTGGCCGCGCCCGGGACTGCGCCTGAATCACCAAGTGCTGTAGCCGCACTGGCGTCGCCACCTTGCGACGGCACCGATCCGCCGAACCGATCGGCCGACCAGGACTCGGGTCGGGCGGAGAACTTTCGGGCCGCGTCCAGCGGATCCACGATGGCCCGTACTAGCCGAGCCCGACGCAGCGACGCTACGATCCCGTTTCGGCCGACGGTGGGAGCGGGCACATGATCGACCCCCAGGATCTCGACTTCACGGGGCGCCGGGTTCTCGTCACCGGTGCGGCCAGCGGCATCGGCGCGGCGATCGCGTCGGCGTTCAAGGCCCACGGTGCCGTGCTGGTGCTGGCCGACCGCGACGAGGCGGCGCTCGCCGCCCGGGCGCGGGAGCTCGGCGCCGACTCGCACCGTTACGACCAGGCCGATCTCGCCTCGATCGCGGCACTGGCAGAGGCCGCCGGACCGATTGACGTCCTGCTCAACAATGCCGGCATGCTCGTCCATGGTCCGCTGCTCCATCAGGAGCCCGAGACGATCCGCGAGGTCATCGCCGTGGATCTCGTCGGCCCGATCGTGCTGGCGCGTGCGATCGGGGCGGGCATGGTGGCGCGGCGGCGCGGGGTCATCGTCAATATCGCCTCCCAGCTCGCCTTCTGCGGCGGCGAGGGCCGGGCGGTCTATGCCAGCGCCAAGGCCGGCATCGTGCAGTTCACGCGGTCGATGGCGGCCGAGTGGGCGCCGTTCGGGGTCCGCGTCGTGGCGCTGGCGCCCGGCCGGACGTTGACACCGATGACCCGTGAGCTTCTCGGAACCGAGGAGCAGCGGCAGGCGGGATTGTCGCATATTCCCGCCGGCCGCTACGGGCGGCCGGAGGAAATGGCGCGGCTGGCACTGTTCCTGGCCTCCGATCTCGCCGACTATGTCGTCGGCGCGACGCTGATCGCGGATGGCGGCTACGTGGCCGCCTGAGTCGTCCCATTCCATGACGCGGAGATAGTTATGGCGCATGTAACCACCGACGACGGCGTGAAGCTCTACTACGAGGAGACGGGCTCCGGCACGCCGATCCTGTTCCTCCACGAGTTCGCCGGAGACTATCGGAGCTGGGAGCCGCAGGTGCGCTACCTGTCGCGGCGCTACCGCTGCATCACCTACAATGCGCGCGGCTTCCCGCCCTCGGACGTGCCGGAAGACCCGGCCCGCTACTCGCAGGACCGCGCCCGCGACGACGCCAAGGCGGTGCTCGACCATCTCGGCATCGACAAGGCCCACATCGTCGGACTGTCGATGGGCGGGTTCGCGACCCTGCATTTCGGACTCGCCTATCCCGACCGGGCGCGCTCGCTGCTGGTTGCCGGCTGCGGCTACGGAGCCGAGCGCGACGAGCGCGAGAAGTTCCGCAACGAGGCGGTCAAGATCGCCGGGCTGCTCGAGCGTGAGGGCATGGCAGCCTTCGCGGCCGCCTATTCCGTCGGGCCGACCCGGGTTCAGTTCGAGAACAAGGACCCGCGTGGGTTCCGGGAGTTCGCGACGATGCTGGCCGAGCACTCGGCCAAGGGCGCCGCGAATACCCAACTCGGCGTGCAGCGCGAGCGGCCATCGCTGTTCGATCTCGAGCCGCAGCTCCGCCAGCTTCGGGTGCCGACGCTGGTCGTCACCGGCGACGAGGACTGGCCTTGCCTGATTCCCAACGTGTTCCTGAAGCGGGTGATCCCGTCCGCGGCGTTGCTGGTGCTGCCCAACAGCGGGCACACGATCAATCTCGAGGAGCCGGCCGCCTTCAACGCCGCGCTCGCCGACTTCGTCGCCCAGGTCGATGCCGGCCGCTGGCCGATGCGCGACCCGCGCGCGGTCAGCGAGACGATTACCGGCATCCGGTAACAAGCCGGGCTCCCGGCCAACCCGATGCGCGCCGGCCGTGCGGCCGGCGCGCGCTTTTCCCGCCGTTCAGGCCGGAAGGCCGTGGGCGCGGAGGGCCGGGATGACGACCGAGGGGTGCGCCCCGTCCTCATGTCCGGGGTCAGGGGTGACGGTCGGGGCCGGTTCCGCGCGCGCGGATCATTCGATCGGCATGACCAGATTCGGCAACCAGGTGGTCAGCCCGGGAACGGCGGTGACCAGCGCGAGCGTACCGAGCATGGTCAGGAAGATCGGCCAGGTGTAGCGCCAGAACTCCTGCAGCGAGACACCGGAGATGCGGCACAGCAGGTACATCGTCAGCCCGTAGGGCGGCGTGATCAGGCCGATCAGCAGGTTGAACACGGTGACCACGCCGAAATGCACCGTATCGATCCCGAGCGCCTCCACCGTCGGCATCAGGATCGGCACGAAGACGAGCAGGATGGGAACTGTGTCGATCATGCTGCCGAGCAGCAGGAAGACGAGATTGGCGCCGATCAGGAACAGGATCGGTTCGTCGGTGAGACCGGTCAGCCAGGCCGCCAGCCCGTCGGCGACGCCGTAGAGGGTCAGAACCCGACCGAAGGCGGCGGCCGCGGCGATGATGAGGAAAATGGCGCCCGTCGTGCGCAGCGTCGCCAGCATCTGCCGCGCGAGATCGGCCACGCTCATCTCGCGATAGAGCAGGCCCCCGACCAGCACGACGGCGATGACGCCGAGCACCGCCGCCTCGGTCGGGGTGGCGATGCCGCCAAGGATGCTGCCCAGCACGACGATGGGGATCAGCAGCGCGGGCAAGGCGGTGAGCGTGGCGCCGACGCGCGCCCGATAGGGCATTTTCGGCTCGCGGGGATAGCCCTTGCGGCGTGCGACCACCCAGGCCTGCACCATCAGGAACAGGCCGAGCAGCAGCCCGGGCACCGCGCCGCCCAGGAACAGACGGCCGACCGAGGTCTCGGTCGCGGCGGCGAAGATGATGAAGGCGATGCTGGGCGGGATCAGCGGGCCGATGGTCGCGGCGCCGCCGATGATCGACGCGGCGTAGCCGACCGGATAACCGGCCCGCTGCATGGCCGGGATCAGCAGCTTGCCGGTCGCCGCGGCATCGGCGAGGTCGGAGCCGGACATGCCGGCCATGATCACGTTGACCATGACACTGACATGGGCGAGCCCGCCGGCAATATGGCCGACGAACGCTTTGGCGAGGTCGACCAGGCGCTGCGTCACGCCGCTGACCAGCGCCAGATCGCCCATCAGAATGAAGAACGGGATCGCCATCAGGACGAAATGATTGATGCCCTGCCACATGGTGGTGGGCAGGGTCGAAAGCGGGATCGGCGTCGGGCTGAGCCAAAGGCCGACGATCGTGGCCGCGATCAGCACGAAGGCAATCGGCACCCGCAGCACGAACAGCAGGAAGAACGTTCCAAGCGTGGCGACGAGCGGATCCATAAGGCTCAGAGCTCCGGCGTGCCGGCGCTGCGCACCGGCAGGCCCCGCAAGCGGCGGCCTATCAGGACGAGGGTGTGCAGCATGATCAGGGCCCCGGCAACCGGCACCGGATAGGCGAAGACCGACAGCGGCATCCCGAGGGAGATGGAAGACATGATGTCGAGCGCGCGGGCCGTCTCCCAGCCGAGCCAGGTCACCGGCACGAGCACGACGAGCACGACCACGTCCCCGAACAACCGGACCGCACGTTGGGCACCCTCCGGGAGCCAGTCGGTGACCACGGTCATGGCGATGTGGTCGTCTGAGCGCTGCACGGCCGCCGCCCCCCAGAGCGCCACCCAAACCATCGCCAGGCGCGCAAACTCCTCGGTCCAGGGCAAGGTGACGGTATCGGCCAGGGCGTAGCGCACGACCACCTGTCCGACCGAGGCCACCAGCATGGCGAGCAGCAGGAATAGGCCGACCGCGTCCTCGATCACCCGCCACGGCTCGCCCCGCAGTTCACGGCGCAGCGTCCAGACCACGGCGAGGGCGCCGAGGGCGCAGGCCACCATCAGGCCGATCAGCTCCTCCGGCATGGGCATCATCATGAGACGCGATCTCCAAGACGATCATGCCCCGCCGGTACCGGGCCGGAGAGGACGGGGCTTGATCGCACTATGTATGAAGGGTCTTGCAACTCCAGCAAGAACGGCCCCCGCCCTCCCCCACCGGATGTGGAGAAGGGGCCGGGCGGGAGCCGGGCCAAATGCGGTGCGAACCCGCGCGCGCCTAGTTCTGCGCGTCCTTGATCTGCTGGAGCAGGTCGGGGCCGATGATCGAGGCAAAATGCTTGTGGACCGGCTGCACCGCCTCGATGAAGGGAGCCGGGTCGGGGCGGGTCACGGCGACGCCGGCCTTCTCCATGTTGGTGATCGCATCGGCGTTCAGTCGGTCGGAGGCTTCGCGCATCGTCTCGCCGGCTGCTCGCGCCGCCTTCAGAATCACCTCCTGATGTTCCGGCGAGAGTGCATTGAACTTGGCGAGATTCGCGATGTACACGGTGGCCGTGTAGATGTGGTCGGTCACGGCGAGGTGCTTCGCGACCTCGTGATGCTTGGCGTCCCACATGCCCGCATAGTTGGTCTCGACGCCGTTGATCGTGCCCTGCTGCAGGCCGGTATAGACCTCAGGCCACGCCATGGGCACCGGGTTGCCGCCGAACGCCTTGAGCGTCTGAACGTAGAGCGGGTTCTCGATCACCCGGATCTTGAGGCCCTTCATGTCCTCGGGCGTGTTGATCGCCTTGTTGGTGAGGAAGCCTCGGAAACCCCAGATGCCCCAGCCGAGGCCCTTGATGCCCTTGGACTCCAGACTCGCCAGGATCTTCTGGCCGATCTCCCCGTTCAGCGTGGCCCAGGCGGAATCGCCATCCTTCCAGATGAAGGGCAGCTCGGTCACGCTGAAGGTCGGCTCGATGGCCGCGACGATGCCGGAACCGATCATCGCCAGATCCAGCGTGCCGAGCCGGATCTGCGAAACCATATCGAGCTCGCCACCGAGCTGGCCGTTCGGAAACAGCTCGATCTCGACCGCGCCGTCCGACAGCTCCTTGGCAGTCGCCGCGAACTGCTGCGAGCCCTGCCCGGCCGGCGCGTTGAGGCTGGTTACGTGGCCCAGCCGCAGGGTCACCTTGGCCTGCGCCAGGGCGTCGGCCGCGACCCCGGCCAAGAACGTGGCGGCCAAGGCCGCGATCAGTCCCACTCTACGCATCTTCAATCCCCTCCCAGCTATGCGGTCCCCCGCAGGATGATGTGTCTCGACCCTGCCCGTGACGGGCGGGGTAACGCTGCCGTAAGCGCCGTCACCGCATCGTCCCGACGATGCGGCCGAGGCGCTCGATGCTCTTCAGCACCGATTTCTGCTCCAGCCCCGGCCATTGCATCCGCATCACGAAATGCCCGACTCCGAGCGTCTCGCGATAGCGGGCCAGCTCGTCGCGCACCCAGACCTCGTCGCCCATGATGAAGCGGTCGCGCACGAAATCGTCGAACGGCTGGTCGAAGCGGTCCTCCTCGGCAAGGATCCGGTCCTGCCCCCAGGAGGCATAGGCCGCGTATTTGTACTGCAACGGCCCGCGCGCCTCGGCCAACGCGGAGGCCATGTCCGCACCGACGTGGCATTCGCGGCAGATCGGATGTTCGAGCGCGGGCGGAAGACCGGCGGCGGCGCGTGCGGAGCGGTAGCGATCGAGCTGGCCGGTCAGCGCCCTCACCGTCGGATAGAAGGTTATCAGCCACGCATCGCCGATCACGGCGGCGCGCTCGATCGCCTTGTCGACCACGGCAGCGACCCAGACGGGCGGCCCTCCGGACTGTTTCGGTTTCAGGCTGATGCCGACATCCTCGAGCACGAAGTGCCGGCCGCGATGGGTCACCCGGTCCTCGGCCCAGAGCCGGCGCACCAGCTCCAGCCCCTCCGTCAGGCGCCCGATCCGGTGCCCGAGATCCGCACCGAAGGCACGGAACTCCGCTTCCCGATAGCCGATGCCGACCCCGAGCACGAAGCGGCCGTCGCTGAGCCAGTCCATCGTCGCCGCCTCCTCGGCAACCAGGACCGGATGCAACAGCGGGAAGACGAGAATGTTCGGCCCGACGGTCATACCCTCCGCCTCCGGCAGCAAACGTGCCAGCAACGGCATGGTCTGGAACATCTGAACGGGCGCGGTAATGAAGTGCTGGGCCGCCCAGAGCGAGGCGAAGCCGTTCGCCCTGGCGACCCGGACCTGCTCCACCAAATTGTCGACCTGCGGGCCGATCGGCGTGCCGGGGGTGAACTGGGTCGCGAGATAGAGGCCGACCTTCATCGCGGGCACTCCTGGCAAGGGTCCGCACCGTCATTCTGCGGCGGCGGCCCGCACCCGCGCAAACGGGATCTTCCCTCCTGCGGCCGGCAGATCGAAGAATGTCGACAAACGTATGCATCGGTCGATGAACATCAGCCGCCACGACCGGCGGACGTCGACACGGAGTCGACCTCGGTGCCGGATACGGGACAATCCCCCTGCGCTTCGGTCAGCGTCGGATACTTCATCCTACTCGAGGAATTGCCGCAATAGCCGTCAAAGGCATGCTCGGCGCGAGCGGGTTGCCCTCCACCCAACGGCAAAGGACACCGGTCCGTGACGGTTCGCGGTCGGACACCGTCCTCCGGGCCGAGGAGGGATGAACCTGACCGGGTGTCTCAGGGCGCCACATTGATCATCCAGGATACCCCGAACCGGTCGGCGACCATGCCGAAACGCGGGGAAAAGAAGGTCCTGGCGAGCGGCATCTGTACCTGCCCACCGTCCGACAACGCGGCGAACAGGCGGTCCGCCGCCGCCTCGTCGGGCACCGTGAGCGACAGCGCGAAGCCCTGAAAGCTGGGTTGTCCCATGCACCGGCCGTCGGACAGCATGATCGTCGTGTGGCCGATGCGGAGGCTGGCATGCATCACCTTGTCGTCGCCGGCGGACGGGACCATGCCGGGATCGGGGGGTTCCGGACAGTCCTTGAAGCGCATCAGCAGCATCACCTCCGCGCCGAGCGCGCTGCGATAGAACTCGATCGCCTCCTCGGCGCGGCCGTCGAGGAACAGGTAGGGCTGAACGTACATAGGGTCCTCCTTCCGGATTGTGGCGGCAGGTACGAACGGGGTGACCGTTGCGCGTCGCGATTCTCGCCCGGAGCATCACGGCGCCCTCCTCCCTCGTCACGGATCCGCCTGGGCGCGACCGCCCGGCCGGGGCGAAGTCCCCTGCCTCGAACGTCCGACGGTTCCCGATCCCGGATTCCGGTCCGGCGAGGGCCGAGGCGATGCTCGGCCCGTTCGGTCGGGGCTTCAACCGGCGAGGAAGCCGAGACGGTCCAGTGCCTCGCGCGCCAGGAGCTGTGTGAGCTCGCGGGCCGGCATTTCGCGGCAGAGTGCGGCCGCCTGTCCGGACCAGAGCGCGGAGAAGTCGGCCGATCCCTGCGCTTCGGCGGCCGCCCTGAGCGGCGCGAGCGCACCCGCTGCCAGCGGAAAGGCCGGAGCATCGTCGGCGATCGGGCCGAGGTCGCGCATCACGCGATTGATCACGCCACGGGCCGGTCGGCCCGTGAACACGTTGGTCATGGCGGTGTCGTCGTCGCGTGCAGCCCGCAAGGCTTCCCGGTGGAGGGCCGTGACATTGGCCTCCGGGCAGAAGAGATAAGCAGTGCCGAGCTGAACGGCGGAAGCGCCGAGGGCAAAGGCCGCCGCGATGCCGCGGGCGTCGGCGATGCCGCCGGCCGCGATGACCGGCACTTCCACGGCGTCGACGACCTGCGGCACCAGCGCCAGCGTCCCCGCCTGCGAGGCCACGTTCTCCGTCAGGAACATCCCGCGATGCCCGCCCGCCTCGTAGCCCTGCGCGATGACGGCATCGCAGCCGCGGTCGGCCAGCCATTTCGCTTCGCGGGCCGTCGTGGCCGAGGCGATGACCTTGCATCCCGCCGCCTTGACCCGCTCCAGCAGCGCCGGCTCCGGAAGGCCGAAGTGGAAGCTGACGACTTCGGGCCTCAGTTCCTCGACCGTCCGGCACATCGTCTCGTCGAACGGGGTACGGTTGACGTTCGGCGCCGTTGCGTCGGCATCGATCCCGAGCTCGGCGTGGTAGCCGCACAGCCTTGTCTTCCAGGCCGCCTCGCGGTCGGCATCCGGCCGCGGCGGCGTATGCGTGAAGAAATTGACGTTGATCGGCCGGTTCGTGCGCTGGCGGATCACGCCCATGTTCTGCCGGATCCGCTCCGGGCTGGAGGTCGCGCATCCGAGCGCGCCGAGCCCGCCCCCTTCCGCGACGGCGATGGCGAGATCCGGCGTGGTCGCCCCTGCCATCGGCGCAAGCAAGATCGGATGCTCGATTCCGAAAAGATCGACGATTCTGCTATCGGGCCACATGAGCACACCTCTGATTGGTTGTTTTATCGCATCAGGGCCGACGGCGCAGGCGTGCAGCGACCCCGTCCTCCTCCAGCACGGTACACCTCCGGGCGCGCCGAAGAACGCATGAATCGCCCGGCGGATCGAGAGCGCGGGGAATACGCCCGGCGCCGAAGCATCTTGATCGGCAGCCACGCGGCTTCCATGCTCCGGGCGGATGCTGCGCAGGTCCGCGGCGCCGTGCCACTGCCTTCTCGCTACCGGACAGGATGGTCCGCAATTGCCCCGAATGAGCATGCGGCAGCCGCTCCCGCGCGTGCTGACCGATCGGCTGCCGTTCTTCTATGGCTGGATCGTGCTCGCCTGCGTCTGCTGTGCCGGGTTTTCCCGGCAGGGGCCGGCGGTCGCCACCCTGTCGATCTTCGTCACCCCGATGACGGACGAGTTCGGCTGGTCGCGTACCGCTCTCTCCGGCGCGGTCTCGCTCGGCGGCGTGCTGGCGGCGTTCGCCTCCCCGTTCATCGGCCCATTCCTGGATCGGAACGGCGCGCGCACGGTGCTCTGCCTGGCGGTGCTCGGCACGGGCGTGGCGACCATGCTGCTGTCGCTGACGCCGTCCTTGCCGGTCTTCTATCTCCTCTTCTGCTTCGCCCGCATGAATTTCGCGGGTCCCTACGACCTCGGCATCTACGGCGCCATCAATAACTGGTTCGTGGCACGCCGCCCGCTTGCCACCTCGATCGCCACGTTGGCGCAGATGAGCGGCCTCGTCGCCATGCCGCTGATCGCGCATTTCGCAATGCAGGAGGCAGGCTGGCGCGGCGGATGGGTCGCGGTCGGCCTCACCGTGCTGCTCGTCGGCTTCGTGCCGAGCTGGCTCTTCATGGTGCGCCGACCGGAGGATCTCGGGCTGGTTCCGGACCGGCGCGCCGAACCGGGGCCGCAGGCCGCCGACGGCCATGCCGCCCATCCGGGATCACCGGACGAGCCCGCCTTCACGCGCCGGCAGGCGCTCCGGACTCCGACCTTCTGGCTGCTGTCGCTGTTCACCCTGCTGGTCTATCCGGTGCAGGCGGGCGTGAGCCTGCACCAGGCCCCCTATCTGATCGAGCGCGGGCTCGACCCGACGGTCGCGGCGACCGTGGTCAGCACCTTCTCGCTGACCTCGGCCGCGACCGGCTTCGGCTTCGGATTCTGGCCGAGGAGCCGGCCGACCCGCCTCGCCCTCGTGTTCGTTGGCCTCGCCCTCGGCGCGAGCGCGGTCCTGATGCTGGCGATCTCCTCTGCAATGGAGGCTTATCTGGCAGCAGCCCTGTTCGGAATCGGCATCGGCGGCCTCGTCACCATGCTGCCGGTCGCGTGGGCGGACTATTTCGGCCGTCAAAGTTTCGGTGCGATCCGCGGCGCGGCGCTGACCGTCCAGGTCCTGGCGCAGGCAGCGGGGCCGCTGCTCTCGGGCGTGCTCCGGGATCTGTCCGGCAGCTACGATCTCTCGCTCGCATGCTTTGCCGTCCTCGCCTTCGTCGGCTCGCTCGCCGCCCTTCTCGTCCGCCCGCCCCGGCTAGCGTAAATAGCGCTTCTCCCGCCGCTTCATCTCGGGAACGCCCTGGAGCTCGAAGATGCGGTCGACCGGGACGATCTCCCGGTCCACGGTGTGGATGCCGCGATCGGCGCGGATCTGCGCGAACACCCGCTCCATGCCGGTCACGGCGGCTCGGATGGCGTGATTGCCGTAGATGACCAGCTTCACCTTGCCGAGCGCCACGATCGCATCTTCGGTGAGCTCCGGAAAGGCTGTGGGGACGATCACGATCGGCACGTCGCGACGCCACCCTTCGACGAACGCGACGATCTCGTCCGGCCTGCTCGACTTGGAGTGGATCAGGATGGCGTCCGCCCCGGCCTCGGCATAGGCCTCGCCGCGCATCCGGGCCTCGGCTTGGCCGCGGCCGGCGATCAGGGCCTCGACCCGAGCGACGATCATGAAGTCAGGATCACGGCGCGCCGCAACGGCGGCCTCGATCTTCCCCTGGAACTCCTCCACCCGCACCAGCTCTTGCCGGCCTCCGGCGAGCAGGCTGGTGTCTTTCGGGAACGTCTTGTCCTCGATCACGACGGCTACCGCACCGGCGGCCTCGTACTTCTCGACCGCATGCATGACGTTGATCGCGTTGCCGTACCCGGTGTCGATGTCGGCGACAACGGGGACCGCGACCGCCTCGGCGATCGCGCGCGTCATCTCGAGATGCTGCGTCATCGAGATCAGGCTCGCATCCGGCACGCCATAGGCCGCGGACAGCTCGAACCCGCTGGCCCAGATACCGTCGAAACCGGCCGCTTCCGCCAGTCGCGCGCTCAACGGGTTGTGCGCCCCGATGATGTGGGTCAGCGGCGCCGCGGCAATCCTGTTCTTGAACTCCGAAGGCTTGGGCATTCCTCGCTCCTGATCGCCGGGCGGGGCGGACTATGGTGCCCGGCCTCGTCGGCCGTCCCGATCGGCGACGGCGCCCCGACAACACCTTACAGCGGTTTGCGGAACGCGGAACGGTTCGGCGTCCGCCGTCTCTGCTCTAGCCCGCCATGCCCGCCGCAACGGCAGCGCCGGTGGACTTTGCCCGCTTGCAGCCCAATTTCCTCGGGGCTCGGGCCGTCGGCCGATGGTCGCGTCCGTGGCGGCGGCGTCGATGGTCGGGCGTGCCCCGCGGTCGCGCCTGCGGGCGCGACCGAGAAAGGCGCACCCGGCGACATTGGCTCCGAACGGCGCCGTGCTCGCCCTCGATATCCGCGAGTGGCCGATCCCATGACGATCGACGTACCGAACATCGGATTTGACGAACCGGACATGGCGTTGCGCGGGCCACAGCCCGGCGCGGCGACGCCCGTCTGGACGGCCGCGCGACCCGACCGCCGGGCGCAGGTTCCCGAACCTCCTGCTGAACCACCGCCGGAACCGGTGCGCGGTCCGCCGCCCGATATTCCCGAAGATCTGCCGCCCCTGCCGCGGCGGGAACCGCCGCCCGAGCAGCCGCCGGAGCCGCTGAACGATCGCCGCCGGACGGCATCGCGCCGCTGACGCCGGTCCGCCTGGTGATGCGTCCGTCCGGGCTGCGGCGCCGCGGCCGGCCTCGACCGGGTGTTGCCCGTCAGGTGATCCGACGCGGCGGCCGCACGGCGCAGGCCGACGGCAGATCCTCCTCCAGAATCGTCATATGCAGCGCGTAGGACACTTCGCCCTCGTCCTCGTCGCGATGGAGGATCCCGAGGAATTCGTCGCCGATGCGGACCTCGACCGGCCTGCCGCGCTTGGCCGGCGGCTCGATCGCGATTCGGTCGTTTCCGAAGGTCTTGCGCAGGTAATGCGCGACCCTGGCAATCTCGTTCGCCGTCATGTACGCCCCGTTCGTGCTCACAGGTGAGGCGCCATATGGGTGGCGGATCGCTGCAGCGTAAGCCCGCGCGTCCGCCGGGCCTCCGCCTGGGCCGGCATGTGGCCCTTGAGCAGGAGCACATGGAAGCAGGGCCGCCTTCTCGGCGTGCTTGGAGAGCGCCTCGCGATCGGCGGTCGGAACCGACTCCGTCACAAGGTCCGCGCGACGGCTTCGAGCTGGCGCGCGCACTGGGCCCAACCCTCATGGAAGCCCATCGCCTCGTGTCGTTCGCGGTCCGCCGCGGTCCAGTGCCGGACGCGCGCGGTGTACCGCGTGCTTCGCTCGCCCTCATCCTCGAAGGTGAGGATCGCCGTCATGAACGGCTTGTCCGCGGGTTCCCAGGCTTTCGTATAGGCATCGGTAAGGACCAGCCTTTCCTCCGGGACGACTTCGAGGTAGACGCCCGGATTGGGCATGTCCTGGCCGTCGGGACTGCGCATGACGACAAGGCTCGTGCCGCCGGGCCGGACGTCCATCACCGCGTGCGGGGTCGTCCACGGTTCCGGCGCGAACCAGCGTTTCAGCAGCTCGGGCTCGGTCCAGCAACGCCAGACCTTCCGGCGCGGTGCGGCAAGCACCATGGACAGAACGAGTTCGCGGTCGTCCGGCAGTCTCGCGTCGGGGGTCATCGGATGTCCTCCTCGGTGCAGCGGCGTGGATGCCGCGGCCGGTACCCCGGCCGGTCTCACAGTGCGGTGATGGTGCAGGCCCGCCCCGTCATCGGATCGAAGGGGATCGACACATGCTCGTGCGCGACGGTCCACCGGCCCGCGATCCGGCGATAGCATGCGGTCACCCGCATCCAGGTCATGCCGCAGGGATGGTCTGCCGGGTCGGGTACGAAGCGATGCATGCCGTGGACGAAGGCGACGTCGCCATCGACCGCGATCGCGAGATCGCGATGCTCCGACCGGAACCGCTCGGGGAAGTGCGGGAACGCCCGCTCCCACCTCGCGCGTATGCCGTCGGCGCCGATCGTGCGATACGGCGGAATGGCGTCATACAGAACCGTCTCCGGGGTGTAGGCAGCCACGGCCGCGGCGGCGTCCTTCGCCTCGACGGCGCGCGACCAGCGGGCGATCAGATCCCGGATCTCGGCTTCGTCGTTTCGGTGCTGCGCGGTCTTCATCGCTCGCTCCCTGTCCTGGGTCTGAAGAGCCGCTCGACGTAGCGGCGGAGATGGTCGATGCTGTCGGCGGCGACTTCCGGTCCGCCCTTCGCCTTGGCGAGAACGAAGGCGCCCTGCAGGACGGCCTGCATGTGCAGAGCGAGGCTTTGCGCGGTCCAGTCCGCCCGCACGTCGTATCGCGTCATCGCCTCCGCGATGTCTTGCTCGAGCGTCGCGGCATGGCCGCTGATGCTGCGGTCGCAGGCGTCCCGGATCGCGGGGTCGGTCTCGTAGACCTCCTGCACCATGGTGCCGACAAGGCAGGTGAATTCCGGAACCGTGCCTTCGAGTAGAGCCTTGCGGAAATCGAGGTAGCCGAGCACCCGGTCGAGCGGGTCCGCGTGCCGGTGGTACGGGGCGCGGGCGAACAGCTCCCCGGTGATCGCCGACCAATAGTCGGTGGCCGCGACCGCCAGTTCCTCCTTACTCCGGAAGTGATGGAAGAAGCTGCCCTTGGTCACCCCCGCCGCGTCGCAAACATCCTCGATACGTGTGGCCGTGTAGCCCTTCGTGCGGATCACCTTGAGCGCGGCATCGAGGAGCTTTGCCTTGGACGGATGAAGGGCGGCGGCCATGACGTTCCATACCTACTGGTCGGCCCTTTCATACCGACCGGTAGGTATGTCGTCAAGTAGAAACGGGATGCAGCGGCGGCGCGATCTCCCCCGGTTCGGCGCTCCGGTTCGCGCCCGTCACCGGGAACCGGCGGGCGCCGCGAAACACCGGGATCAGTGCACGCGGCCCTCGAACATCGGCCGGAG
The DNA here is from genome assembly GCA_964625225.1 of uncultured Alphaproteobacteria bacterium. Lineage (GTDB taxonomy): Bacteria > Pseudomonadota > Alphaproteobacteria > JAJUGE01 > JAJUGE01 > CAZVAR01. The sequence continues at coordinate 15,638 of CAZVAR010000002.1, read as the reverse complement.
ACTGAGGAGCAGGGTCCGCATGCCGTCGAGGAAGGCGCGCACGCGGGCGACGCGTTGCAGGTCGGGATGGGTCACGAGCCAGAGCTCGCTCCGCAGCGGCTCGATCGGATCGCCGACGCGGGCGAGCGCCGGATCCGGATCACCGACGTAGCAGGGCAGAACCGCGACACCCAGTCCCTGTGCGACCGCATCGCGGAGCGCCAGCAAGGTATTGGCGCGATAGACCGACCGGCGGTCGAAGCGGTGCTTGCTGAGCCAACGGGACAGCGGCAGATCGGAGAGGCTGTCGTCGGGCGTAACCCAGTCCTGCTCCTCCAGGCCGGCGGCGTCTATCGCGGGGCCGCGGCGCACTCGGTAGACCGCGGTCGCGATGTCGGTGATCTTGCGGCCGACGAGTGTCTCCGGCGGATTGCGGCTCGGGCGGATCGCGACGTCGGCCTCGCGCTTGGTCAAGCTGAACAGGGTATTGGCCGCAGCGAGTTCGAGCGTGATGTCGGGGTACTGTCGGCGGAACGCCGCGAGCAAGGGGGGCAATGGCCCGAACAGCAGCGTATCCGTCGTGGTGACGCGCAGCACGCCCGACGGCCGCTGGTCCTGCCCTGCGAGCCTCCGCTCCAGGGCCAGAATCTCGTTCTCCAGCCGCCCGGCAAGCGCGATCATCGCCTCCCCTGCGGCGGTCGGCACATATCCCGCACGCGACCGCTCGAAAAGTCTCGCGCCGAGCTTCCGTTCGATCGCACCGACGCGGCGGAACACGGTCGGGTGGCTGAGTGCCAATGTCTTGGCCGCGCCGTTCAACGAGCCGGCGCGTCCGATCGCGAGCACGACACGAAGGTCGTCCCATCCGAGACGTTGTTCACTCACGCAATCAGAACCTTCCCATTTGTCGGAATGCATATCGTAAACGAACAACGTAGTTTGCCCGCCACACGCCATGCAATGGAGCGACCGCATGACCGACCTGCTCTACATCGAGGCGTCGCCGCGCAAGGAACGATCTCATTCCATTGCCGTTGCACGGACCTTTCTCGAAGCGTTCCGTGCGGCACATCCGGAGGCCCGCCTCGACACGATCGACCTCTGGGCGGAGCGCCTTCCGCGCTTGGACGGCGCCGCGATCGAGGCGAAATACGCGATCCTGTCGCGGCGCCGACGCAGCGAAGTCGAGCGCAACGCGTGGGGCCCCGTGGAGGCGACGGTATCCCGCTTCGTCGCCGCGGACCGGCTCCTCTTCTCGGTGCCGATGTGGAACTTCAACGTGCCCTACGTCCTCAAGCACTATATCGATATCGTCACCCAGCCGACGCTGACCTTCAGCGTCTCGCCGGATGGCGGCTATCGCGGCCTGGTGACGGGCAAGCGCGCCGTCGTGATCTATGCCAGCTCGGGTGACTACACACCGGGGAGCGGCAATCCGCGCCCTGACTTCCAGAAGCCGTTCTTCGAGGCTTGGCTGCGGTTCATCGGTATCGAAGATGTCGAGACGATCACGGTCCAACCGACGATCGGATCGGCGGATCGCCTCGCCGCATCCAGGCAGGCTGCGCTTGCCCGCGCTGTCGAACTCGCGCGGCGGATCTGAAAGGCTCGACATGACCAGGACGCTTGCCTGGACGTTGCTTGTGGCCTCCGGTCTGCTGGACGTGGCCTGGGCGGTCGCCGTGAAATATGCGGACGGATACACCCGGTTCGGCTGGAGCATCGTCTCCTTGGTGCTGCTCGCAGCGTTCGTCTATCTGCTCGGCCGGTCGCTCGAGGTGCTGCCGGTCGGCACCGCCTACGCGGTCTGGACCGGCGTCGGCGCGGTCGGGACGGTGCTGCTGGGTGCCCTGCTGTTCCACGAGCCGCTCACCGTGCTGCGCCTGACCTTCATCGCCCTGATCGTCGGCGGCATCGTCGGCCTGAAGATGTCCGCCGCATGACGCGGTGCCGGCTCGCCGGCGGTGCGCCCATCGCCGCCCCCGTGCCGTGCCCGCCGATCGGCCCCGGAGGCCCCGCGAGCTTTGCCCGTGTCGCCGCATCCGGGGCCGATCGGCCTACCGCTCGGACGAGAAGTGCCGCTTCAGGTAGCCCAGAATCACCTGTTTCGTTTCCGGATCCTGCTCGGGCATCCCCTGCTCTTCGATCATCCAGTCCCACAAATAATCCCAGCGCGCATCGGAGATGCGCTGCTGCTTGACGATGGCGAGGGAATGGCAGCCCACGCAGAGATAGTAGGTTTCCTCCGCTCCCGGCGTGTCCGGCAGGTTGCCCAACTCGGGGTTGAGCGTCACCGCGTCGCGGTCGGCCGTGTCCTTCGGTCCTGCCCCGGGGGCCACGGGCGCACCGGAACCCGGCCGGCGCATCATCGGGTCGTAGCCCTGGGCGGCCGGATCCGCCGCGATCGCAGCGGCCATGGCGAGCATTGCGGCTGCAACCGCCGCGTTCAGCATCTTCATTGCTTCATGGGCCCGACGAGAGGTGAGCGCAGAGCTCGCTGAGCACGGCGGAGAAGGACGGTGCGGCCCCTCGTCGTGGTGGCGGCCGCACGCCCCTTGCCGGTGCCATCACGTGGCAAAGACGGCGATCCGGTGCATCATGTTGTTGCCGTAGCCGCGCGGGTTCCAGCCGGGGACCACCGGCGGCTGCATGATGCCGTCCCGGTCCGTCGCCCGGGCCCAGACCTCGTAGTAGCCGGCCTGCGGCAGGGTGATGTTCGTCCGCCACCGCTGCCAGGCATATTTGTTGTGCGGCGGCTGCAGCTCGGCTTCCTGCCAGGTCTGGCCGAAATCGATCGAGACGTGCATCGCCTTCACGTCGCCCTTGCCGGACCAGGCGTGGCCGCGGACTTCCGTCGGCTGACCTGCGCTCGTCTTTACGCCCGTCGCGGGGAAGGTGATCAGCGACTTGACCGGCATGACGGTCATCACCGCCATGTCTTCCTTCGGCACCTCCGTCCCCGGTGCGACCGGATACCGGGGCAGACGGTAGGAATAGCCGGTCATCTTGGCGCCGTCGTGCTCGCGGTCCCGCACCCAGATGCGGGTCAGATATTTCTGCGACGCCGACCCGGGATAGCCGGTGATGATGAGACGGAGCGGGAAGCCGTGCAGGGCCGGGATCGTCTCTCCGTTCATGGCCCAGGCGATCATGTTCTCCGGCTCCATCGCCTTCTCGATCGGCACGCCGCGCGAAATCACCTCCTTGTCCGGATCGCCGGAGAGATGGACGTCGTTGCCGTAATGGCCGGTATAGACCGCCGTCGATTTCACCCCCGCCTTATTGAGGACGTCTCGCAGCCGCACTCCGGTCCATTCCGGGCAGCCGACCGCGCCGACCGTCCATTGGTTGCCGGACGCCCCGGGCTCGAAGAAACCGCGGCCGTTCCCGCCGCACTCCAGCCAGAGTCGCTGCGTCACCGTCTCGAAGCCTTGCTTCAGGTCGTCGATCGTGAGGGTGAGAGGGTTCTCGACCTCGCCATCCACGGTCAGCTTCCAGTCGGTCGCCACCTGGTCCAGGGCGCTCTGCGGAACGAGGCCGTTCATGCGCACGAACAGGCGCGAATAGGGCGTGACCTCATCGTCCAGAAGATGCGCCGGCGTCTCGGCGTTCACCGGACGATCGTTGAGGATCGTCAGCCCATCCTTGTCCTTCATCAGATCGATACCGGTGTCCTGGGCCAGCGCCACGGGCACCAGTCCGGCCGGCATATTGCGCTGGAACGGAATGGCGACCCCGAGCATGGCGCCGAACGCCGTCAGGCCACCCGCCTTCAGCAGGCCACGCCGGTCGACCAGGGACATCGCCGCATGCCGCAGCGGGTCCGCGGCGGTGCGATCACCGGCCCGTTTCGCAGGAGATCGGTCCGGACTCGGGGCCGGATGCACGTCGCGCACATCGTCAATAGCCATAGGTTTCCTCCCCCATTCCACTTTTCCCCGTCGACCGCTGCCCCTGCCGTTCGCGCAATGCGGCAGGCGTCGGCGAGGCCTGACCACCACCGAAATCCTCCTCCACGGGATAGTCCGGGTCAATCGAGCTTTGTGGCGGTCGAGGCTGCCGAGCATCGTCGGTTGCCGCGGCCGCATGCCGGCGCCGAGCGGCCGGCCTCGGCTCGGACGGTCCGGTGCTGCTCCTGTCCTCGTGACGTCTACCGAATTCCGGCTTGCGGCACCCGTTGCCCGGGGCCACAGTAACCTCGATTTCGCATCCGTGCAGCGAGGTTGGTCGCCGTGGGTCTCATCTCGAAACGATACGCGGTCGACGACGTCATGGCGGCGCAGGAGTTCTATCACAGCCGCGGCTGGACGGACGGGCTGCCGATCGTGCCGCCGACCCCGGAGGCAGTGCAGGCCTGCCTCGACTGGGCGATGCTGGCGCCCGACCAACTCGTCGGCGTGGAGCCGGTGCGCGAGCGGGCGATCACGGCGGAGAAGCTCGCCGTCAACGCCGCGATGGCGGGCTGCCTGCCGATGCATTTCCCGGTCGTGGTCGCCGCCTTCACGGCGATGCTGCAGGAGCCGTTCCTGCTGCACGGAGCGACGGCGAGCACCGGTGGCTGCGCGGTGCTGATCGTGGTCAACGGGCCGGTCCGGACCGAGCTCGGCATGAGCGGCACCTTCAACGCGCTCGCCTCCAGCGACCGCGCCACCAGCGTGATCGGCCGGGCGATCCGCCTCATCCTCTGCAATTTGCTCGACGTCCGCCCGGGCGGCGTGGACCGTTCGACATTCGGCCATCCCGGCAAGTTCAGCTACTGCGTCGCCGAGGACGAGGAGAATTCGCCCTGGCTTCCCCTCGCCGAGGAGCGGGGCATCCCGCCGGGCGCCTCCGCCGTGACAGTGATGGCGGCCGGCGCGCCCCGCCAGATCATGAACGAGTGGACGACCGAGCCGGAGCGCATCCTCGACACCTTCGTGTCCGAGATCCGCGCCAACATGCGGCATTATTCGATCTATGCCGGCAATTACGCGATCGTGGTGCCGCCGCAGCTCCGCGCTCACTTCGCGGTGGCCGGCTGGTCGAAGGCGGATGTGCGCCGCTATGTCCATGAGCATGCCCGCATCCGGCGCCGGGAGTGGGCAGAGTGCGGCAAGGGTGCCGTGGTCGGCTCGCGCGGCGATCAGGAATATCCGGCGCTGGACAGCGAGGACAGCCTGCTTGTCATCGCCGCTGGCGGCCCGGCAGGCGGCTTCGGCGCGGTGATCCCGCCCTGGCTCGGCCACAAGAGCAAGGCGGTGACGGTCGCGATCGGTGCCTGCGTCGATTGCGAGGTTTAGGGTTCCGCCGGAGGACCCGAACGCGGCATGGCCCGTGGAAGGCAAGGAGGGAATGAGCATGGAGGTTCTCGATCCGACCCATGAGGCGGGAGCGCCCGCCTTCCGCCCGGCGGCGCGGCTGCCGTCGCTCGCCGGACGGACCGTGGGCATCGTCTCGAACGGCAAGAAGGGCACGCGGCCCTTCTTCGACGCGATCGAGCGCGAGCTGACCGAAGTCCACGGCGCCATCGCGGTCCGCCGCGTCAAATCGAACTACAGCGCGCCTATGGATGCGCACATTCTCGAGGAAGCCCGCGGCTGGGATGCATTGATCGCAGGCATCGGCGACTGAGGCAGCTGCTCGTCGTGCAGTTTGCATGACGCAGTGGCTGGCGAACGTCTCGGGATCCCTTCGGTCGGCGTCATGACGACCAAGTTCGTCAGCGCCGCAGAGCTGATGGCGCGGGTGCTGGGAGCGGACGGCTATTCGTTCGTCGTGATCGAGCACCCCATCAGCAGCGCCAGCGATGAGGCGCTTGCCGAACAGGCCCGAATGGCCCTGGCGCGAAGCCTGGAGCTTCTGGTGCGGCGGACATGAGCGCGGTCGGCGGGTCGCGGTGAGCCGGATTCTGGAGGGCGTGCGCGTCCTTGACTTGACGCGCTTCCTGGCCGGCCCCCACGCGACGCTCCTGCTGGCCGGCATGGGCGCCGAGGTCATCAGGGTCGACAATCCGAAGACCGGCGACTCGCTCTCCGGTGCGCCGCTCTATTTCGGCGCGGGCGGACCGTCCCTCGAGAAGCGCGACGAGACCGACCTCGGCATCGCCTTCCTCAAGCGCAGCCGCGGCAAGAAGGCGATCACACTGGACCTCAAGTCGGAGGACGGTCACGGGCTCTTCCTGCGGCTGGTGGAGAAGGCGGACGTCCTGGTCGAGAACTTTTCGGTCGGCGTGACCGAACGCCTCGGGATCGACTGGCCGCGGCTCCGGACCGTCAATCCCCGGCTGGTCTACTGCTCGCTCACCGCTTACGGCTCGACCGGGCCGGATCGGGCGCGGCGCGGCTACGACGTCACGACGCAGGCGATGTCGGGCCTGATGAGCGTGACGGGCCATCCCGGCGGCCCGCCGACCAAGGCCGGTTCGCCCCTGGCCGACACGATCGCGGCCGGCTTCGCCTTCGCGGGTGTGCTCGGCGCCCTGTTTCACCGGGAAAGGACCGGCCGGGGCCAGTGGATCGACGTCTCGATGGTCGACGTACTGTTCTCGCTGCTCTTCGATGAACCCTTCGATTGCTACCGCACGCTCAGCCTGGAGCCGCGCCAGGGCAATCGCGTGCTGCGCTTCTCGCCGCTCAATACCTTCAAGACCCGGGACGGCTGGGCGGTGATCTGCTGCGGAACCGAGGCGATGTGGCGGGGCCTCTGCCGCGTGATCGGTCGCGACGAGCTGGCCGGCCATCCCGAGTGGGGGCGGATGAGCTGGCGCGTCGCCCACAATGACGAGGTCGAAGCCCTGGTCGCCGGATGGACCGGCGAAGTCGACACGGCCGAGGCGGTCGCGCGGCTCTCGGAGGCCGGCGTCGTCGCCAGTCCCGTGCAGACGATCGACGACCTGCTGCAATGGCCGCATCTGCGGGCGCGCGACATGATCGAGGCGGTCGAGCACCCGACGCTCGGCATCCTGAGCGGTCTAAGCGCCGCTGGGTTCCCGCTGAAGTTCAGCGCCGGCGAGACCGGTTACCAGGGGCCGGCGGCTCCGAGCGGGACGCACAACCGCGAAATCTACTCCGGTCTCCTCGGCCTTTCGGATGCTGAACTGGACGCGCTGGCGGCGAAGTCGGTGATCTGACCCGCCCCCGCGCCGTTGCGCCATGGCCGTGGCTCTCGAAGCCCGGCCCCATGGCTCCCCTGCGCACCGGCAACCCGACGAAGCCGCGGCCGAATGCGGTCAGTCGGTGATGGGAGTCAGAGACCGTTCGATCCGGTCGCGCAGATGGGCGTGCTGGGCCGGAATCTTCAGCGCCTGACCGAGCTGCGCGCGATCCTCGTCGCGATCGAAGCCCGGCTCGTTGGTCGCCACCTCGAACAGCACCCCGCCCGGCGTACGGAAGTAGATCGACCAGAAATAGTTGCGGTCGATCACCGGCGTGACGTGATGACCCGCGTCGACCAGCGCCTCGCGCACCTCGAGTTGGGCCGCGCGATCCTCCACCGCGAAGGCGACGTGGTGCACCGAACCCGCGCCCTGTCGGGCCGGCGCCGCGTCGGGCAGCACCTCGAGATCGACGAAGTCCGCGCCGTTGCCGCTCCCGATCGAGTACCGGGTCAGCGCACCCTGACGGTCGATCTCCTCATAGCCCATGGCCTTCAGCAGCACGGCGGTCGCACCGCCATCGCGGAGACTGATGGTCACGCCGTGAAAGCCATGCACGCCCTCGGCCGCCGGCACTGGCCCCCCTGCGAAGGGCGTGCGCAGGTCGCCCTCCACCTCGACCAACGCGAAGCCGTCGCCGTCCGGGCCGAGGAAGCGCAGGCGCGTCTCACCGAAGCGCTCCTGCTCCTGCACCCCGGTCACGCCGTAGCGGTCGAAGCGCTCCTTCCAGTAGCCGAACGCGCCTTTCGGCACCGAGAACGCCGTCTCGGAGACCTCGCCGGCCCCGCGCCTCCCCCTCACGATATGCGGGAAGGGAAAGTAGGTCATGATCGTTCCGGGAGTACCGAGCTCGTCGCCGTAGTAGAGGTGATAGACGTCGGGTGCGTCGAAGTTCACCGTCTTCTTGACGCGGCGCAGACCGAGCACTTTCGTGAAAAAGTCGTTGTTCTCCTGCGCGTCCGCGGCCAACGAGGTGACGTGGTGCAGGCCCTTGATCTGGGTGAGCATCGTAAGGTCCTCTGGCTTGAGCGGCATTGCTCCACCGGGAACATAGGGCGCTGTCCTGCCCGCCAGAACGGCCATGGCGTTATGCTCGCCGTTGCGCTGAGCGCGACGAACGAACCGTGGGCAAGCCGGACCCTATCCGGGTGTTTCGAACTTCTCCTACGATCGTGCGGCGACTTATTCCGGTACGGTCACCTATCTCACGGCCACCGGGGACGGAAACTACGCGACCGTGACGGTGCCGATCATCGACGCCGTATTCGGCGGCCAGAACGATTCCGAGCCCGGGATACATGCGTTCGCACAGGCGAACGACGATGCCCGCGCGGTAATCGAGTTCGTTCACGAATACGAGGTGCCGGGAAGCGCCTGACCGGCGCTGGAGCCGCCTCCCGTCGATATCGGCACACACCAGCCAAAACGCTTCGTTCCCGAAACATCGGATACTCCGATGCAAGAGGCGACGCTGACATGGAGAATCCTATCAGAGACTCCCGCGGCACGCTGTGGACCGTCCTTGGCGCGGCCCTGCTGACCTCGGCGGCCGTCACTGCCCCGGTCGGGCTCGGCACCGCCACCGACGTGCCGATCGCTATCAGGCAGGCGGCGGCACAGGCACCGGCTGGTGCTGGCGACCGGTTGGATCGGCGGACAGGCGAATCTGCGGCGCGAGCACCGGTGCGGCGGCTGCGCTGGTCGCGACCACGCTCTCGCCGCATCCGGTCGGTGCCATCGTCTCCCGCGAAGACCGGCCCGACCTCGTGGGCGATGTCCTTCCGAAGGTGCGGGCGCCGAGCCTGTTGATCGTCGGCAGCGTGGATCTCGAGGTGCCGGCGCTGAAGCGGAAGGCATCGACCGGCTCCCGAACGAGCCGGAGATTGCTATCATCGACGGTGCCGGCCACCGGTCCGAGGAGCAGGGTGCGATGGAGACGGGGATCGATCTCGGCCGACCCTGGGTCGCCGACCGGCTGCGGAGCCGGGCGGCATGAGCGATCTCCTGTTCCAGGACCGGCACGATGCCGGACGCCGGCTCGCGCAGAAACTTTTACACCTGAAGGCGGGTCGCCCCGTGGTCCTGGCGCTGCCGCGCGGCGGCGTACCGGTCGGGTACGAGATCGCCGCGGCGCTCGACGCGCCGCTCGATCTGCTGCTGGTACGCAAGATCGGCGCCCCCTGGCAGCCCGAACTGGCGGTCGGCGCCGTCGTCGACGGCCGCTATCCGCACACCGTGCTGAACGAGGATGTCGTGCAGAGCCTCGGCATTCCGGAAAGCTATATCGAGGCGGAACGCGCACGTCAGGTCGAGGAGATCGAGCGGCGGCGAGCCGTCTACCTGCAAGGCCGTACCCCGGCCGATGTCGCCGGCCGAGCCGCCCTCGTCGTCGACGACGGGATCGCGACGGGGGCAACGGTGCGGGTCGCCCTGCGCGCCGTGCGCCGTGCCGGTGCGCGTTGGCTCGTGCTCGCCGTGCCGGTCGCGCCGGCGGATATCGTCGAGCGCCTGCGGGAGGAGGCGGACGAGGTCGTCGTGCTCGCAATGCCCGACCCGTTCATCGCGGTCGGTGCGCACTATCGCGACTTCCGTCAACTCGACGACGCCGAGGTGATCGCCTTGCTCGATGCGCCACGCCCCGGCCCGGAGCCGGGTTAGGGCACCGGTATCCGTCCTGGCGGACATCGCCCGCCGTCGCGCGCGGAGGGGGAGGCGCGGACCGTCGACGGCGTCCCGCCGCCCCCTGCCGGTGAGCCGGTGCCTGAAGTCCGCACACGGGCATTCAAGCGGCCGGCGAATCGGCGTATGCTCGGCGGCACGGCGGGTCGCGGAGCTCTCGTGACCGGCGGCCGGGTCGGGCGTCGAGCCATGGGCAGCCCACGACCCCTCGAACCAGCGGTTCGGGAGGAACCAACATGGCCATTCGAAACCCTATCGAGTGGGGATGGGACCAGCTCAGGCAGGCTAATCTGGCGGTGGAACGGGCGGGACGCTCGCTGCACCGCATCGACCAGGATCGAGACGTGGCGCCCCCGGCGGTCCGCCGGATCGAGGTCGCCGATCTCAAGGACGCACTGCTCAAGGGTCTCGGAGACTTCGGGGCGTACCGGACCGACGTCATTTTCATCTGCGCGATCTATCCTATCGTCGGCCTGATCCTGGCACGGCTGACGTTCGGCTACGACATGCTGCCGCTGCTGTTCCCGCTCGCATCCGGCTTCGCGCTGATCGGGCCGGTCGCCGCGATCGGCCTGTACGAAATGAGCCGGCGCCGCGAGCAGGGTATCGACATCACCTGGGCGGACGCGTTCGGCGTGGTCCGCTCGCCCTCGTTCGGTGCGATCGAGGTGCTGGGCCTTCTGCTGCTGGCGATCTTCCTGCTCTGGCTGCTCGCGGCCTACGCGATCTACGCGGTCACGCTTGGCCCGGAGCCGCCGGCCTCGATCACAGCGTTCGTCCGTGACGTATTCACGACCACCGCGGGATGGGTGATGATCGTGGTCGGCATCAGCGTCGGCTTCCTCTTCGCCGTGGTGGTGCTGGCGATCAGCGTGGTGTCGTTCCCGCTGCTGCTCGACCGCGACGTGGGGCTCGGCACGGCGATAGCGACATCGGTCCGGGCAGTGCTTGTGAACCCGGGTCCGATGGCCGCGTGGGGACTGATCGTCGCGGGCAGCCTGGTGATCGGGTCGATCCCGGCGCTCCTCGGTCTCATCATCGTCATGCCCGTGCTCGGCCACGCCACCTGGCACCTCTATCGCAAGGTGGTGGCGCACTGATACGGCGCCTGCCCGGCGCAGCACCGGCGCCGATCTGCCCGGGCGGGTTCGTCGTACCCTCGGCGGGTTCCGGCCGCGCCGGGCACGGAAGGTGTCCGGCGCGGCCGTCCGGGCCGAACGGGGCCGTGCGCATTGCGGCCGTACCTGCACCGCGGCGCGGCCGGTGCGGCCGACCGGATCACCGGATCGATCCTCTGAACGCCCATCGCTGTTGACGCGAGGGAGCGGATGTTGGCGAATGGCGGCGCGCTCGAACTCGGGCACGGCGACCAGCCGTCGTCCCGGCCGACGCGGATCGATCCTGCCGCGAAGGGGAGTCCCGCCTGCCGTGCTGACCGCGCGCGACGCGCTGAGGCGCGCTATCCAGTTCCAGAACACCGGCGATCTCGCCGCCGCAGAACGCCTCTGCAAGACGGTTCTTCAGGGCGAGCCGAAGAACGCCGATGCGCTCAACCTGCTGGGCGTCCTGGCGCTGCAGCGCGGCGAGCCGCAACGGGCCGAGCGGCTGATCGGCAAGGCGATCCGACTGAATCCGAACGCCGCCTCCTATCACCACAATCTCGGGCAGGCGCTGGCGGCGCAGAACCGGCTCGACGCGGCGGTAGCGGCCTATGCCCGCGCGGTGGCCGCCGCACCCGACGTACCGGCGCGTCACGAAGCGCTCGCCGTTGCCTTGAAGAACAATCGGCAGATACCGGAGGCGATCGCCTCGTTCCGGCGCGCGATCGCGCTCGCACCCGGGCGGGCGAACACGCATGCCGCCCTCGGCGATGTCCTCCAGGACGACGGCGATCTCGCCGGGGCCATCGCCGCGTACGGGCGCGCGATCGCCCTCGACCCGTCCTATGCGCCGGCCCACAACAATCTCGCCAGCGCGCTGCAGAAGCAGGGCGATCTCGCGGGGGCCGCCGCAGCCTACGAACGCGCGATCGCCCTCAACCCGAGGAGCGCTCTCTACCGCATCAATCTCGGCGTCGCCCGGTTTCTCCAGGGTGACGCCCGCGGCGCTCTGGAGGCGTTCGAGTGCTGCCTGGCGATCGATCCTTTCGACCGCCGCGGCATCGCCTACCGCATGATCGCGCAGGCCGAGCTCGGCATCGCCGACGAGGCCGCGATCAACGCCGAGCTCGAGGCCATTCAGCCGGTCCGCCTCCAGCCGCCATCCGGATGGTCGAACATGGCGGCCTTCAACCGCGACCTCGCCCGGGACCTGATGACGCACCGTTCGCTGCGCTGGGAGCCGCCGGGCACCGCGACCACGGGCGGCGCGGACGTGCTGCTGCTGCTCCAACATCCGACCCGCACGATCACCGCCTTCGAGCGGATGTTGCGCCGGGCGCTGGACCGGTACTTCGCCGGTCTCGAACCCCGGCCGGGCCACCCCTTCCTCGACCGCGTGCCGGTCGCCTACGACCTCGACATCTGGGGCACGGTACTGAAGGCCCAGGGCTATCAGGCCGCCCACATCCATCCCACCGGCTGGATGAGCGGGGTGTACTATGTTCAGCTCCCGCCCAGTCTCGGCAGCGGCGGACACAATCGCGACTATTCCGGGTGGATCGAGTTCGGCCGCCCTTCCGACAACTTCCCGGTCCGTCGTCTCCCGCCGGTCCGCCTGATGCAGCCCGAGGAAGGGGTGGCCTTCTTCTTCCCGTCTTACGTCTATCACCGCACCGTGCCGTTCGACGGGCCGACCGAACGCATCTCGATCGCCTTCGACATCCGACCGACCCGGACCCGGACCGCCTCGTGACGGGGGGGGGGGGCCGCGGCCGCTCCGCCGCTCGTGCCCTTACCGCGCGCACGGGAAGGCCTGGACGATCGCCTCTACCGCCCCCGCCACCGGGTAGAGGCCGAGGCGGTGCGGGTTGTACTGCGCCCAGCGGAGATAGGCTTCGGCGAAGGTCCTGTCGTCGATGCCCTGCGGCGGGCAGATCAGCGGGTCGCGCGCATTGGCGCTGAAGGTGCGCAGTGCATCGAACAGGCCGATCAGATAGGCGAGGCACTTGATCCCCGGCGCCGAGTCGGCCGCGCCGGATCGGACCACCTGGCACTGGGCGGCCAGTTCGGCGCCGGTCTCGGCGGTGGCGGCGGCCTCCGCCCGGGCCGCGGCGAGGGCGAGAAACGCCGCGGCAAGGAGCGAAACGGAACGGTGCATCGGCTATGATCTCCGCGGGGCGTCACGATCGGGGCGCAGTCGAAGGAATGTAGGAGCTCCTGATCTTCGACTGCGACGGCGTGCTCGTCGATAGCGAACCGCTCGCGAGCCGCGCCCTGGCCGAACATCTGACGGCGGCCGGCTATCCGATCGCGCCGGCGGACTGCGAGGCGCGCTTTACCGGGCTGCGGTTCCGCACCGTGTTCGCCATGGTCGAGGCCGAGCTCGGCCGCCCGCTGCTGCCCGATTTCCGTGATCGCGTTCACGCGGGCACGCTGGCGACGTTTACGGACTCTCTGCGGCCGATCCCGGACGTCACCGAGGCGATCGGCCGGCATGCGCGTGCTCGGCTTCGCCGGCGGCGGGCACGCCCGCGGGCCCGCTTGGCGCGCCGCCCTGTACGCGGCCGGCGCGGCAGCCGTGTTCGACGACATGCGCCAGCTCCGCGGCCTGATTGACCCGCCCGCGCCACGCGACATACTCCGATCGAGGACGCAAGGAGGATGACATGGCAGCGCGGCTGACCGAGCAGGCGAAGGGCGTCTACATCATTTCGGCCACACCGTTCACGGACAATGGCGCGGTCGATTTCGAGGGCGTGGAGCAACTCGTCGCGTTCTACCTGGAACGCGGCGTCCACGGCATGACCATCCTCGGCATGATGGGCGAGGCGAGCAAGCTGACCGCCGAGGAGGCGGAACGCTTCGCGTTGCGGGTGATCCGGACCGTGGACGGGCGGGTGCCGGTCGTGGTCGGCGTCAGCGCGCCGGCGCTGAGCGATCTGACCCGCCTTGCCAAGGCATCGATGGACGCCGGGGCGGGCGGCGTCATGATCGCGCCGGCCGCCGGCCTTCGCACCGACGAGCAGATCTTCGCCTATTTCGAGACCGTCCTCGACGCGCTCGGGCCGGACATTCCGGTGGTCTACCAGGATTACCCGCAATCGACCGGCGTGGCGCTCTCGGTCCCGCTCTGGAACCGGATGGTCGATGCCTTTCCCAGCCTCGTCATGCTGAAGCACGAGGACTGCCCGGGCCTGGCCAAGCTGACCCGGATCCGGGCCGAGGAGCGCCGGGAGGGCGGCCGGCGTGTGAGCATCCTGGTCGGCAACGGCGCCCTCTACTATCTCGAGGAACTCGGTCGCGGAGCCGACGGCGCCATGACCGGCTTCGGCTATCCGGAGATGCTGGTAGGGGTCTGGGAGCGCTTCACCGCCGGCGACCGGGAGGGTGCTGCCGCCCTGTTCGACGCCTACCTCCCGCTGGTCCGCTACGAGCAGCAACCCGGCTACGGCCTCGCAGTCCGCAAGGAGATCCTGCGTCGGCGCGGCGCCCTCCGCTCCGCCTTCGCGCGCTGGCCGGCGCCGCGCCTGGACGCGGACGGCCGCGCCGAGATCGACGGCCTGGTCGGGCGGCTGCACCGTCGGCTGGCCGAGTTGGACGCCGCCTGCGCCCGATCCGCGGCGAAGTAGACCCCGGGCCAACGCGGCCGGCTGCCCTTCCGCATCGCCGCGGCCGAGCGCGCGCCGCCGCGGCGAGCTGGGTGATCTTGAGCAGCGGCATCGAACCATTCCCCCGACGAACCGGGGGGATCCCGGGATAGCACCGTCGGCCGCGGGTCCCGCCGGTCGGACACCGGGCGACGCCGACGCGCCTCGATTCGGAAGCGCTCTTCTTCCCGCGCGATCGGGCCAGTGGGGGTGATCCGTGCCCCGTCCTACGGAAAGCAGCCGAGCCTCTCCGTGCCGACGCCGCCTTCGACGATCCCGCCGAGGGCAGGGAACCGTGCACAGGGATGAATTGTCATACTCGCGACAAGCGTCACTGGAGGCTGAGATGCTTCGTTTGACAGTCGCGGCCGGTATTCTTGCCGCCCTTCCGATAGCCGCACAGGCGCAGATGCCGACGCATGCCGTGTGCGTCGCACGCGATGCGCTGGCCGACGTGCTGAAAGATCAGCACCGGGAAGAGCCCGTCTCGCTGGGGCTCACCGAGGACGGCCGCGCGGCGGAGCTGTTCGCCAGCCCGGACGGCAAGACTTGGACCTTCGTCCTGACCACCCCGACCGGCATCGCCTGCGTCTTCGCAACCGGGGAGCACTGGCAGCAGGGCCATCTGGTCGCGGGGGACTGGGCGTCCTGAGTGCGGCGCGGTCGTGCCGGCGCCTCTTACCGCTCCGGCCTCACGACCGCAGTTCCGGCAAATCCCGGTACAGCTCGAGCGCCTGCGGGTTGTCCAGCGCCTCGACGTTCTTGACGGGGCGCCCGTGCACCACATCGCGTACGGCGAGTTCGACGATCTTGCCGCTCCGGGTGCGTGGGATGTCGGCGACCGCAACGATCTTGGCGGGTACGTGGCGCGGCGAGGCGTTCTCGCGAATGCGTCGCTTGATCCGGTCGATCAGGTCCTGATCGAGCGCAACACCCTCGCGCAGCCGCACGAACAGCACGACCCGTGTGTCGCCGTCCCATTCCTGGCCGATCACGATCGACTCGACGATCTCGTCGAGTTGCTCGACCTGCCGGTAGATCTCCGCCGTGCCGATGCGCACGCCGCCCGGATTGAGCGTCGCGTCCGAGCGTCCATGGATG
>CAZVAR010000001.1:85404-96190 GCA_964625225.1 uncultured Alphaproteobacteria bacterium | reverse complement strand
GACGTGCCCTATCTGCCGCTCGCCGCGGCGGCGCGCGCACGAATTCCCGCGATCGCGCTCTGCTCCCTCAACTGGGCCGACCTTTACCGGCACTATTGCGGACACCGGCCCGAGGCGGCGCGGATCCACGCCGAGATCCATGCCGCCTACGCAGCCGCCGAGATGTTCCTCGTTCCCGAGCCCGGCATGCCCATGCCCGACCTGCCCAACACCCGGCGGATCGGCCCCTGCGCGGCGCTCGGCCGCGACCGCCGCGCCGAACTCGACCGGCGCCTCGGCCTGCGGCCCGGGAGCCGGCTGGTGCTCGTCTCGATGGGCGGCGTGCCGCTCGCCGCGGACGGCTATGCGCGCTGGCCGGAGCAGGCGGACACCCACTGGATCATCCAGGCCGATCGGCTGCCGCCACGGCCGGATATGACCCGCCTCGCCGAACTCGACCTGCCGACGGTGGACCTGCTGCGCAGCAGCGATGCGCTGGTCAGCAAGCTCGGCTACAGCTTCCCGACCGAGTGCGCCTGCAACGGAACGCCGCTGCTCTACGTTCCGCGGCCGGACTGGCCGGAAGCGCCCTACATCGAGGCCTGGGTCGCGCGCCACTGCGCGGCCGAGCAGATTTCCCACGCGGCGTTCGCGGCGGGGAGCTTCGGCGACGCGCTCGACCGGCTCCTGCGCGGCCCGCGCCCGCCGATGGTCGCGCCGAGCGGGGTCGAGGAGGCGGCGGCGATCCTCTACGACCGCCTCGCCTGAGACGGCCGCAGGCTACTCCGCCTCGACGATCGTATGGCGCTGGGTCCCGAGCCCGTCGATGCCCATCTCGACCACGTCGCCGGGCTGCAGATAGCGCGGCGGACGGTGGCCGTGACCGACCCCGGCCGGCGTTCCGGTCGAGAGAATGTCGCCCGGCCGGAACGACAGAAACTGGGTGAGATAGGCGATGAGCTGGGGCACGCCGAACACCAGGTGCCGGGTGTTGCCGTCCTGCCGGATCTCGCCGTTGACCTTGGTCCAGAGCCGGAGATTGCCGGGATCCGGCACCTCGTCGCGGGTGACGAGCCAGGGACCGAGCGGGGCGAAGCTGTCGGCACTCTTGCCCTTGGTCGTGCCGCCGCCGCGCTCCATCTGGAAGGCCCGCTCGGACACGTCGTTCATCAGCAGGTAGCCGGCGACATGGTCGAGCGCCTCCGCCTCGCTCACATAGCGGGCTTCGCGGCCGAAGACGACCGCGAGCTCGACCTCGTGATCCAGCTTCCGCGAATTGCGCGGCCGCACGATCGGGTCGTAGGGGCCGTTGATGGCGCTGGTGGCCTTGATGAAGATCTGCGGCTCGGTCGGCAGGGCCGCGCCGACCTCCGCGGCATGGTCGCTGTAGTTCAGGCCGACGCAGACGATCTTCCCGACGCCGGCGAGCGGCGGCCCGAGCCGCGGCCGGCCGGGCACCGGGTTCAGCTCGTCGATGTCGATGCCGGCGATCCGGGCGAGCGCCACGTCGGCCAGCATGTTCGGGTGGATGTCGTCCACCACACCTGAGAGATCGAGGATCTCGCCGTCCGGCCCGATCAGGCCCGGCTTCTCGACGCCGGGCTCGCCATAACGGCAGAGTTTCATCGCGGCCGCTCCTCCCAGGAGACCACCGGGCAGACCTGCTCGCCCAACCCCTCGATGCCGAGGGTCATGACATCGCCCGGCTTCAGGTACACCGGCGGCTTCAAGGCGGAGCCCACCCCCGGTGGCGTGCCGGTCACCATCACGTCGCCGGGCAGCAGCGTCATGAACCGGCTGACATAGCTGATCAGGGTCCGGACACCGAAGATCATGGTCCGCGTCGAGCCGGTCTGGCGGCGCACGCCGTTGATGTCGAGGCACATCGACAGGTTCTGCGGATCCGGCACCTCGTCGCGGGTCACGAGCCAGGGGCCGAGCGGGCAGAAGGTGTCGCCGCTCTTGCCCTTGGTCCACTGGCCGCCGCGCTCGATCTGCCACTCGCGCTCGGAGATGTCGTTGGCGACGCAGTAGCCGGCGACATGGTCGAGCGCCTCGTCCTCCGACACGTGTCGAGCGGTCTTGCCGATCACCACGCCCAGCTCGACCTCCCAGTCGAGCTTGCGGGAGTCGCGCGGGATCACCACCGGGCCGGTCGGGCCGGTGATCGAGTTGACCGCCTTCATGAAGATGATCGGCTCCTGCGGAATCGGCAGCTTCACCTCTTCCGCGTGATCACGGTAGTTGAGGCCGATCGCCACGATCTTCGGAACCCCGGTGACCGGCGGGCCGAGACGCGGCTGTCCCTCGACCTTGGGCAGGGTAGCCGGGTCGATCTCCCGCAGCCGGGCGAGCCCGTCGTCCGTGATCGTCGCCGGCGTGATGTCCTGGACGATCGCCGACAGGTCGCGAACGACGCCCTCGGCATCGAGCAGGCCCGGCTTCTCGGAGCCGGCAGGACCGTAGCGCAGGAGCTTCATCGGAGTCCTCACCTCAGAATTGTTGGCGCATCGAGACCGGAACGCGAGCCATCGGACCCTCGCGCTCCCGCTCCGGCGGCCCGCACGCGCGCCGGGAGTCCTCTTCGTCCGTCACCGCCGGACCCGATCCGGCGATCGCGGGCGAACGGCCCGGCGCCGGAGCGACCGACGCGCGATGCTCCGGCGCGAGTGCGGGCACGAGAGGGCAGGGGCCCCGCGCCCGGAACCGTTCCGCAGCCCGCCATATGCGGGAAGGGAGGCGGACCGGAAGGTCCGCGCTCCGAAGGGTCACTCCGCCGCTGCCTTCTGCGGCGGCTCGGTGCCGATCGCCTTCTTCGCCAGCAGTTCCCGGATCTCGCTGTCAGCATAGCCGGCGGCCTTCAGGATCTCCACCGTATGCTGGCCGGTGTGCGGGCATTCGGCGAGCGGGCTGCCCTCGGTGAGAGGTGTGGTGCCCGGAATGTTTGCCATGGGCAGGCGGCCCATGTCCTGATGTTCGATCCAGGCAAGGCTGCCGACGGCCTTCACATGCTCGTCGTTCATGAAGTCGTCATAGGTATTGACCTTGGCGTTCATGACGCCGGCCTCGGTCAGGGCCTTCTCCCAATAGGCGGTCGGATGCTTCAGGAACTCGGCGCGGATGATGGGCATCAGCTCCTTCTCGCGCTCGATCCGCTTCTCGCGGCTGTCGTAGCGCGGGTCTTTCGCCAAGTCTTCGCGGCCCAGGACCTTGCAGAGCGCGTGGTAATGATGCTCGCGCATGGCGGTGATGTTGATGTAGCCGTCGGCCGTCTTCATCGTGCCGACCGGCACGTAGAGCACCTGCGGCTCGCCCTGCTCCAGGTAGTACTCCATCACCTTCGCCGCCTGGAAGGCGGCCGCCGACTGCATCAGCGAGCAGTCGATATAGGCGCCCTTGCCGAACCGGACCTGGCGCATGAGCGCGGTCGCGATCGCCTGGAAGGCGTAGAGGCCGGTCATCACGTCAATCGCGATCATGCCGCTGCGCATCGGTACGCCCTCGGCGTCGCGGTGCAGCGTCATCCAGCCGGAGAAGGCCTGGATCACCGAGTCCGTGACCGGCAGCTTGGAGTAGGGGCCCTGCTGTCCGAACCCGGTCACGGACAGATAGACGACCTTCGGATTGTGCTTCTTGATGTCGTCGTAGCCGAGCCCGAACCGGCTCATGACGCCGGGGCGGAAGCTCTCCACCACGACGTCCGCCTCGGCCGCGAGCTTCTGCGCGATGGCCTTGCCGTCCTCGGTCTTGAGGTCGAGAGCGATCGACTTCTTGCCGCGATTGAAGGTGATCGCGTGCGCGCAAAAATCGCCGTACATCTTGCCGAGCGTGCGGCCCCAGTCGCCGTCCAGCGGCTCGACCTTGGTCACGTCGGCACCGTACTGGGCCAGCAGCATCGTGGCGTGCGGCCCCGCCACCCCCTGGGTGGCATCGAACACCTTGATGCCCGAGAAGGGCAGCTCGTCGCTCATGCGTCAAATCCTCCGGAGGTCGCTCTTCGGCCGATCCGAGTGCGGCACGCGCCTCGGCCACCATGCCGGTCCGATTGCAGGCAAGTGACCGAACTTAGCCACAGCGGACTTTGCCGTGTCAATTCGGCCATGCTGCCGGCGGAAACCGCTGCGGGCGCCGTCGGTTCGCGCCGCCCGGCCCCGATCCGCGTCCCGTGTGAGGCTTTCTGCGGTTGATGGGGGCACGGGGCCGATGGGGGTTCATGGGGGTTCGTGGGGGTTCATGGGGGAGGCACCCCCATGCGACCCCCATCGGAGCATGGGGCGTGGCGCGGCATGATGATCGGGATGTGCCCAAGCCGGCGCGCTCGCCGGGGCCATGCCGGGGTCTTCGCGAGTGCCGCTCATCACCGACCGTCTCCCAATCCATCCGGCGTTTGCGCCATGGTCTCGTCCCCCAAACAATGGAACCGCGCCCACCCTATCATGAATATCATCCTATTTCAAGATAAGGGCGCCAACGGCGGGCGGGCGGTCGGGTCCCGCGCCGCGCCGGAAGCCGCAGCCCGGCAGGGTGGCCCACGGTCGGTGCCGTTCAGCGGTAGCCGACGCACATCACATAGTCCCGCAGCAGCGACTCCTGGTGCTCCACTTCGCTCAGCAGGCTCTCGAGGGCGTCCCGCGCGTAGATGACCCCGATCGGCCTTCTCTCCTCGTCCACGATCGGAATGCGTTGCAGGCCCTGGTCCCGCATCACGGACCAGATGTTCTGCAGCCATTCGTTCGGCCGGCAGGAGACGATGTCGCGGGTCATGACCGCATCGACCCTGGTCGTGCAGGCGCATCCCTCGCATTGCCTGATCTGTCCGACGATGTCGGTCTTGGTCAGGACGCCCGCCATTCTTCCATCGGCATCGCAGACGACGACGATGTCGATGTGGGGCCTGGCCATGAGTTCGGCCGCGTCCCTGACCGGGGCCGAGACATCGATGGTGGCGAGGCGCTCACGTGCTTTGGGAAGTATCCGCTCGACGAGCATGGCGTTCTCCTTCGTCGCCAACGGGAGCCCAGGCCGGCGGCGCCGCGCGGAACCGCAGCGGCGGGCCGCGTCGACGGCCAGCCTGCCTCAAAGGTGCCGCGCGGCAAACCATTGTAAAGCGTCGGTCGGGTCGGCTCGACCGGCGTTCCCCGGACCCCGGGGAGCGCGCCCGCCGCCGCGCGGGTCGGCCGTCGGCGGGTCGGTTGCCGCGCTAGCGGATCGCGACCGGATTGACGATGGACTGCACCGCGCCGCGATAGCGCGGTTGGCCGAGGACGAACAGGAATTCGTTGACGCCGTCCGCGACCAGGTCGGCGGTATTCAGGGTCTCCAGGATATAGATGCCGTTCTTGGCCAGCAGGATCTGGTGCGCCTCGAACAGCCGGTCCGGGTTCCTGAACGGCACCGCCTCCAGGCCCCAGGTGTCGGCACCGACCGCCATCACGTTAAGGCCGGCGAGATACTCGGCGCCCGCGGCGTCGATGCCCGGTTCGCCCGCGCCGAAGCGCTGGTCGTCCGTGCCGAGCAGGCCGATCCAGCCGGTGTGGAAGACCACGATGTCACCCTCGCGGATTTCCACCCCCTGTGCCTCGGCCGCGGCCCGGATGTCGTCGGGCGTGAAGATGTCGCCTTCGCTCAGCATCGCCACGCCCCGATGCTTCGCCATGTCAATCAGCACGCCGCGCCCGACCAGGGGCGGGATCTTCTCGATGCCCAGCTTGGTCAGGCCAGTGGTCCGGCCGAAGTCCTTGTTCCTGTTGCCGTTGTAGAAGACGCCGTCGATGCCGAGATGGCCCAGCCCGTCGATCTGGGTGCCGACGCCCAGCCAGCCGATGATCATGTCGTCATTGTAGCTCATCGCGTTCTCGCCGAGCGTGGCCCCCTGCGCCTGGTTCGGCTGCAGCACGGTGACGGCGATGCTGCGGGGCGGGAAGGCCGGCGTCGTGCGGTCGACGACGATGCCGAGCGGGTAGGTCTTCCCGGTCGTGACCAGCTTCGCCGCCTCCATTACCCGCTGTGGCGTAATCAGATTGGCCGCCCCGATTTCGTCGTCGGGGCCCCATTTCGACGGGAACCAACCTTCGGCCGCCGACGCGGCGACGCCGGACGTGAGCAGCGCGGCCAGTACCCCGGCCGCCGCGATCCGCTCGATGCGCATGCCTTCCTCCCTTGCTGCCTGTCCCGCGTCGGACTTCGTTTTCGGACAGCCGAGTCTCGTCGGAGGCGTGGCGACGAAACAAGCGACCCCTTGGGGGTGACCGGTACCCCTGCCGGAGCCTCCGGAACGTCGATTCCGGCAGTCGTGACCGGGCCGGTGGTCTTTTCCGTCGGGGTGCTGCGGCAGCGCGGCCCCGGTGAGCGAGGGGCCGTCCCGTTCTCCGGCGGCCGCCGGCCCGGCTCGGTTTTCCGCCGGGCCGGCGGCCGCTACGATGCCGCGTCTCGACAGGGAGGGGACGGGACATGCGGGCGGGCGGTGCCGCGTCACGGGCGGCGTGGCGGATCTTCGCGGTACTGGCGGCCGCCTATATTGCGAGTCAGTTCTTCCGCGTTTCCAATGCCGTGATCGCGCCGGAGCTAATGCGCGATCTCGACATCTCGCCGGAGGCGATGGGGGCGATCACCGGCACCTTCTTTCTGACCTTCGCCGCGGCACAGCTCCCCGCGGGCGTGCTGCTGGACCGGTTCGGGCCGCGGTGGACCATGGCCGGGCTGCTGGCCTTCGCGGTGCTCGGGTCGCTCGTCTTCGCGGCCGCCGGCGGCGGCGCCGGACTGACGATCGGCCGCGGGCTGATGGGCCTGGGCTGCGCCGTCGGGCTGATGGGCTCCCTGGTCGTGATCGCACGCTGGTTTCCGCCGCAGCGCTTCGCGCCGATGCTGTCGGTGCTCTACGCGATCGGCGGCCTGGGCAGCGTGCTGGCGACGACGCCGCTCGCGGCGGCGGCAGAAGCGTTCGGCTGGCGCGGCGCCTTCGTGGTCATGGCGGCGATCACGGCAGGGCTAGCGCTGCTGCTCTGGCTGGTCGTGCGCGATTCACCGGCCGGGCACGCCGCCACGACGACCCCGGAGAGTCCACGCGAGATCTGGCGCGGGCTCGTCGCCGTGACCCGCAACCGGTCGCTGCTGCACATCTGCGGCATCCAGCTCGTCGTCTATGGCTGCCTGACCGCGGTCGCCGGCCTCTGGGGCGGGCCGTATCTCGAGAACGTGCACGGTCTGGACGCCGTCGCGCGCGGCAACGTCCTGCTGGCGATGAACCTCGCGGTCCTCGTCGGCGCCCTCGGCTATGGCGGGCTCGCGCCCTTGTTCGGGTCCTACCGGCGGCCGGTCGTGGCCGGGGCCGCGCTGATGGCCGCGGCGTTCGCGGCGCTGGCGCTCTGGCCGAGCCCGGGCGTGGGCACGGTGGTGGTACTGTTCGTCCTGATCGGTCTGCTCTCGGGCCATTTCAACCTGCTGCACGCGCATGCGCGGGCCGTGCTGCCGGACCATCTCGTCGGGCGCGGCCTGACTCTGCAGAACATGGCTGCGATCGGCGGCGTGTTCGCCTGGCAGGCGGCGACCGGCTTCATCGTCGGGGCCTGGGCCGGGGCGGACGGCAGCGCGCCGCCCGAGGCCTATCGGACGGTGTTCGGCTTCCTCGCCGTCCTGATGGCGGCCGGCCTCGCCGCCTATCTGCCGTGCAAGGACGTCCGGGTTTGAAGGGGCGGAACGGCCCCGCCGGGTTCCGGTCCGTGATGACTTTGCTAAGCTCGGAGCGCCGGGCCGATCGCCCGGCGGCCAAGCCGGGCGGATCCCCCGACCCGGCGACAACAAAGAAGGAAGCGCGTATGAACCGGTTTGCTCGAGCGGTGGCGATCACTCCCGTGCTCCTCGGGCTCGGCCTGGCGGCAGCCCCGGCGGCCGCCCAGAAGGCCGGCGGTATCCTGCGGGTCTATAACCGCGAGAACCCACCGAGCGCCTCGATCCACGAGGAAGCGACCATCTCGACCGTCATGCCCTTCATGGCGGTATTCAACAATCTGGTCATGTTCGACCAGCATGCGAAACGGAACAGCCCGGACGTGATCGTGCCGGAACTCGCGACCGAATGGGCCTGGAACGAGGACCGGACCAAGCTGACCTTCAAGCTGCGCGAGGGCGTCAGGTGGCACGACGGCAAGCCTTTCACCAGCGCCGACGTGAAATGCACCTGGGACACCATCACGGAGAAGAGGAAGGCCGGCTGGCGCAAGAACCCGCGGCAGACCTGGTACTTCAACCTGAAGGAGGTCACGACCGACGGCGACCATGCGGTGACGTTCCATCTCGACCGGCCGCAGCCTTCGTTCCTGAGCTTCCTGGCGGGCGCCTTCTCACCGGTCTATCCCTGCCATGTGCAAGGGCGCGAGATGCGCACCAAGCCGATCGGCACCGGGCCGTTCAAGGTGGACGAGTTCAAGGCGAACGAGTTCATCAGGCTGACCAAGAACGAGGACTACTGGAAGCCCGGCAAGCCGTATCTCGACGGCATCGAGTGGCGGATCATCTCGAGCCGATCGACGCGCGTGCTCGCCTTCATCGCCGGCGAGTTCGATCTGACCTTCACGCAGGACGTCACGGTCCCGCTGCTCAAGGATGTGCGGGCGCAGCGTCCCGACGCCTATTGCGAGCTCAATCCCTCCAACACCCAGGGCCAGCTCCTGGTCAACCGGGCCGCGCCCCCCTTCGACAACGAGAAGATCCGGCGCGCGATGATGCTGTCGCTGGACCGGAAGGCCTTCATCGACATCCTCAGCGAAGGTGAGGACAGGATCGGCGGGACCATGCTGCCGCCGCCGGAGGGCCTCTGGGGCCTGACCCCCGAGCAGCTCGCCGACCTGCCGGGCTATGGCGACGATGTCGAGAAGAACCGGGAAGAGGGCCGGCGGATCATGACCGAGCTGGGCTACGGGCCGGACAAGCCGCTGAAGATCAAGGTCGCGACCCGGAATCTGGCCACCTACCGCGACCCGGCCGTGATCCTGATCGATCATCTCAAGCAGGTCCATATCGAGGGCGAGCTCGACGTGATCGATACCGGCATCTGGTACGCCAAGCTGGCCCGCAACGACTTCCACGTCGGCATGCACGTCTCGGGCATCGGCATCGACGATCCGGACGTCGTTTTCTACGAGAACTATGCCTGTGGGTCGGAGCGGAACTACACGAACTATTGCAACAAGGACCTGCAGGCCAAGTTCGATGAGCAGTCGGCCATGCTCGACCAGGAGCAGCGCAAGAAGCTGGTCTGGGAGATCGACAAGGCCCTGCAGGAGGACGGCGCGCGCCCCGTGATCTATCACACCCGCGCTGCCACCTGCTGGCTGCCGCACGTCAAGGGCATCACCCTCGCCCAGAACACCATCTACAATCACTGGCGGCTGGAGGACGCCTGGCTGGATAAGTAGGCGCCGGGCCCCGGTCCGGTCGCGCCGGCCCGCACGGCCGGCGCGGCCGGCCGGCCGCTTCGACCGCCCGGCCTGCCCCCCTGCCGGCTATGCGCTCTGCAGCCAGCTCATCTCCGCCTTCCGCCGCTCCTCGAACGCTTCGATGTCCTTCTGATATTCCAGGGTGAACTGGATGTCGTCGAGGCCGCGCAGGAGGCAGTATTTCGGGAAGGGGTCGATCTCGAAGCGGTGACGGTTGCCGTCCGGGGCGGTGACGGTCTGGCTCTCAAGATCGATCGTGATCTCGGCGCCCGGGCGGGCGTGGAGCTGGCGGCGGAGCTCGGCGCAGATCTCCGGAGCCAGCACGATCGGCAGGAAGCCGTTCTTGAGCGAATTGTTGAAGAAGATGTCCCCGAAGCTCGGCGCGATGACGGCGCGGAAGCCGCCCGCCATCAGGGCGTAGACGGCGGATTCGCGCGAGGAGCCGCAGCCGAAATTGCGGTCGGCGACCAGGATCCGCGCCTGCCGCCAGGGCTCCTGGTTGAGGAGGAAGCCCGGCTTCTCCGGGCCGCCCTCGTCCTCGAAGCGGAGGTCGTGGAAGAGGTACAGGGCATAGCGCTCGTCCCTCGGGCGCTTGAGGAACCGGGCCGGGATGATCTGGTCGGTGTCGACGTTGGGCATGTCGAGCGGCGCGGCCGGCGCGGTGACGGTGGTGAAGGGCTGCATCGGCGTTAGCCTTTCGCGAGTTCGCGGACGTCGGTGAAGGTGCCGGTGACCGCGGCGGCCGCGGCCATCGCCGGGCTGACGAGGTGGGTGCGGGCGCCCTTGCCCTGGCGGCCCTCGAAATTGCGGTTCGAGGTCGAGGCGCAGCGCTCGCCGGGCGCCACCAGGTCGCCGTTCATGCCGACGCACATCGAGCAGCCCGATTCGCGCCATTCGAAGCCGGCTTCCGTGAAGATGCGGTCGAGCCCTTCGGCCTCGGCCTGCCGCTTGATCTGCGTCGAGCCGGGCGAGATCATCGCCGGAATCACGGCGCGCCGGCCCTTCGCCACCGCCGCGGCGGCGCGCAGATCCTCGATGCGGCTGTTGGTGCAGGAGCCGATGAAGACGCGGTCGACCTTCACCTGCGTCAGCGGCGTGCCGGGCACGAGGCCAATATAGGCGAGCGCCCGCTCCATGCCGGCGCGGCGGTCGGCGTCCCCGACGGCGGCCGGGTCCGGCACCCGCGCGGTAATCGGAAGGGCATCCTCCGGGCTGGTGCCCCAGGTCACCATCGGCGCGATCTCGGATGCGTCGAGGCGGATCTCGGTGTCGAAGCGCGCGCCCTCGTCGGTCGGCAGCGTGCGCCAGAAGGCGACCGCCTTGTCCCACTCGGCGCGCTTCGGCGCGTGCGGGCGGCCCTTCAGATATTCGAG
>CAZVAR010000001.1:75622-85394 GCA_964625225.1 uncultured Alphaproteobacteria bacterium | reverse complement strand
CGTCGGGGGCCACCATCCCGGCGCGGGCGCCGGCCTCGATCGACATGTTGCAGATCGTCATCCGCTCCTCGACCGAGAGGTCGCGGATGGTCGAGCCGGCATACTCGATCGCGTGACCGGTCCCGCCGGCGGCGCCGATCTTGGCGATGATGGCGAGGATGATGTCCTTTGCCGTGACGCCGAAGGGCCGGGCGCCCTCGACGCTGATGCGCATGGTCTTGGGCCGGCGCTGCCAAAGCGTCTGCGTCGCCAGCACGTGCGCGACCTCGGAGGCGCCGATGCCGAACGCGATCGCGCCGAAGGCGCCGTGGGTCGCGGTGTGGCTGTCGCCGCAGACGATGAGGAGGCCCGGCTGGGTCAGGCCCTGCTCGGGGCCGACCACGTGAACGATGCCCTGGCCCTCGTCGGCGATGCCGAAGGCGGGCACGCCGAACTCGCGCATGTTGGTCTCGAACCAGTCCTCGATCGCGCGGATCTCGGGGTTCGCCACGGTCTCCATGCTGCGGCTGGTGGTCGGCACGTAATGGTCGGCGATGCCGAAGGTCTGCCCCGGCCTGCGCACCTTGCGGCCGCTGGCGCGGAGCTGGTTGAAGGCGTGGAAGGAGCCCTCGTGGCAGAAATGCCGGTCGATATAGAGCAGGACCTGACCGTCGTCGCGCGCGACCACGACGTGGCGGTCCCAGATCTTGTCGAAGAGGGTTTTCGGCGCTGCGCCCATGCTCGTCTCCGATCCCGGCCCCGCCCGGCATTTCCTCTGCGGGCGGCGGCTATCGTCCGTTCCCGACCTCAGTACCCGACGCGCGCGTGCTCGGACACGGCGTAGGCCGCTTCCATCGCCCGCACCTCGTCCATGCCCATGAGGTCGAAGAATTCCTTGAAGGTGGCGATCTCGTTCAGCATCGGCACCGGCGTGCCCTGTTCCTTCAGCGTCCGCAGCATGCGCGTGACCGCAGGGATGGCGGCGAGAACGAGGAAGTTCGGGTAGATGCAGACGCGGAAGCCGAGCTCCTGCATCTCGGCGGCGGTGAGGAAGGGCGTCTTGCCGCTCGAGGCCATGTTGTACAGCACGGGCGCCTTGAAGAGGCGGGGAACCTCACGCAGATGCTCCGGCTGCGACAGCGCCTCGACGAAGATGATGTCGGCGCCGGCCTCCTCGTACCGTTTCGCCCGCTCGATCGCGGCGTCGTAGCCCTCGACCGCGACCGCGTCGGTGCGGGCGATGATCTGGAAGTCGCCGTCGTCGCGGGCGTCCACGGCGGCCTTGATCTTGGAGACCATCTCCTCGGTCGGGATCACGGTCTTGCCGGCGAGATGGCCGCAGCGCTTCGGCCAGCCCTGGTCCTCGATATGGAGCGCGGCGACGCCGGCGCGCTCATAGGCGCGCACCGTGCGGCGGACATTGACGACCCCGCCATAGCCGGTGTCGGCGTCGGCGATGAGGGGCAGGCCGGAGGCCTCGGCGATGCGCTGGGCGTTGTCGACCATCTCGGTCATGGTCAGCAGGCCGACGTCGGGCATGCCGAGGCGCGCGGCGGTGGTGCCGGCGCCCGTCATGTAGATCGCCTTGAACCCCTCCTTGGCGACGAGGCGCGCGTTGATGCCGTCCGCGACCCCCGGAACGAGCAGGATCTCGGGACCCTGGATCAGGCGACGCAGCGTTCTGGTCGGGCGTTCTGACATGGCGCTCTCCTTGGGGTTCCTCGGCTTAGCGCACTGTCGCACAGACGGGGCGGGGGCGTGAAGTACACCGGCTCAGGACGGCAAGGTCGAGAAGCGGATGGTGCCGTCCGCCATGCCTTTGCTGACGATCTCGATGCCGCCGGCGCGGAGCATGAACTCCAGCCGGTGGTCGCGATATTGCCGTGGCCGCTCGCCGGAAAGAGCGGCGCGGCGGATCTCGACGGCCGTCGTGGTCAGGGCCGCCTTGGCCTCGGCCAGGACGCGCTGCACGCTCGGGCGTTCGCGCATGCGGGCGAGCCAGCCGGCCAGCGGCGAGCCTTCCTCCGGACCGAACCGGTGGAAGGTCGCGCTCGCGACATAGGGGAAGACGGCGATGTCGGCGAGGCCGAGGCGCGCGCCGCCGAACCAGGGGTCGGCGCCGAGCAGCCCGCCCAGCCATCGGCGGAGCCCGGCCAGGTCCGTTGCCGCATGGGCGAGGATGCGGTCGGCGAGCTCGCCCCGGGCGCGGTTCATGACCCGGATTTCGGTGAGCGCCCAGTTGATCGCCTCGAACTGCGTATCGCAGACCTCCTCGATCATGCGCGCGCGGGCGCGCGCCTCCGGCGTCGCGGCGCGCAGCGGCGGTTCCGGCCACTTGTCCTCGAGATAGTCGAGAATGATGCTCGAATCGAACACGGCGAATTCGCCGTCGACCAGCGCCGGCACTTCCCGGCGCGGATTGGCCGCGGTGAAGTCGGGCTCGGCCGCGCCGATCACCGGAATGCGCGTCTCGTAGGGGATCCCCTTCTCGAGCAGAGCCAATTTGATCTTCTGCGCGAAGGGCGACAGCGGAATATCGTACAGCAGCAGCATCGGACGCCTCGACCGGTTTGCGTGCGCGGCAGTCTAGCCTATTATCGCCCGCATGGAGACGAAGCTGGACATCGGTGTGGAGCCCGAGCTGTCGCTGACCGAGAAGCGGGTCGACGCGATGCTGGCGCTGCTGTCGCGGGCGGACCCTGAATGCGCCGCGCTGCATCGCGGGCTGCAGGAGGAGCTGCGCGACCGCGACTATGACGCGTTGCCCTATTTCGAGGTCTGGCTGACGGCGCTGCGGCGGAAGCTGGTCGAGGCCGGCCTGCTCGACGATGAGGAGATCGAGCGGCGGGTCGCCGTCATTCGGGAGCAGCTGGCAGAGGAGGGGCGTCGGTGAACGGGACGGCAGCACCCCGGTTCAAGGCGGGCGACCGGGTTCGGGTGAGTGCCCGCGACCATGCCGGCCATTGCCGCACGCCCAGCTATCTGCGCGGCAAGGTCGGGCAGGTGGATACGGTCCTGGGGACCTTCCGCAATCCGGAGGAGTTGGCCTATTACCGGCCGGGCTTGCCGAAGCGGCCGCTCTACGTCGTGCGGTTCCGGCAGGTCGACGTCTGGGACGACTATGACGGCGCGCCGGGCGACACGGTGGCGGCGGATATCTATGAGCACTGGCTGGAGCCCGCCGGCGAGGGAGACGCGCGATGACCGAGAATGCCGAAGTCCATCGGCATGATCACGACCACGGTCACGACCCGCATGCGCCGATCCAGGAGGACGATCGGCCGCCGACCGAGTTCGAGTTGCTGGAGCAGGCGATCCGCGAACTCCTGATCGAGAAGGGCGTGATCACCGCCGCCGAGCTGCAGCGGCAGATCGACGACATGGACTCGCGCACGCCAGCCGTCGGGGCCAAACTGGTCGCAAAGGCGTGGACGGATCCGGGCTTCAAGCAGCGGCTGCTGACGGAACCGCGCGCCGTGCTCGGCGAGATCGGCATCAGCCTGCCACACAATCCCGAGCTGATGGTCGTCGAGAACACACCGCAGGTTCACAACGTGATCGTCTGCACGCTCTGCTCGTGCTATCCGCGCATGGTTCTCGGCATTCCGCCCGCCTGGTACAAGAAGAAGGCTTACCGCTCGCGTGTGGTCAAGGAGCCGCGCGCCGTGCTGGCCGAGTTCGGGACAGTTCTGCCCGACGAGGTCGAGATCCGCGTCCACGACAGCACCGCCGACCTGCGTTACCTGGTGTTGCCGATGCGTCCGGCCGGCACCGAGGGGTGGTCCGAGGAGCGGCTCGCCGAACTGGTGACACGGGACTCGATGATCGGCGTCACCCCGGCACGGTCGCCCGGCGCGGCGGCCAACTGACAGGCCCATGACCGCCCGCCCGCACGAGGCGGGCGGCCGGGTCGGGATCGCGCTGCACGGCCCGGCGGCGACGCCGGGTCGATTCGAGGTATCGGGACAGTGCGGCACGGGCCGCAGCCGTCCCGGCCGTATCCGCAGGAGAAGCGAAGGGAGGCGGAGGCGGGCGAGGACGCCCGCGCTCCGGCCGGACCAAGGCAGGCGCCCGGCGCCGCCGCTCAGCCCGATCTCGCCTCGCGCAACGGCGCGCCGCGCTCGGCGAGCTCGCGCAGCAGCTTCGCCGGCGCCCAGCGCTCGCCATATTGCTGGTGCCAGGCGGCGATCTGATTGTAGACCTCGCGCGCGCCGATGGTGTCCGCCCAGTACATCAGGCCGCCGCGATAGCGCGGGAAGCCGAAGCCGTAGAGCCACATCACGTCGATGTCGCTGGCGCGGTAGGCAATGCCTTCCTCGAGGATCCGGCAGGCCTCGTTGACCGACGAGAACAGCAGCCGGCGCAGGATCTCCTCGTCGCTGAACTGCCGCTGCGGCACACCCATCTCGGCCGCCGTCTCCTTGATGATGCGCGCCACTTCCGGGTCCGGGTGCGGCGTGCGGTCGCCCTTCTCGTAGCGGTACCAGCCGGCGCCGGTCTTCTGGCCGAGCCGGCCCATCTCGACGATCCTGTCGGCGATCGGCAGTTTGCGATAGTTCGGATTGGCCTCGGCGCGGCGCTTGCGACCGGCATAGCCGATATCGAGCCCGGCCAGATCGCCCACCGCGAACGGTCCCATCGGATAGCCGAAATCGACCATCACCTTGTCGACCTGCTCGGGCAGGCAGCCTTCCTCGAGCAGAATCACCATTTCGGTGTTGAAGGGGGCACGGCTGCGGTTGGCGACGAAGCCATCGCAATTGCCGCAGGCGACCGGAACCTTGCCGATGGCCTTGCCCAGCGCCATGGTCGAGGCGATGGTCTCCTTGGCGCTCTTCGCGCCGCGCACCACCTCCAGCATCTTCATGACGTTGGCCGGGCTGAAGAAATGCGCCCCGGCCACCGCCTCCGGGCGCCGGGTGGCGGAGGCGATCTCGTCCACGTCGAGCGCGGACGTATTGGTCAGCAGCAGGGCACCGTCCTTCATCACGGCGTCGAGCTTCGCGAACACCTCCTTCTTGACGGCCATCTCCTCGAAGACCGCCTCGATCACCGCGTCGCAGTCGGCGATCTCGTCATAGCCCGTAACCGGATGGATGCGGGCGAGGCGCCGCTCCATCTCGTCCGCCGCGAGGCTGCCGCGCTGGACGCTGATCTCGTAGTTCCTGCGGATGCGGGCCATGCCCTTGTCGAGCGCATCCTGGCTGACCTCCAGCACGCGCACGGGGATACCGAAATCGGCGCAACTCATGGCGATGCCACCGCCCATGGTGCCGGCACCGACGACGGCGACCGTCTCGACCTTGCGGACCGGGACATCCTTGCCGATGTCGGGGACCCGCATCGCCTCCCGCTCGGCGAAGAAGGCGTAGCGCAGGGCGCGCGACTCGTCGGAATTCTCGAGCTCGTCGAACAGCTCGCGCTCGCGCTTCAGCCCCTCGTCGAAGGGGAGACTGCAGGCGGCCTCGACCGCGGCGATGCAGTGATAGGGGGCCTTCTGATTGCGTGCACGCCGCGCGATCGACTTGCGCATCGCATCGAACATGCCGGGATCGGCCTTCGCCTCGGCGAGCTTGTCGTCCATGTCCCGGATGCGCGGAAGCGGACGCCTGTCCGCGATCCGCTCGGCGAACCGGATCGCGGCGGCCTTCAGATCCTCCCCGTCCGGGATCACCTCGTCGAGGATGCCGAGCCGCTTGGCTTCATCGGCTGGCACGTGGCGGCCCGAGACGATCATCTCGAGGGCCGCTTTCGGCCCGATCAGCCGCGGCAGGCGCTGCGTGCCGCCGCCGCCGGGCAGCAGGCCGATCGCCACTTCCGGGAGACCGACCTTGGCGCTGGCCACGGCGATGCGGTAGTGGCAGCCGAGCGCGTTCTCCAGCCCGCCACCGAGCGCGTAGCCGTGGATCGCCGCGACCGTAGGCTTCTCGCTCGCCTCAAGAACGTCGTGCGTGCGGCGCGTCGGGCGGGGCCGGCCCTTGCCGAACTGACGGATGTCGGCACCGGCGATAAAGCTGCGGCCGGCCCCCATCAGCACGATCGCCTTGATCGCCGGATCGGCATTGGCCCGGTCGACGCCGTCGAGAATGCCTTCCGGGACGCCGGGGCTGAGGGCATTGACGGGCGGGTTATCGACGATGATGACGGCGACGGGGCCGTGTGTTTCGAAACGGACGAGTGGGTTCTCGGGCATCTGGCTTCCTCCGGAGCGGTGTCGCCCCGCTGTATCACGGCTGTCGATCGATGCGTAGAGGGCGCGCCCCGCCTTTCCATGTCGGCGGGGAAGGGGAGGGCGCCGCGTTATGCCACCGTGCCGTCGCGGCGCAGGGCCGCGATCGCCGCATCGTCGTAGCCGAGATCGCGCAGCAGCACATCCGTGTGCTCACCGACCGCAGGAGCCGGCCCGGCCGGTGCCTTCGCCTCACCCTCGACCCGGATCGGGCTGTCGACCACCATGCCGCTGCCGTCGCTCAGCGGCCTAATCACGCCCGTTTCCAGCATCTGGCGGTCTTCGGGCAGGTCTTGCAGCTTGGCGATGCCGCCGAAGGTGATCCCGTGCGCGTCCAGTTTCGCCCGCCATTCGGCATAGTCGCGGGTCGCGAAGATCCGGTCGAACTCCGCCACTAGGGCGGCCGCGTTGGCGCGGCGCGCCGGAAGCGTGGAGAAGCGCGGGTCCTCGGCCAGATCGGGGCGCTCCAGCGCCGCCACCATGTTCGGCCACTGCTTCTCCTCCGTTACAACGGCCAGCATGAACCAGCGGTCGTCGCGGCACCGGTAGAGATTGTTGAGCGCGTTCAGCGCCCGCTCGCGGGGCGGGCGCAGCTCGAACGGCGAGCCGCACAGCATCGCCTGCGCCAGCATCGCGTTGGACCAGACGCCGTTCGCCATCAGCGAGGTCGAGACCATGCCGCCCTTGCCGGTGCGCTCGCGCCGATAGAGGGCCAGCATGATCGCACCAAACAGGGCCATGGCGGTGGCATGGTCGCCCATGCCGGGCAGCGAGCGCGCCGGCGGGGCGTCGGGGCTGGAGCGCACATTGTCCATGAGGCCGCTGCGCGCCCACCAGGCCGTGCTGTCGAAGCCGGTCTTCGACGCCTCCGGCCCGGTCTCCCCATAGGCGGTCAGCGAGGCGTAGATCAGCCGCTCGTTGAGCGGCGCCAGATCCTCCCAGCGGATGCGCAGCCGCTCGCGCACGCCGAGCGGCATATTGGTCAGGAACACGTCGGCGCTGCGCAGGAGGCGCTCCAGCACCTCGCGGCCGGCCGGCTTCTTAAGGTCGAGCGCGAGGCCCTTCTTGTTGCGGCTGTCGACGATCCAGCAATAGTCGCGGTCGCACACCGGATTGCCGGGGGCACGGTGAAGCTGACGGTAGGGATCGCCCTCCGGCGGCTCGATCTTGATCACCTCCGCGCCGAAGTCGCCCATCACCGTCGCCGCCGCCGGACCGGCGATGAAGCTGCCGGCGTCCAGCACCCGAATGCCCGAAAGAATCATGTCGCCTCACTGAACCAAGGATCCCGTCGCGGCATCTATAGCGGTTTGCGCGCGCGTTCGGAGCCCTGTTTGTCGGCGAGCGCAGGGCCGCGTCGGAAAGGCGGCCGCCGATCCGCTTCCCGCACCCCTTCCGGTCGGTCCCGGCGCACGGGGCGCGACCGAAGAAGGTGCGGGGTCGACGGCTCCGGCATCTCGCTGCGTGATGCACCGTTACCGTGGCCAGGACAACCGAGCTCCCGGGTACGCTTCTCCTGACGCTTCCTGCGGCACGCGGGTTGGGCTACGCTTCTTTCAGGCCCGTCGGCCATGGGGGACCGTCCATGTACGCTCTGCTCCGATCGGTACCGGCCTCACAGCTCGCCGTGCAACAGCTCCCGTCTTTCGTGATCTCGCTCGTGATCGCGGAAATGTTCTACAAGCTCGGCAGCTTCTCGCTCGAATGCGTCGCGTTCCTCGCGACCTGGTTCGTGATCGACTTCGTCTGGCAGACGCTGCTCGGCCGCCGGCGGGGCGACCGCGGCTGATCCGTCAGGCCGCGGTGAGCACGCGGTAGGCCGCCCCCGGGTGGCGCGCGCAGAACGCCTCGACCGCGTCGAAATCGGGGAAGTCCGCAGGCACGTCGAGCGGAATCGCCGGGTCGTCGGCGACCGCGAGCACGATCTCGTGGGTGCCCGCCGCGATCGCGCCCGGGTTCCAGACGAATTCCTCGATCGCGCTGGCCGCGGCGGGGCAGTTGACGGCTTTGGCCCCGCCGCCGATGGCGTGCGTGGTGATGGGCTGTGCCGCTAGATCGAGGCGGAACAGTCGCAGTCGGGCGCCGAGATGATCCGCGCCGCCCTCGTTGTGGACGCGAAGATAAAGGAAATTGTCCTGTGAGGGCGTGAGCTGGTCCTGGCCGTAGGTCCGGAGCAGCTCGAACAGTGCGTCCCGGCCCGGGCCGGGCGCCACGGCCGCGGCCTCGACCACCAGATCCGCGAGATGGCCGCCGCCGACGCGGAGCAGCGTCTCGCCGGCGCCGGTCGGCGAGCGGCGGACGCGCGGCAGCACGCCGCCGACGCGGCAGACGACCGGGAGGAAGTTGCGCAGGAGCTGCCGGTTCACCGTCCTCGCCACGTCCGTGGGCGAGGCGGCGGCGAGGTTCGGAATGTCGGTGGCCCCCTGAGCGAGCGCGATGTCGGCCTGCACGACCATCGTCAGCGTCAGCGTCGCCGGCTGTGCCACTCCGGCCGCCGCGGTCAGGTTGAAGGGGGCGACGCCGCTGTTGACGCCGGTGATGCCCGGCGCCGGCGCCGCCGCCAGCCCCAGCGCCGCCATGGCCGAGCCGCCGGTGATCCGGAAGAGCGGTGGATTGGCGACCAGCGGCAGGTTCGGGACCTGGATGCGGAAGCGGGGATTCCCGGCGCCGTCGGTTCCGGCGAACGCGGTCAGCGGAATGTCGTGCTCGCGGAAGGCGTGGACGAGGACGGCCGCCGCCTCCGCATTGGTGACGGCGGCGAGATTGGCCGCCCCGACCGCCGCCCCCTGCGCGAAGGTGATCGTGACCGAATAGGTCGCCGCGACATTGATCCCCTGCGGGGCCCCGGCGCTCAGATTATAGGGGCCGGCGCCGCCCATCACGTCGCTGACCGCGGCGGCGGCCAACGGCAGCCCGAGATTGGCGCGGGCATCGGGCATTCCGCCGGTGGGCGCGCCGAGCACGAAGGTGGGCGCGCCCAGACTCTGGAACCGCACGAAACTGCGGTCCGCCGGGCCGGTCGTGCGGGTGACGCGGCACGCGACCTTGGTCTCCGTGTCGAGCAGCCGCTGCACGTCGGTTTCGGCCGTGTCGAGCGGATCCTGCGGATCGTGCGCGAGCCCCAGAATGGCGATCTCGCGCACCGTGCCGACCGCCGCCGGCCAGTCATAGTCGAACGTGTGGACGCGCGGATAGCCGACCGTGACGCGATCGCGGCCGAGGCCAGGCGGGTTGTCGATGAAGGTGAAGTCGCCGATCAGCGTCCAGGGGCCGAGCGTCAGCGCGCCGCCGGCCGCGAAGCTCGCCCAGAAGCCGGAATCGAGCGGCGGGATGCCGCCGTCGGCCGGTGCCCAGATCGCGACCAGGCGTGTCCCGGTCGCCGCGACGACGCCACGATTGTGGACCTGCACATAGACATGCGAGGGACCCGGCGCCGGCTCCGAATGCGCGATGTCCTCGTCGAACTCGACGCCGTCCACATGCTCGTCCGGGCCGATGCCGGCCGGCCGGACCGGGCTCACCTTGATGTCGGGACTCTCGAACGGCCCGACCTCGCGCGGCAGG
>CAZVAR010000001.1:50418-75607 GCA_964625225.1 uncultured Alphaproteobacteria bacterium | reverse complement strand
AGCGCATCGGCCCCGGACGGGACCGGACGGCCGCTGCCGTCGTCGAGCAGGCTGGTACGGAGATAGAGCGCCACGTCGCGGTGCGGCCGGGTGCCGACGTGCCGGGCGTAGGTCCCGCGGCCCCAGGCCCCCGCACGCAGCGTCCGGGTAGCCTTGGCGAAGGCGAGATCGCGGATGAAGACGTTGGGCAGCCCTTCGTTGAACGGCGCCCAGGTCGCGCCGGCATCGCTGCTGCGGAACACGCCGACATCGGTCGCGACGAAGACCTGATCGGGGTCGCCCGAATCGATCTCGATCGCATGGATGCCGACCAGGGCGCCGGCGCCGTCGCGCACGCCGGTACCGCCGGCGCCGATATGCGCCCAGTTTCCGCCCCCGTCGTCGGTCTTGAACAGAAAGCCGGGATCGGCGGCGCCCTTCGACTGACCGAGCAGGCCGACATAGGCGGTCCGATGGTCGCGCGGATCGATCGCGATCGCCTCGACCGGCCGGTCGTGCAGCCAGGCGGCGCGGTCGGTCACGTCCTGCCAGGTCCGGCCGTCGTCGACGCTGCGATAGAGGCTGCCGTCGCCGCCGCCGACCATCACCGTATCGGGATGGTCCTCGCCA
Organism: uncultured Alphaproteobacteria bacterium; assembly: GCA_964625225.1. Lineage (GTDB taxonomy): Bacteria > Pseudomonadota > Alphaproteobacteria > JAJUGE01 > JAJUGE01 > CAZVAR01. The sequence continues at coordinate 74,998 of CAZVAR010000001.1, read as the reverse complement.
TAGGCAATCTCGGTCGGCTCGCCGATGCCCGGCCACAGCTCGATGTCGCAGCGGATGTTGATGGCGGCCGCCCCGGCGATCGCCGCCCGGATGATGCGGACGACCTCGTCCACCGTGACCCCAGTCAAAGCCGCGAGATCCGGTCCGGTGACGAAGTTGACGGCCAGGACCGGATTGACCCCGTCGTTCAGCGTCAAGGTCAGCGGCGTGCCGGGCACGACGGGACTCAAGTTGAAGGCGTTGGTGTTCGGCCGCCCGCGCGGGTCGAAGAAGCGGACCGCGACGAACGGCCCGCCGGGTGCCTGACCGAGCTGCGGCAGGGCTGTCCCGCCGATGGTCAGATTGCCGCCTCCGGTCGGGGTGAGCAGCACCGCCTTGGTCATGTCGAAGGGGAGGGCGACCGCGGCATCGCCGGCCAGCGCCGCATTGATGGCGGCCGCCAACTCGGCCGCGGCGACGTTGGTGAGGTCGGCGAAGCTGGCGGCGTTGAAGGTGACGGTTCGCACGGCGCCGCCGTCGACCCGGATCGTGAGCGTATGCGGGCCGGCGACCGGCGGCCGCAGGTCGACCCCGGCGACCCAGAAGACGACCGAGGCCGGCTGATCGGCCGCGCCGTTGTAGGTGCGCGCCTCGGCCCCGAGCAGCGCGGCGGCGCTGCCGCCGAGCGCCAGGCTGGAGCCGGCGCCGCGCGTGGTCGTGGTCAGCTCGACCCGCCCGGGCGCAGGAAAGCGTGGCCACGCCGCGACGCCGGCAATCCCCTGGCTGCGAATGAACTCGGCGACCTGCGCCGCCGTCGCGCGGGCGAGGTCGGGGATGATCGCACCGGCGACGAAGCGCACCCGCTGCGTCGGCCCGCCGTCGAGCTGGAAATGCAACTCGTCGCCGGCGTTGAGGGCGAAGGGCTCCGCCAAGGTGCCGTGGGCGCGGGCGACCGGCGGCCGCCCGCCCGGCGGGCGGCTGACATTGCTCTGCGGCCGGAACCCGAGCCGCAATGCGCCGGGGGTCGGCAGCACGTCGATTCGGGCCTGCGCGGCCGGAGGAGCGGGCTGATATTGCAGCTCGATGCAGCGGCCGACCGGCTCGGGCGCCCAGGTCTCGCCGTCGCGAGTGCCGTAGAGCCGGTTTCCACGGGTGTTGAGGATCCGGTGCGGCCGCTGCGGGTGGTGCACCGTGTCCGCGACGAAGCGGGGAAAATCGTTGGGCAGGAAACCGAGCGCCACCTCGCGCGGCCAGAGGAAGGTCTGGACGAAGAAGCCGGCCGGCGGGAGCCGGTCGCCGATCCGCCCGGCGAAGAACACCTCGCTGATCCCGCTCTGCCAGGTGGCGAGGAAGCGGTACGGGTCGGTCGGGTCGAAGGCGACGAAGCCGCCGTCGGCGCCGAGCACGAAGTGCCAGGTGTCGCCGCCCGTCGTCACATAGACGCCGTTGTCCTGAAAGCCGCAGGCGGCCATGGTCGGCAGGAGCGGGCTCTGGGTCAGGTCGTACATTTGCGAGGCGCTGATGCCGTGGCTGCGCTTGCGCCATGTCATCACGTTCGCCGGCAGCGGCAGCACGACCGGCTGGTAGGCCCCGGCGGCATCGAACTGGTCGCTGTAGGCGGCCCCGCTGTGCCAGTCGAGGCTGCGGGAGATGCCGCCGTCATTGGCGACCCAGAGGGCGGGCGGCGTTCCCGCCGGCGCGCCCGGCTGCGGCACGAACAAGGCCTGGTGGTTATCGGCGTGATGGGCGCGGTCGATGCTGTAGAGCTCCCACGCCATCGCGCGCAGCCAGGTCACGTTGGCCACCGGCGTCGCATCGGCATTGCGCGAGAGATACAGCTCGACCATGCCGGTCACGACGTTGGAGGGGTCGGTCGGGTCCACCGCGAGCGACAAATTGTAGGTGCCCTGGCCCTCCTGCGCCCAATCGCCGTGATCAGGAAGCCGGCGCCAGACGATCGCCGCCGCGTTGGCGGCCATCGCATTGTTCGTGCGCCAGATGCCGACATGATCGTCCTGAGCGTTGACCAGACGGACATAGGCGATCGCCGGCGTACCGCGGCACTGCGCGAACTTGCCGCGCGCCGGCCAGACGGTGCGGTTGTTGCGATTGATCGCAGGGCTTTCCACGAACGGCCGCGAGCGGCTGTTGGCGGCGGCGAAGGAAGCGGCGACGTTGGCCACGGTCGGATCCGCGGCATTGTCGATCCGCAGCACGAACGCCTCGGCGCTGTCCGCATTGCCCGGGCCGGGCGGATTGGCCGGGTTCGGGGGCGGCGTGTAGACCGTCGTCGCGCGCACGAAGAAGACGCGGTTCGCGTCGGGCGACCAGGCGACGTCCGAGTAATAGACGCCGGGGTCGAAGGCATCCCAGGCGGCACCGCCGTTCATGGTCCGGAACGCGCCGGCCGGTCCCACCGCCCAGCAGATGTTCGGGTCCGTGGGGTGGACCGCGAGCGCTTCGACCTTGGTCAGACGATTGGTCCCGCTCGCCGGCAGCACCGGCGCGGTCCAGTTTCTCCCGCCGTCGTCGGAACGGGCGATGCCGGCGCCCGGAATGTCCTCGCCGCCGCCGGTCAGAATCTCGCCGGTGCCGACATAGACGACGTTGCCGTTGCTGGGCGCCACCGCGATCGCGCCCATCGCCAGCGAGGGCTCGTCGTGCCAGAGCGGGAACCAGGTCTCGCCATTGTCGAGCGATTTGTGCACGCCGCCGGAGGCCGGGCCGGCATAGAGGATGTTCGGGTCGTTCGGATCGACCGCCAGCGCCCGCACGCGACCGCCGACGTTGCGGGGGCCGGTCGGGATCCAGTTGTGCTGGCCCGGCGTCGCCTGCCGGCCGCTGGCGAGCGGCGCGTTGACCGCCGCCTGGCCGGGGAACTCGACGTTGATCGTCGCGGCGAGCCGGTGCAGCTCGTCGGGGGCCAGCGGGTCGAAGCGCACGACCGGAAGGCCCTGATTGTAGCGCTCCCAGGCGCGCTTGTCCGACATCGGCGCCTCGAAGCGGTCGATGCGGACCAGCGGCTCGGGCCGGGTGAGGTCGCCATTGCTCATCGGTCGGGCGGTCCCGCGTTCGGGCGGACCAGGATCCAGGTCCGGAAGATGCCGCCGGGGAGGGCGGGCGCGGCGCGGCCCATCAGCGGCCCGGCGCTTCCCGAGACGGGCCGCCCGCGCCGGTCGGTGAGATAGTCGCAGGCGAGGTCGATCACGAAGGTGGCGCCGGTCTGCCTGACCTGTGCAAGCAGCCGCTCGATACCGCCGCCGTCGAGGTCGGCCGTCCAGGTCAGGACCGCGTCGTCGATCCGGACGCGCCCGGCGACGATCGCGGCCGGAACCGGTTGCGGCGCGACCGGATGGAACCGGGTATGGACCAGGGTCTCCAGGAAGGCGGAAGGAATCTCGGGGCTGAGCGGCTGGTCGAACTCGAACCCCAGCTTGCCGAGCAGCGCCGGCAGGTCTTCCGGAGGGATCGGCTGCTCCGGCCGCCAGGACAGGGCCCGGAGCCGCGCCAGATCGGGCGCGAAGCCGGCCTCGCCCGCCGGCCCCCGCGGTCCCTCCGGGCCGCGCACGCCGGCCGGGCCGCGCGGCCCGGGTTCGCCGCGTTCGCCGGGGGGACCGGCGGGACCGGGTGGTCCGGCAGGCCCCACAGGACCCGGCGGACCCGGAGGCCCTGCCTCGCCGGGCGCGCCGGCCGGGCCGGGCGGCCCCTGTGGCCCCGGCGGTCCCGCCGCGCCGGCGGGACCGGGCGGACCCGGCGGGCCGGTCTCGCCCTGGGGTCCGGCGGGACCCGCCGGCCCTGCCGGTCCTGGAGGCCCGGGCGGCCCGGGCGGTCCCGGAGGGCCGGGCTGCTCCTCGTCCTCCGCCGCGGTCAGGCGCACGCCGTCGAAACGCCAGAAGCCGTCGCTATCCTGATAGTGCTCGCCGCTGTGGCCGTGCGCGGCCGGAACGAGGAACAGCGACGTGTCCTGCGTCGCCGTGAGGGCGCCGTCCTCGCCCCGCGCGATCGTCCCGACCGGCAGCGCGTCGGCATCCGGCGGCGGCGCCTCGGCCGCCAGGATTTCGACGTCGGTCGCGGCGAGGATGATGGTGGGCGTGTCGTCGACCCGGGCCGCCGGGCTGTCGATGTTGCGGGCCCGCAGAATCACCTGGAACGGGCCGTCGCCCTCCGGCAGCGTCAGCGGGGTCGCGTCGGGGAGAGCAACCCGCAGGCCGCCGCGCGTGAAGCCGACGCCCGGGGTCAGCGTCACCGCACTGCCGTCCTCGGCCGCCTGCAGCCGCAGCCCGTAGCCGATCCGGCCCAGCCCCAGCACGGTGCGCAAATCCCGGACCGCCTGCTGCAGCGACGCCTGGAGGTGGTTGAGGTGCGTCGGCGTGACCCGCAGCCCGTCGACGAAATGGCTCCTGGCGTCTTCGGTCATCGCGCCGCCTCGCTAATCCCCGGTCTCGTAGAGGACCCGCACGTCCCGGAAGGCGAAATCGGCCAGCACGTGGCTGATCAGGGGGACTGCCAGTTCGCCGTCGGCGGGGCCGGGCGTGCCGCCCAGGTCGAGCAGCGCCACCACCCCGTCGCGGCTGGGCGTCACCGCCCCGTTCGGCAGATCCTCGCCGGTTACGATTTCCAGGGCGGGAACGGGAGCCGCGCCCGGCGGCGTCCCGACCAGATGGGCCACGCCGCCGAGCCCGGCCGGCGCGGCATCGGGAAGGATCGGCAGCGGCCGGTACGGTCCGCCGGGCGGGCCGGTGCGTACGGCGACCGCCGGCGTGCCGTCCGGCGAGGCGAGCGGCAGCGTCACCTGCCCGCGCGCGACATGCAGTGCGAACCAGAGCGGCCGACCGGCCGGAGGCTCGATCGGTCGTGCCAGCGGCAAAGTGACGAAAGCCGGGGCGGCGCCGGGGCCGGCCGGCCCGATCGGGACCGGCCCGAGCACAGCGGCCGGCAGCGGCGCCTGCGGCTCACCGCCGGCATCCTCCTGCACCAGGCCGCCGATCTCTGCGCCCTCGGCGCCGACGGTGAGCGGAACGCGCAGGCCCGAGACCAGCTCGAACCGGTCCAGCCACTCGGCCGGCACGCGCAGCAGCGCTGCCCGGTCAGGCCCCAGGGTCAGAAGGAAGTCGCCGGAGACCACCGGCTCGACCGCCGGAAAGATCCGCTCCTCGCCGGTCTCCGCCTGGATGGTCGCGACCAGTTGATGCAGCGTCCAGTCCGCCGCTTCGGCAGGCACCGGGATGGGAAGGGTGTGCGTGCCTTCGACGGTCGCAGCGACGATCCGGGCCGGGCCCTCCGTGAACGCGACCGGGTGCACGCGCAGGAACTCCTTCTCCGCCACGGCGACGTCGAGGTCGCCGGGAAGACCGGCGGTGAGCACGACGGGAATGCTGGTCAGCCCTGCGTCGATCGCCGCCTGCGCGGCGGCGGTCACGTCCACGGTCTGCCGGTACGTGTCGGACCATCCGGCGGCCCCTGCCCGGACCGCGCCGGCATGGCGCCAGGCGGACCGGCCGGCGACGGTGAGATCGAGGTCGGCCGGCGGGGAAGGCAGCTCGATCACCGTTTCCGCCGCGAACTCGGCCGGGGCCACCTCATCGTCCAGCACGATCAGCAGCCGCTCCGTCTGGATCTCGGTGAAACTCACGGTCGCAAGCCCGGAGTCACCCGCCGCGACCGTGAAGGCCGGACTGTCGGCAAACTGGGTGCCGAGCCAAGGAGTGACGGAGCGGATCCGCAACGCGTCTCCGATGTTCGAACTGCCGATGGCCGAGACGGTGCGCAGCGTCTGGAAATCGACCACCAGCTCGCGCGAGGTCGTGCTGCCTCCTTGCGCGGTCCGCACCTCGGCCACATCGGCCAGCGCCTGCCCCCCGGCCGGCGCCGCCCGGACCTCCACCGTGAGCCTGGAGATCCGCGCGCCGGCAGGGAAGTCGATCTCCGTCGCAGCCTGCGCTGCGCCGGATGCGGTCAGACCGGTCAGCACGAACCGGTTGATGGCAGTGGCGACATTGCCGATCACGGGGAACGGCTGCTGCTGCGAGACCGTGACCCCGAGGATGCTTTGGCCCGGCGCGGCCATGGATCAGCCGCCTCCGGTGAAGGCGTAGGTATTGCGCAGCGTCGTGAACAGCGCCTCCATGCTGCGCGAAGGATCGTCCTCCGTCACGCCGACATCGTTGCGCTCGGCGGCCGCCCGGATCGCCGCCAGCTCGTCCTGACTGAGCGTCGCCGCCGTCTCGTTGCGGGCGACTGCGGCGAGCACCGTGCGGTCGGCGAGAAAGGCCTCGCTCAGCTCGGTCAGGGTGCGATCGGCGACGGCGACATGGCCGTTGCGGATGATGCGCCCCGGCAGCCGCCCAGGATCGGACAGCACGAGGTCCACCGCCATCCCCCGCGGCACCTTGGTGCCGGGCGGGATGCTCTGCGACACGATCCGCGCGCGGCGTTCGGGAAGCGTGACCAGAACGTCGCGGAGCGCCTCCTCGGAGAGCGAGACCCCGGGGATCTTGAACCCGTCGCGGACGATGTTGGGAATGGTCTTGGTTTGGCCGATCTCGATGTCGCGCACCGTCTCGAGGGCTCGCACACCGGTCGTGCCGGTCGTGCCCCGTCTCGGAATCAACACCATGTCCGCCTCCGTAGAACGGTTCAGCCGAGCGAGCGCGTGCTGCCGAGCACGAGCCCGAGATCCTCGAGCACCTTGGTCGCCTCGGCGAGGGTGAGCCCCTTCAGGTCAGGCATTTCGACCACCGGCTCGACCTCGAGGGCGGCGGCGATCACCAGCCGGGCGCGTTCGTCGCGCCGTACGACGATGCCGGGCTCGGGGAGCTGCAGCAGCACCGGCTCCGAGCCGAGGTCGGCGGCTGCGCCGGCGACGGGCATATCGTTCCCGGTGGTGTCGAGGATCCGCTCGATCTGGATGCCGAGGTCGCGCAGCACGGTCACCGCCTCGCTCGCCGCCCGGCCGAACAGGTCCGGCATGCGGGCGCCATCCAGCTCGAGCTGCACGGCGACGGGCTCCGCCACAGGCACCTGCACGTCGGTCGTTCGAGGGACAAAGCCGAGCGCCGCCACGTGCAGCCGCCACGTTCCCGGGGTCAGCCCGGCAAGCGTGTAGGCTTCGGCCGTCCCGAACGGCGGCAGGGCCGCGACCGGGGTGCCGCCATCGGTCGGGGTGGCAATGACGGTCGCGTCGCGCACGGCGGTTCCGCCGGAGGCGACGGTGATCTGCACCGTCTCGCCGCCCAGCGCGATCACAGCGTCGTAGAGCGCGCTCAAACCGTTGACGAGGGCGTTCCACGCCTGCGCGGTGACGGGCTCGCCCGGCGAAACGGTCACGAGAGGCGGCTTCTCCAGGGGCATCGCGCGTGTCCTCCCTTCTCCTACTCGTCTTCCGCGCCGTCGTCGGGCGACAGCCGCGTCCCGCGCACGATCACCCCGATCGGCTCGCCGGACTCCGCATCGCGCAGCACGCCCTCCGAGAGGGTCCAGAGGGTGGAGGCATATTTGACAGCGACGCGGACGCCGGCCGCCCGGTGGCGGTCGAGAGCGATCCGCACCCGTTCCCGGGCCTCGGTCTCGCCGTCCTGATCGAGCGCCCGGAACCGCTCCGGCAACCACAGGCAGACGGCGAACGGCTCCCGCTGCAGCCACTCGAAGCCCAGCTCACCCGCTGGCATGCGCACCTCGTCCGGGGCATGCGCCCAAACCGACCCGTCGAACACCCCCGCGTCGAACACCGGCACCGCCGCGGTCGGTCGAGCGGCTCCGTTCCCGCCGGTCGTGCCGCCGAAATGCGCGGCCCGCACGAAGAAGGCCCAGCGCGACTCCGCCGGCCCGATCTCGACCGGCAGGATCTGCGCAATGGGTGCCGGGAACGTCGCGTCGGGCTCGAAACGGTCCTCCATCGGCCCGGTTACGGCGAAACGGGCGGCACGTTCGGCTGCTGGCTCCACTTCGGCATCGGCGAACACGAAATCGTGAGGATGCGCCGAGGCCGCATCGGCGAAGACGCCCCCCTCGAAGTGCCACGCGAAACCGCCGACCTCGGCGCCCTCCAACAGGACGCGGCCGTCCATTTCGAACCGCAGCTCCTGCCCGTCCGGCACGGCGCCACGAAACGCGACGCCGCGTCCGGTGCCCAGGTTCACCACCATCGGCCAGACCGTCCGCTCGCCGATGCCGCGCACCCGCACCGTCGCCGGTGTCGGCTCGAATCCCTTGCGCAGGATCGAGAACCGTTCGCCACGTGCGCGCGGGACCGGCTCGACCCCCTTGAGCTGCTCCGGATTCTCCTCGAGCGCGAGCAGGTCTTCGGCCGGCGCGACAATCGTCTCGGGGTCGGCCGCACCCGGCGGCTCGGGCCGGTGCAGGCGGATCCGGTCGGCGCAGCGCGCGACGTGCCAATAGCCGTCGGCCATGTGCTCGACATGGAGGGCGTCGAGGGCGAGTGCGCTGGCGCCGGCTGAAAGGAGTGCGGCGGCGGTCGTATTGCCGCCGCGATGGGCGGCGATCACGGCGCCGATGTGTCGGCGCGTCAGCGCGAGCTCGGCGGTGAAGCCGGTGGCGCGTCGCAGGGCCGCGGCCAGCCGCATTCGCGCCGGTCCGTCGTCCGCCTCGCCCGGCCAGGGCGGGAAACTGTCGGCCGTAACATTCAGGAGGGCCTCCAGGCGCGCGTCGGTCGTCGCCGGCGCTCCGCCGCCGCCGATCTCGTCCGCCAGCACCGACACAGCCGCGAGCCGCACGCGCATCAGGTCGAGATCGCGCGCCTCAAGACCGTGAAGCCCGCCCAGCAGCAGCAGGTCGCCCTCCGTCTCTGCTTCGGCCAGACGGTGCGCGCGTCGCACCCGGCCCAGCCCCGCAAAGACCCCGTCCACCTCGCGGGCCAGCGCCTCGACCACGAAGCCGAGCAGCTTCGCCGGTTCGTCCGCCCGCCAGTGACGCGGGAACCGTTCGAGCACCGCCTGGGCACGGCCGTTCGGCATCAGGCCTGCACCTCCTCGGTCACCTGGACGGTCCGGATCCACAGCCGCTGCCCCGGCTGCGGTACCACGGTCGTGTTGGCGCGGCGGACCTGCAGCCCCTCCTCCAAGAACTCCGCGGTGTAGCTGAGCGCGAGCACGCGGTAGCGGTCGGTGTCGGTCAGGGCGCCGCGCAGTCCGGCCTGGGTCAGCTCGCCCGGCAGGGCGGCCACGATTTCCGCCAGGCGGGTCGCGATCTCGTCGCGGGCGTCGGCCAGTGCGGAAGCGCTGTCGCCGCCGGCGGCAAGCCCGAGCCGCTGTACCGCCACGGTCACGTCGAGCGCGATCAGCGCACCGCCGATCGTCACCTCGAGTTGATCGAGGCGCGCCCGCGTATCGGCGGGCGTCGGCACGACATTGCCGCGCCCGGTCCCGGCCGCGAGCGGGAACAGTTCGAGACCGACATCGAACACGGTCTCGATCGCCATGATCTCGGCAACGATGCGGTTGTAGACCACGGTCTCGCCGATCCCGAGCCGGTCGATCCGGGCGCGCACCCGCTCTTCGACTTCGGCCTTCAGGGCATTCTTCTCCGGCCCCGGCAAGTTGGTCGTCGTTGGCGTCACCTGGACGCGGATGCCGATCGGGAAGAACACGCCGTCGGCTACCCCGCCGATTCCGGGCGACGGTCCGGGCTCCGATCCGCCATCGCCGCCGGGCCCCGGCGCCGGCTGCGGGCTGACCGGCAGATTGTGGATGATCCGGATCCCGGCGGGCCGCACCGCCTCGATCGCGGCGGCGGCGCTTCGCGCGCGCGACTCGTCGAGGCCGGTGGCCGCGACCGTGACCTTCACGACTCCCGGCGTGCCGAGAAAGTCCTCCTTGACGAGGATGTCGCGGTCGTCGATGCCGTCGATCGAACCCAGCGCCCCCTTGATCGCGCCGACCGTCCCGGCGCCCCCCGTTTCGAGCGCCCGCCGCGCGCGGCGGCGCAGGCTCTCGTCGCTCTCGGGCGGGCCGCCCAGGGTCAGTGCCTGCGGGTTCGACGCCGCGGCGATCCCCAGGATCGGCCGGTTCACGACGGTCAGGCTTCCAGCGCTGGCGATCCCGGCCTGCCCTTCCACCAGGGCGGCGACCGGTGCGGCGACCGAGAGGGTGCCGGCGCGCAGGACGCGATCCTCGGTCGTCTCGACCGTGACCGCGGGCGCTTCAGCCGTGGAGACACGCGTGCCTTCCGAAATGAAGATGTCGGCCGGCGCCGGTGTCTCGCGGGAGAACACGACCTCGCCGGTCGCGTGCAGTCGCGTCAGGCGGGAGACGCCGACCAGCTCGGCGATCCGGTCCAGGTCGCGCCCCTCGGCGGTGTCGAGGAATCCGGCCGCATAGACCCGCTCGAGCTGGCGCGACAGCACCGCCAGTTCGCGGGCGAAGCTCTCCGCGAGCGTGCGGGTCACGCTTCCGGGATTGCGGTCGGTCAGCGCAACGGGCGGCCGCCCCTCGGGCCGCCGCTCGTAGCCGACGTAGAACCGGGTGCCGCGGTCCGGCCAGGCGGCGCCCGCCGCCGGCAGTCCGGGATCGCCCTCGATCCAGATTATGGCGCCGTCGGCGCCGACCGAGAAGTCGATGCCGTCGTGGAACCGGCGATAGGCGCCGGCGGCGATACCGTGGGCGCGGACGCTGCCGGGCTGCACGTCGGCGAACCCCAGCCGATAGGTCTCGCCGGGGCCGAGGAAGCGGAACTCCTCGCGGGTGATGCCGCCGGTCAGCGCGCTGAGGAGGTCGTCGACGAAGACGCCGTAGGGTTCCGCGACGAAGCTCACGGCACCGGCTCCAGCGCGAAGGGAACGACCAGATTGAGCGGGTTGGGCTCGTCGATCAGCCGGATCGTCATCTCGATGCGCACGATCTCGCGCGGCGGCGAATGCGGGGCATTGACCCGGCAGGACAGGATCTCCTGGATGCGCGGCTCCTGCGCCAGCGCCTGCAGGACGCGCAGCTTGATCAGGTTGCGGGTGCGCTGCGTGTTCGGCTCACCGATCAGCTCATGATGAGTCGAGCCGTAATCGGGATGGCCGAGCGGGGCGAGCTCGCCGCGCCGCGTCTTGAGCCGTGTGACCAGCATCTGCGTCGCCGCCGCGACGCCGGAAACGACTCCCAGGTCGCGGTGCCGGGAGCTGCGGCCGGGCGAAACCCGGGAGTCGAGATCGGCATCCTCGTACAAGCCGGGTTCGCCGCGGTAGAGCAGGGCGAGATCGCTGCCCAGCCGGCGCATCAGGATGTCGAGTTCGGCGGCGCTGCGGGTCATGGCGGGTTCCCGTCGCTGACGAAGGGCGCGGCCGGGGGCCCGATCACGGTCAACACGCCGGGACCCGAAGGGATCTGGTCGCCGATCCGCACCAGAGCGGCGCCGTCGACGCTCAGACCGCTCGACCCCCCGGCGCGGCCGATCGGGAGCATGTAGGGGGCGCCGCTGACCGAGTTGACCATCGTGCAGAGCGAGCCCACGGTCGCGAGCGGCAGGCCGCCCGCGGTCAGCGCGGTCTGCAGCACGGTCGTGATGATCCCGCTGTCCGGCGGTCCGGCGGCCCCCGGGCTGACCACCACCGCGCATCCGATCGTCACCGGCGGTCCCGACATCCTATCCTCGCCGTTTCCCGCACATTCTGTCATGCCTCACGCGGCGCTGAAGCTGGTGACGCCGGCAATCGAGACGGTGGCGCCCTTCAGCTTGGCCTCGCCGCTCGCCTCGCCCGTCACCGACACGCCTTTGATGCTCACCGAGGTTCCCGCCTCGATCGTGACGCCGCCGCCCGCCTTCAGGACCAGATCGCCCCCGGCCTCCAGCGCGATGTTGCCGTCCGCCTCGACCGTCACGGTCGAGGAGCCCATCGCGATCGTGACCACGGCGTCCTGGATGGTGACGGTGTTGCCGCTGGGCAGCGCGATCTCCAGGCGTCGCGCGGCGTCGTCGCCCGCGTCCGGCACCCGGTAGACGATCTCCTCGGGGCCGGCGTCGGGGGCGGGCGTCGCGTCGCTGTAGAGGAAACCGAGCACCACCGGCCCGTCGAGATCGCCGTCGAGGAAGCCGACCGCAGCCAGATCCCCCTCACGTGGCGCGGCGGAGAGGCCGAGGCGCGCGACCGCCACCGGCACCCGTTGCAGCTCCAGGCCGCTGGCGCGCAGCCGCAGGTTGACGTCGATGTTGGCGTCTCCGGCTCCGCCCTCGTTGGTCGCGACCTTGGTGACGATGCCGAGATCCAGGCTCATGCGCCCGGCCAGCTCCTCGCGGACGACGGCGCGGATCAGGGGTACCAGGCCAGTCATGCCACGCCTCCGACGCGGATGCGGGTTCTCCAGCCGCGGCTGCCGTCCAGCCGGTGCACGACAGCGAGTGCCCGGACCGGCCCGCCCAGCCCCCCGGGCAGATCCTCGATCGCGATCAGATCGCCCGGGCGCGGCCCGGCCGTGCCGACGGCAATGAGCTCTCCCGTCCGTTCCGCGCGGCGCGCGGCGGCCTCCGCCTCCTGGGTCAGCGCATCGGCCACCGTCCGGTCGCGGACCGCCGCGAGCACCCGTGTCGGCCCGCTCGGCTCGGCGCCGGCCGGCTCCTTCAGCAGGATATGCCACTTGTCGGCGCCGAGCTGACTCCCCGCCCCGTGCGGTGCCGACGCGACCGGCGTGCCTGCCGTCGCGCCGCCTACCTGCCAGGCGGTCAGGTCGGCACCGTAGCGCAGCGTGTGGTCGGGGAACGGGCCGGATTTGGGCGGCTGCAGATTGAGCGCGCCGTCCGCCGCCGTCGACAGCTCCACCGCGCCGAGCCGCGCCAGCCGATGTAAATGCTGCCAGGCAGTCTGGCGTGCATCGGCATGGAAGGCGGCGAGGCTGGTCGTGGCCTGGACGCGGCCCGCGGCGACGCCGGCCTCGTCGAGCAGGTCGGCGGCGATCTCGCCGACCGTGGTCGACAGGTAGGACCGGGACAGGCGGATGTTCGACAGCGCCGCCGTCGCGGCAAGTCCCTCCAGCAGGACGGCTCCGGCCCGCCGCTCGACCGTGGCGACCGTCCCGGTCAGCACCGGCGTGTCCGCCTCGTCGTAGCCGAAGGCGATCACCAGCTCCGCTCCCGGCTCCGTGTCCGCGACCGGCGAGAGTGGCGACAGGACGATGCTGGCGCTGTCGTGCGACCCGCCGAGGCCGAGCCGCACCGTAACCGCGGCAAGGCCTGCCTCCGCGGCGGTCAGCTCCCGACCGTCGACGGAGATCGCGCAGCGGGGGCGAAGCCGGCTCATGACCCGTCCGTCCGGATGCCGTGCCGCCGCGCCTCGCGTACGACGAGACGTTCGATCGCCTCCGCCAACGTCTCCTCGTCGAACGTTGGTGCCGGCAATCGCTCGTCGGCGACCGTCCGGTAATCCGGCACGGCCGGGCGCGAAGGTCGCGTCGGCGCCTCACCGGCCGTCGGAGGCGTGCCGTGCCAGATCGCCACCAGCCGCTCGAGCCCGGAGCCGCGTATCGGTGCGGCCGGGCGGGTCTCCGCCATGTCCGCCGGTTCCGGCACGGCCGGGCGTTGCGCGGCCGCCGCGGGTGCCGCCGTGCCGGGCGGCACGGCGTGTGGCCGCGAGCCGTAGGCCGCCTGCGGCGGCGCCTCGCCGGCGAGCTGCGGCGGGAGCGCGATCGCGATGGGCCGCTCGACCGCCTCGGAACCGATGCCGGCGCGGCGGGCGAACGGAGTCAGGCCGGCATCGTTCGGGATCGGCGGGTGCGCGGCCGGCCCCTGCCTGCGGACGCGGGTGGGCCATGCGGCCGGTGCCGGTTCCAGATCGCCGTGCCAGACAGATGGCGTCGTACGCCGGTTTCGCGCCGCGGTGTGCGGCCCGGTCGCGGCCCGGTCAACCGCGGTTGCGGCCGGGACGGTCGCGGCTGCGGCGACGCCGGCATCGCGGACCAACGCGGCGACCGTCGCATCGACCCGGGCCGGGGAAGGCACCGGCCCGACGGGCGGCGCGAAGGCGGGGCTCCGTTCCGGGGCAGGCGGCCCGAAGGCGGCTGTTCGTGCCGGCGCGGGCGGGGCAGCCCCGGACAATGTCGGAGCGCGGCTCCGCAACGGGGCGGGGGCGGGGAATGCCGCCCGCGCGGTCCGCATCGGCACGGTCGCGGCCGCCGCTCGCGGCCGGTCCAGCACGGCGCGCAGCGCGCTCTCGATGTCCGCTTGCGGCCGTGCGAGCCCGGCGAGCGGATCCCGCGCCAGCTCGAAGGGCAGTGCCTGCCGCAGCGGCGCCAGCGCCGCAAGGGACAGACGCTCCACCGCGGCCATCGCGGCGGCCGGGGCGTGCGCCGCGCGCGGCCAGCGGCGGTTCATGGCCCGGCCTCGCCGGACAAGGTTTCGCCGCGGCCGATCATCTCCAGATAGACGAGGATCTGGCCCAGCGTGAGCTGCGCGCAGTCCTGCGGTGTCCAGCCGAACTCGCGCGCCAGCGTGTAGCAGGCGCGGGCGAGCGGCGCCTGCACGGTATCGCGCAGCTCGTCGCTCGACAGCGACAGGCCGCTGACCCGGTTGATCTCGCGCAGCAGGAACTGCACCAGGCCGGCATGCATCCGGTTGACCTGATCGAGCTTGACGCTCGGCTCGACCAGCGCCTCCTGGATCATCAGTGCGCCGGTCAGCGCGTCCTGACCCTCGCTTGCCTTGCGGATGCGCTGGATGTCGGCAAGGCGCAGGGGCCGGATCGTGACGGTCCCGCCGGCCGGCGGCTCGCCGGCGCCGTCGGCGCCGCCGGGGTGCAGCACCTCGGCCGGCACCGTCACCACGAAGGTGGCGTCGCCGCCGAGCAGCAGATCGGCCGTCGCGAGCGACACGTCAGGCTTCCGTATCGACGGTGCTGATCCACAGGCCCCGGAACGAGACCTGCTCCATCACGAACGCGTCCTCCGGGAAGGTGAAGCTCCAGCCGTCGAGCTTGACCCCGTGGACGGTCACGGTCGCGGTGTTGCCGGGGAAAGCCGGGTTCTCGAGCCGGACGCTGAGATTGAAGGTCGGGCTGGGGAAGGCGGCGGCCGGGCGGCTCGCATTGGCCCCTTCGCCCAGCATCAGCCGCAGCAGCGCACCGTTGACATGCGCCCGCTCGATGGTCCCGCGAACGTTGACGTTGCCGGGGCGCAGCTCGGTCGCGTAGCGCTGGCCGATCTCGTGGAACGGCCGCATCTCCGATTCCACCATGATGGTGACCCCGGTGGCACGACCGACGGGGGTGAGTGCGTAGGTTTCCGCAATGTCGGCGGCCGCCTCGCCCTCGATGCCGGTATCGGCGGCCACGCTGATGGCGCCGTCGGCGCCGGTGAAGATGTGCATGTTGGCCATGGCGCGATCTCCCTTCGGCCGCCGCTATTGCAGGTTCATGGTCACGCGGATGAAGTCGATCGAGAAGGTCGGCTGGAGCGTCATCGTCACCACCGCGACGCCTTCGATCTCCTGGCGCCGCGTCGCCGTGACCTCCAGGCTGTAGCCGGTCAGCATCTCGTCCAGCACCATCTGCGACAGGAAGCTGTCCAGCGTCGCCTGCAGCGCCGCCCGCACGCGGGCATTGTTGAGCCGGCCGATATAGGGGTTGGAGCCGGACCGGACGCCGGCCTTGGCGTAGTCGACGATGCGGCGGACGGAGATCTGCCGGAACGGTCCGGCGTCGGTGGTGATGCCGCGGACGACCTGGAGGCCGAAATTGCGCCGCACCAGCAGCACCCGGCGCTGCAGCAGGTTGCGCAGCACGCCCGAGGAGTAGTGGAGATCGAGATCGTCGACCGCGACCGACTTGTTGGTCAGGCTGACATGCGGCGCCAGCGTCGCGAGCCGGCCGGCGATCACCGCGGCCATATAGGGCGGCGGCAGGCTCACCACCTGGCCGGTCGCCGCATCGACCGCCCGCAGGCCGGGCGCCGCGAGCACGACCCGGTCGTCGCTGACATTGTCCGATTCCGCCTGCACGTCGGCCGGGGCCGAGGTCGGCGGTCCCAGGATGGCGATCCGGTCGTGGCCCTCGTTCTCGGTCGTTTCGAGATGACCGAGCACGACCCCGCGCACATCGTCGGACGCCATGCCCGCCGTCAGGAGGATGTTGACCGGCTGGTCCTCCAGAACGGCCAGCCCGGCAGCGACGTCGACGCTGGTGACATTGGCCCGGTCGTTGCCGCCCGTGAGCGGCACGGCCGGGAACAGGGTATCGAGCGGCTGGTCGGTGCGCTCCGGCGGGCTGCTGACGGTGACCAGCGTCGAGCCGTCGCGGATCGCCGCGTGGACCGTTGTCACATCCGGGCCGTGGAATACCTCCTTGACCTGACGGTACTGCAGCTCGACCTTGAAGTCCGGCGTGGCCGCGCTGCCCTCATTGATGACGCTGACCAGGATGTCCCGGCCCCAGGTGCCGGCATCGACCGCCGTCAGCGTGAAGGAGGGGCCCCCGCCTGCCTGGAGCGCAAGGCTGGCCGCGGTCGGGTCGCCATTGGCGATGCGGACCGCATAGCAGGTCCGCGCCCCGCCCTGGAAGGCGAGCTGCAACGCCCGGACGAGGCTCAGCGGATGGTCCGGCGTGCGCGGCTCGCCGAAGGGATCGTAGGCCCCGAACAGCTCGACCGCCTCGGGATAGGAATTGACGATCCGCACCTCGTTGCGCGGACCGCGGGCGGCGGTGCCGACAATGCCGATGTTCCCGGTGGCGATCGAGCCGACACTGATCAGCCCCTCCGCCCGAACCTCAATGTAGGTACCGGGAAGGATCATCTCGGCTATCGATTCGCTCATCGGAACATCTCCTCGGCGGCGGTTGGGCGGTTCCTCGCGGGGTCAGGGGATCTCGAATCGTTCGGTCACGGCATCACTGACGGCGTCCACCTGCACCGTCCGGATCACACCGCCGCCGGTCGGCAGCACCGTGTCCAGCAGCTCGAAGTCGAACGCATAGGCCGTCAGCCGGCTGAGCGCGTTGGCGCGGTCGGGGTCGGGAGGCTGCGCAGCGGTCCAGGCGCGCGGCTGAATCTCCAGGAGACCCGGCAGGCGCGGCCGCGCCACGTCGCTGCGCAGTGCGTCGGCGACCGACCGGCTGAGCGCATCGAGGGCGGCGGCACCGGCGGCGAACAGCTCGACCTCGAGGGTCCCGCGCACACGGCGAACCAGCACCTCCCAGCGGCCGACGAAGTAGCGGAGCCGGAGCTCGCCCGTCGCCGGCAGAGGGCTGCCGAAGCGGGCGGTACCGGTCTCCGGCTCGAGCTGGACCTGACCCGGTTGCGGGGTGTTGGCCACCAGCGGCAGCGGCGCACCGTCCAGCGCCGCCTCGAAATCGGCGGCCGTGAAGGGCGGAGCCGCGCTGCCGTCCGCCCGCACCAGCGGGCCGTGTGGGATGCGCAGCTCGCGGCGATCCGGCGACAGCAGGCTGACCGCTTCGTCGGGAAACACGATCACCGGGTCGGCGAGATCGAGCCGGATCTCGGTCTCCAGCGCTCCGCGCCGCTCGCGCTCCGCGGCCGAGCCGAGCCCGACCGCCGCCGGCTCCGCATCGCGTACCGACAGCGCCGCGGCGGGGAGCTCCGCCGCTGCCGCCGGATAGCGCGCCGCGATCAGCGCCGGCGCCGGCGTCACCGCCCCGTTCAGATAGTCCGCGATGCGGTCTATGAAGGCGGCCAGCGGCATCAGGGCAGCTCGAACAGATAGCGGATGGCCTGAGTGAGATCGCGGTTGGCCGGCGCCACCGGCCGTCCGCCCGCCCGCGCCAGGGGCGGGTTGTATTCCGCCGGCGCCGTGCTGTCGGTATCGGTGGTGAGATCCGTCGCCATCCGCGACCAGGCGCGCCAGAGCGGAACCCAGCCCAGCTCGCGGGTCAGCGGCTCACCTGCGGGCGCCGCGCCGGCGTCCTCGCGTGCCGCGCCGCCGACCACCAGCATGCGCCACTCGTTGACCCGCCGCTCGTCGAGGTTCCACTGCCGGAACACCTGCCGGACCTCGGCCAGGTTCGGGTTCGCGGCCACGCCGGGGACGGGCACCGGACCGCCGGCCATGGTCGGCACCGCGCCCATGCACAGCATCGCCGCGAGATCCGCCGCGATCCCGAGCGCGGAGCCGTCGAGGTCCGCCAACGACGCCTCCGGCACGACCTTGAAGCCCTCGAGGATGTTTCCCGACGGTCCGCGCGGCGCGAACGGGGTGGTCTGCTCGACGCGCGGCGCCTGGTGCAGCAGATATGCCTTCTTCCTCGACGTCCCGACCTCGACGAACGCGTCGCGGAGCGCGTCGTGCTCCGCACGGGTCTCCGCCGTATCGCCGGGGTCCGACAGCATCTCGGGGAAGGGCAGGGGGTAACGCCGGGCGGCCGCATCGTCCACCACCTCGGTCTTCAGCCTGTCGGTGGAGCCATCGGCGTCCTGCACGGTCGCGGCGATACGCTGCGCGAGGTCGCTGGCGGTTATCGGCGTCGGCGGCAGGCGCAGGTCGAACTCGGTACCGTCCTCGCGACGGAAGGTGATGCGATGGCGGTCGTGCCGGATCTCCAGCCGTCCGCTGCCCTCCCACCACAGCCGGACCAGTGCGCGCCGCCCGGCCGGAAAAGCGAGGTCGGCCAGCGTCGGCGCCGCATTGGCCGGGTCGTGCCAGAGCGTGCTGTCATCGAACAGCCGAGCGAAGCCGCGCCGCGCGTCCTGCCCGGCCGCGCCGGGCAGGCTCGTCGTCAGCGGCAATCGCCCGCGTCCGGAGATCAGCACCGGAATGCCGCCGGCCTTGGCCAGCGAGTTGCCCATGAGACCGCTCGCTACCAGGGCGGCGACGGTCAGGATCGCCCAGATCACCCAGAAGGCGATCTCCTTGCGCTCGCCGCCGACCAGATGGATGAGGCTGCCGAAGGCCAGCGCCGTGACCGCCGTGATCAGCGGCAGGATCTGCATCAGGAAGACGAGCTTCGGTCCCGGCCGCTGCTTGTCGCCGGCGGCGATCACGCCGCGGATCAGGAAATAGATGTCGATCGCCATCAGCGGCGTGGCGACGAGGCCCCAGCGCACCCCCGGCTTCCAGTCGCTGCCGAGGCTGAACCCCCAGACGAGCGCGAGGGCGAGGCGAAGGATGAAGAACACCAGCGCGTTGACGAACGGGCCGCTGCCGGTCGGCACCGCCGGCCACATCACCATGGCGGCGATGAAGGGGCTCAGGCTGCCGACGACGAGGCCCAGCGTCAGCAGTTCGTAGACCGACTGCTCGTCGGGTGCGGGGCCGCTGGTCAGGAGGCGGCTGCCGTGCGGCAGCGCCAGCCCGATCAGCAGCGTCAGCGGCGCCATCAGGAAGAACGCCATCAGCACCGCCGCCCAGGCGAACCAGCCCCAGCCGCGACCGATCGCGAGATCGCCCTGCCGGAAGAGCCGGTAGGCCTCGCGCAGCCGGTCCGGGTCCTGGGCCAGCTCGGCCAGCCGCCGCGCCGCGTCCTGGTCGATCCCGTCTTCGAAATCGGCGAAGCCGGACGGTCGCTCGCCGGCCAAGCCGTAGACCTCGCGAAGAGCTTCGGCGAGGCCCTCGAACACCGCCTTCGGCACGTCGTCCGCACTCGGCCACCAGCGCTCCCAATCCGGCGAGCGCGGCACACCCTCGAGCAGCGTGTCGCCGACTCTCCCGTTGAGCGGGCCGGTAAAGGCCAGCGGCGTGCGGGGATCCCAGTCGATCGGGCCGATCTGCGCCTGCAGATCGCGCATCACCGGGTTGCCGACGAGATTGGTGGCGATCGTGCAGAGCAGACCGGACGTAAAGGCGCGGATCGCCGCCTGCTCGTTCGGATCGGCGGTCTTGCCCAGGGCGATCTGCCCGGCCCGCAGCGCGAAGCGGGCGGCCGGGACGGTGACACGGCTGAGGTTCGGGTCGCCGTTGCCGCGGCGGACCATCGTCTCGACCCAATTGCCGGCCGGCTCCATCAGGTCGAGATAGCCGGCGAGGTCCAGCGCGGCCGTCCCGGTCAGCGCCAAGCCGCTGACGCTCTGGCCGAGCATCCGGCGGTTCGGGACCGGAACGTGCGGGCCGCCCTCGAAGGCGGCGCGGGCGCGGGCGGCCAGCTCCAGGATGCGGCGGTCGGTGTCGCGCACGAACGGCGGGCGATGCAGCAGGTCACGATCCTGAAGCTCGCGGAGCGCCACCTTGCGCCGCAGCGACTGCTCGAAATCGGCGAGCCGCCTGTGGGCGAGGAGCGTGACGGCGACCGCCGGCAGCGAAATCGTCATGGCAGCGCCCCCTGCAACCGCTTCAGCGCCGCCGCGGTATCGTCGAGCCCGCTGTCGAGCTGGGCCTCGATCTCCTGCAGGGCGGTCAGGATCGGCTCCAGCACGGATCGGATGTCGAGCACCCCGGCCGCCGCGACGACCTGGTCGTAGAGCGCGAAGACCCCGGCCAAGCGCTGGCTCGGCCGGAAGTTCCCGATCAGGTCGGCCAGCGCGTCGCGCATCGTCGCGATCGCGGCCGCCGCCGGCCCGAGCGGATCGAACGCGACGATCGTCGCTTTCGCGGCTTCGAACCCGGCCAGCACGTCGCCCAGCAGCAGGCTCGGCCGGAACGCTTCCACCTCGTCGCGCACCTGGGCGTGCAACGCCGCCAGCTCGGCCCGGACGGGCTCGAGGTCGACGGCATCGATCAGGCTGCGTATTGCGACTGCGCCCTCCTTGAGCGGGCGGGCGATGCCGTCATCCAGGGCCTCGCGTGCCTTCAGTTTGACAGCCGCCTCGACCGGCAGCAGCGGCTGCAGTGAGCGCTCCGGATGAAGAAAGGCGAACAGATCGACGAGCAGCCCCGAGAGGGGCTTGCCCCCCGGGTCCAGGCCGACCCGGCCGAACAGGCCGCGGAGGAACTGTGGGACCGCCGCCAGCGGCCGCAGCGCATCGCGCAGATCCTCGGACGCCGCACGCACCTCGCTCCAGCCGGAGCCTTCCAGCTCGCGCAGGCGCCCCGCGGCGGCATCCAGCCGCCCGGCATAGCGTGCGGCGCCCTCGGCGGTGCCGGCGAGCCGGTCCAGCGGCGAGGCACCGGCCAGCAATGGCGCGAGCCGGGCGCGGACCGGTGAGGTCTCGGGCATTGCCGTCAGGGCCGCGGTCAGGCTGCGGTAGACGGGCTGCGCCGCCGCGACCGCGGCCGCGAGATCGAGGCCGCGCACGGCGTCTCGCGTGTCCTCGAGCGCGGACGCCGCGGAGCCGAGCGAGCTGCGCAGGGCCGCGGCCCCGTCTTCACCGCCGATCCAGGCCGACACGTCGGCGAAGGCGCCGCTGTCGACCGGCAGCCGCAGGCCCTGCGCCAGCAGCGCCACCGCCGTGCCCGGCAGATTGACGAGTTCGAGGCCGGCCCCGGCCTCGGCGACCAGCGCATCGAAGCCGCGCGCCAGGGGCGGGACGATCGCCGCGATATCGAGCCGGTCTACCTGCGCCAGCGCGAGGTCACGGATCTCGTCGATCCGCGGCTCCCATTCGTCGAGCAGGATCGCGTCGGCGATCTGGGCACGCACCGCTTCGATTTCTGCCGTGATGGGAGCCAGCAGGGCGGCGGGGTCCAGCGCGTCGAGCTGCGCCAGCAGCGCGTCGAACGCCGCCTCGACCGGGGCGAGCAGCGCGCCCGGATCGAGGCCGGCGAGGGCGCCGCGAACCTCCTCCAGCGCCTCCGTCACCGGCTTCAGGATCTCGGTCGGGTCGATCGCCGAAATCGAGGCGATCAGCGGGTCGAAATGCTCCCGCTCGAAGCGCTCGACCTCGCCGCGCAGGTCGACCCGCCCGAGGAATGCGACCGCGTCGGCATAGGCGGCCTCCAGCTCGGTCAGCACCTCGGTGTCGAGACTGGTCACGATCGTATCGAGCCGCGCTTTCAGCACGTCGGCCACGTCTGCCTGGAAATCGATCGCCTTGATCGGCCGGGCGGTCTCCTCGAGCTCGCGGCGCGCGTCGTCGGGCAGGATGTCGAACGGTACCGCGTCGAGCAGGTCTGCGCCGGTGTCGATGACGTCGATCGCGGCATCGAAATAGGGCTGCAGTTGGATGGCCTGGAGCGCGTCGGCCACGGCGCGGACTCCGTCGCGCACCTCGTCGACCAAGCGCTGCACGTCGACCGCGGTCATCGCGGCGTTCAGGCGATCGAACGCTGCCTGGATCTGGTCAGCGGCCGTCCCGGCCGCGGCCCGTACCGCATCCACCGCTGCGGTGATCTCCGCGGCGACGCGCTCGATCTCGGCCTGCGCCGCGGCGACCAGACGCTCCAGTTCGGCAACCGCCTCAACCACGGGGCGCATCGCCTCGTGCAGCGCTTCGGCGATCTGGCCCAGATTGAGCGCGCCGATCGCCCCGCGGACCGCGGCGATCGCATTGCGGATGGCGGCAGCGGCCTCCTCGACCGCTCTTGCCACCTGTGCGAGACCGTCGGTGGCGCTTTCGATTCCTGCCGTGATCGGACCGGTCAGAATCGCCGTGTCAACGTTGCGGATCGCCTGTGCAAGCTCGTCTACGATCCCGGTGGCTTCGCCCCAGAACGCCTCCAGCGATGCCGCCGGATCCCCGAGCCGGATCGCCAACACCGGCTGCAGCCGTTCCATGATGTCGGCGACCATCGCCCGCACTGGCGCCGTGCCGGCGGAGGTCAGCGCGCGCGATGCCAGCTCGAGCTGCTCGGCCCGCCGGTCGAGGCCGGCGTGGACCAACGTCGCCTCGCCGAAGGCGAGCCCGCGGATCGCGGCGTCGGCAAGGTCGTCGACCGCGGCGGCGAAAGCCCGCAAAGGTCCTGCCAGGGCGGCCGCGGCGGCGGCGTCGCCGGGGTCGACCCCGTCGAGCAGCCGCCCCAGCCCGCCTTCGCCGGCCATGCCCTGCAGCCGCAGCGCCGCATTCCGTGCCGCCTCGGCATTGAGCTGCTGTGCGGTCAGCCGCGCCTGGTTCTCGATCTCGCGCGCCACCGTGCGCAAGGCCATCAGCGCGCCGACCTTGGTCACCAGCGCCACGGCGCCGGCGCCGTAGGTCCCGACCGTCCCCGCGGCGTCATCGATCGAAAGCGGTACGGGCAGGAGGCCGCGCGCAAGATCGAGGATGTCCGCGACTCCCGGCGCCTGCGGCAGCGACGCCAACTCGCCGATTGCATCCTGCAAACCCGCCAGCCCGGGGCCACGCCCGCTGCCGATCCGCTCCGCCGTCTCGAGTGCGGCGCGAAGCTGGGCGATGCGCTCGGGCGTCGCGACCTGTACCGCCGCCAGGGCCGCTTCGATCGGAGCCAGCAGCTCCTGGCCGAGCGGCAGCCGGTCCAGCTCCGCGCCCGCCTGCGCTGCCACGGCAGCGACGCTGTCGCCGAAGCCGCCGAGATCGAAATCGTTCAGGAGCTGTCTGGCACGGTCGATTCCGCCGCGGTCGATCGCAGGTGCGGCGATATCCACCGCACCGATCGCGCCCCGAACGCCGTCGAATGCCGCCGTCAGGTCAAAACCGCCTTCGGAGAAGCTTGCTTCCAGGCGATCGACCAGAGGCATGCTACCGCTCCACTCAGTCGAGAAGCGCCGAGCGGAGCCCGGTCAGCAGCCCGGAGACCGGCTCGGTCGCCGCCTCGACCCCGTCGAGGGCCGGCATCAGCGGTTCGACCGGGTTGCCGAGTGCCGGCACGTCGGCCAGGAGGCCGGGCAGCTCCAGGCCCTCCAAACCGAGCTCGGCAAGGAGGTCAAGGTCCGCGTCGAGGTCCAGCCCGAGTTCGTCGAACGGCGCCGGTGGCGGCGGCGGCTCGACATACTCCCGCAGCACGAGCCGGTAGCGGAACGGCGCCGACCAATCGTTGACTTCCTCCACCGTCAGGGAACGGATCAGCACCTGTTCGACCGAGGTCGCGGTGAGGATGTCGGCGACGAAGGTGACCGGCTCGCCGCTTTCATAGGGGCCACGGATGCCTTCCAGGAAGCTGTCGCGGGCTTCGTCCCCCTGTAGCGAACCTACGATTTCGACCGACATCCCGCCGTCGCCCAGATCCTGCTGCAGGTCGCCATCGAGCCCCGGAACCGGAAGGTCCGCGACCCGACGCATCTGAAGTGCGCGAACCGCTTCAATTTGAGGCAATTCCACCTCACCGAGCATCGGTCGAATGATCATGCGACACCGGCGGAATTGGTTCGGATAAAACGATACGCCGCTTCGGACATGGAGCAAACGGATCTTAGCGGGCCGGCCAAATAGAGGCGATCCACGAAACCGCTAACATCCTAAAATGATTGACGAAACGCCGTCCGGCACGGGGTCGATACATTGTTCCACCCGTGATGTCCGTTGCGGTCGGTCCGGGTACCCCGATGGTCCCGGCACGGCCCCGAATGCGACCGAGTCGGCCCGGGCATTGCGCCAAAGACATGAAAATCGCTCGGGGGTCCCGGGAAAGCGGTCCGGCAGTGCAGGCGGCCGGAGTCATCGGCATCGCATGTCCCGGGAGGGCGGCGGAGCGCAACGCATAAGAGCCGCTCGCGCGCAGATGGGACGGGCGCGCTGGAAGGGTGGCATGTCTGGACCCGTGCTGCGTCCGGTCGCGCCTCGGCCGCGGCGGCGGGGAGCGGGATCTCCCCGCGATCGCAGCGGCCGCGTCGCCGTCCTCACCTTCGCAACGGTCTTCGAGTCGACCGGGCCACCCGACTTTCTTTCTACCTTTCGGAAAC
>CAZVAR010000001.1:0-50318 GCA_964625225.1 uncultured Alphaproteobacteria bacterium | reverse complement strand
ATGCCGAATCGTGTCGGAAACATGCCGAATCGTGTCGGAAACATGCCGAATCGTGTCGGAAACATGCCGAATCGTGCGATCCGGGTCCGGACCGTCCTGCCGCTGAGCCCAGCGGTTCAGGTGGCCCCGTTCACGTCGAAGCAGCGCTGCCGCCGGGCACGCGCAGGAACTCGACCGTTTTGGTCGCGAGACCGGCCCGCGGGATTTGCGTGGCCGCGACCGTCAAGGAGTCGTAAGGTGCTGCGCGGAAGACGGCACGAGGCCTCCCGGAGGCGCGGCGGGAAGCACCGTCGCTACGGGAAGGATGGTTTCCCGAACATCGTCTCCTGTCGGCCGCGAGCCGTCGCCCGACGGCGTGATTCCCGTTGCGCGAACATCCTGCGTGTCGGCATGGCCGCGGTCCCCGCCGGACCGGTCCGTCGGTTCGGTGCGCGACCGGTCGACCCGACCCGGGCCGCTGGTCCCGGTTCGCCTTTGCTTCTGCCGCGTTGCGACAGCATGGCGGGCCGATCGGCGACCGGGCTGCGCCTGAGCGACGGTAGGCGGCGGCTCCGGTCCCCGTTCCGGCGCTGCAGCGGCTTTCCCGAACCGGTTCGATCGAAAAACCTGTTTGAACCGCGCCACCCGGTAGCAACGCAGGAACGCCGGCTCAGTGAATCCGTGATCGGGAGCGGAAGGACGGATGGTCCAGCCCGGGCTGCACGAGGATTTCGCGCGCGGCGGCGAGGCGACGGCGCCGACCGAGCGGTCCTTCGGCTACGAGCCGCCGGGTCCCGGCCCCGCCACAATGCCGAACCGGTACTGACGGGAACCGGCGCCATGTTCTCTCTCAGCCGCGAACTCTGGGACTTCATGCGTGCCCCCAAGAAGTTCTGGCCCTTGCCCATCCTGGTCATGTGCATGCTGTCCGGCGGCCTGGTCGTGCTGACCCAGGGTTCGGCAGTGGCACCGTTCATCTACACGATCTTCTGAGCCCGCCGACGCGCGTCCTGGGCCTCTCGGCCTTCTACCACGACTGCGGCGCTGGTACGCCGAGAACCCGCTGATCCGCAACAGCCTCGGCTTCCGTGAGCGGGAGTTCGCGCCGCACGCCGAGCCGGGAGTGTACCGCATCGTCGTGGTGGGCGATTTCTTCACCTAAGGGCAGGGCGTGCGCGAGGCGGACCGGACGACTGAGAGGCCGGAGCAGGCCGTGAACGCGACCGGCGGCCGGTTCGAGGTTCTCAATTTCGGGGACGCCGGTGCCGATTACCGCCGCAACGCGCGCAGTTTGCGCACCGCGCTCGATGCCGTGCACCCGGATTTCGTTCTGTTGCAGTGGTACTTCAACGACGTCGTGGATCCGGACCACCGCCACCCGCCGCCGCTGCGGTTGGCCGGCCCCTGGCACTATCCGCTGAACGCCCGGTCGGCGCTGTACGCCGTCGCCAATGACGGCTGGAGCCAGCTGCAGTTCCGGTTCGGCTTCATCCCGGGCACGTGGACCTATTTCGACCGGTTCCGCGACCCCGCGTCGGCCGGGTCGCCGGGCCGGATCTGACGGGAGCCGGGGCAGCCCGCAATGGTGATCGCCGCAGCCCCATTCCCATCCTCCCTCGTGGCGCCTATCCTGGCGCTCCAGACAAGAAACGAGCGTCCCGGGCAGGCCGCCGCTGTGTCGCGCCTCGGCTCCCCGGGCGGGAGGAGACCAGCATGGCTGCCGATCTTGCTCCATCCGTTGTGACCGGTCGGGCGGCGCCGCAAGTCCGGCCCTTGTCCGACGCCGTCGGCGCCGAGATCGTGGGGGTCGATCTGGCCGCGCTGAGCGACGCGGCGTTCGCCTTCATCATGCAGGCATGGGACACGCATTCGGCCCTGCTGTTCCGGGACCAGCATCTCTCGCACGATGCGTTGGTTGCCTTCAGCCGCCGTTTCGGCGGCCTCGATCTCGCCCCGATCCAGGAGAACGGCCGCACCGCCGTGCCGGGCTATCCGGAAATCTACGTCGTCTCCAACATTCTCGGTCCGGACGGCAAACCGATCGGCAGTCTCGGCGCGGGCGAGGCGGTGTGGCACACCGACATGTCCTATCTCGAGAATCCGCCTGACGCGTCGATGCTGTATGCACTCGAGGTGCCGCCGACCGGCGGCGATACCTGGGTATGCGGGATGAACGTCGCTTGCGCCTCGCTGCCGGCGGCGCTCCGCAAGGCGGTCGCCGGGCGCAGCATCAAGCATGACGGCACCTACAATTCCGGCGGCTATCTGCGTGCCGGCGTGACGGCCAACGACGACCCGGTCACCTCGATCGGCGTCGTTCACCCGATCATCTGCGCCCACCCGCGCACCGGTACACCGACCCTCTATCTCGGTCGCCGGAAGAACGCCTATGTGGTCGGCCTCCCGCTCGACGAGTCCGAGAGCCTGCTGGACGCACTCTGGGAGCATGCCACCCGGCCGGAGCATCTGTACGTCCATCGCTGGCGCGTCGGCGACCTGCTGCTCTGGGACAACCGCTCGACCATGCACCGCCGCGACCCCTTCGACGCCGGCAGCCGCCGGCTGATGCTCCGTACCCAGATCAAAGGCAAGGAGGCACCCCGGCCCGCCGTCTGAATCACCCCTGGTGCAGCGGGGCGGGGCGGCGCCATCGCGGCGGAGCGTGGGATCAGTGGGCGGTGGCCGCAGCGTCGGCGAGTGGGATGGTCATCGTGCAGGCGAGCCCCTCCGGCCGGAACTCCATTCGCACGTCCCCGTGCAGTTCGTAGGCGGTGCCGCGCTCGATCATGAGCCGACCGAAGCCGCGCCGGGTTGGTTCGCATACGGATGGTCCGTTCGCTTCGGCCCAGTGCAGCACCAGCATCGCCCGCCCGTCCTGCTGCCGGACCGCCCAGGAGACGTCGAGCCGTCCTTCGGGTACGGAGAGGGCGCCGTATTTGGCCGCGTTGGTCGCCAGCTCATGGATGGCCATGGTCAGCACCTGCGCCGCCTTCGGCCTGAGAACCACCGTCTCGCCCCGGATTGTCACTTGCGGCCCCGAATCGCCGCCGACATAGGGTGCCAGTTCCGCCCGCACGATCTGGTCGAGCGCCGCGCCCTCCCAGCGCCCTTCGGCCAGCAGCGTGTGCGTCTGCGACAGGGCCGACAGCCGGCCGAGGAAGACGGCGGTCGCCTCGTCCCGCGGTAATGTCTGCCGCGCGATCGACTGAATGGTCGCGAGCACGTTCTTCACGCGGTGGTCGAGTTCGGCCATCAGCAGGCGCTGACGCTCCTCCGCCTGCTTGCGGGCCGTGATCTCGCGGAAATACACGGACAGGCCAGATGCGCTGGGGTAGATCGCGAGATCGATCGGCTTGTCGATGGTCACCGCCACGGTCTCGGTACGGATCGGCTGCCGGTCGCGCATCGCCTCGATATAGAGTTGGTACGGCTCGGTACCGACGACCTGTGGGAAGCACTCCCAGATGACCTGCCCTAGCAGCTCCTCCCGTCGGCGGCGCCAGAGCCGTTCGGCGTGCCGGTTGACGTAACTGAACCGCCAATCGTTGTCGACGGCGAAGAAAGCATCGTCGATGCTTTCCAGAATCTCCTCGATCCGCGCGTGCGAGGCCCGCAACGCCTCCTCGGACTGTTTACGCCCGGTGATGTCGCGGGCGGTACCGATCGCGCGGGCCGGCCGGCGCTCCGCGTCGAACAGGACCTGTCCGGCGACGAGCAGCCAGCGGATCGTGCCGTCGGAAGCGACGGTCCGGTGCTCGAAGCCGAACCGATCGTCCCCGTTCGGGTCGAGCGCTCGCCTGTGGGCCTCGAGGACGAGGTCGCGGTCCTCGGGATGAATCCCGGCGATGTAGCGGTCGAAGTCGATTTCGGCGTCGGCCGGCAAGCCATAGAACGCCTTCAACCGGTCCGACCAGGTCAGGCGTCCGGTGTCGGGTGCGTAGTCCCACAGGCCCAACTCGGTCGCCTCCACGGCCAGCCGCAGCTTGTCCTCGCTCTCGCGCAGGGTCCGTGACTTCGCATCCAGCTCGGCGATGGTCTGGGTCAGACGGCGGTTGACCGTCTCCAGGTCCGCCGTCCGCTCGCGGACCCGCTCCTCGAGAGCGCCGGTCAGCCCGATCAGCGCACGCCCGTAGCGGTCCTCGTTGCGAGCTCGTCTTAGCGACGTGGCGGTGAGCCCGATGAGGCCCAGAACGGCGAGCGCCGCGACGACGACGTAGGGCTCCGTGTCGCGGCGCCATTCCGCCACCACCGCCGCTTTGCTGAGACCGGCCCGGATCGTCAACGGATAGGGTGACAGCCCGCGGGTGCTCCAGATGCGGGAGTCGTTCTCTGCCGCCTCCGGGACCGTATAGTTATAGTCGGCGGGTGCATAGGCGATGACCTTGCCTCCCGGATCGAGGAACTGGAGCACCGGATCGTTGCGTGCCGGCAGGCGATCGAACAGCCGGGCGAGCCGCTGCAGGTTGAGCGAGACGAGAACCACGCCCGCGAAACTGCCGTCCGGGCCGGAGACCCGGCGGCTCAGCACCATGATCGGCTCGCCCGAGACCCGGCTGTATAGCGGCTCGCTGATCAGCAGGCCCTGGTCGGTCGCCTGTTGAGCCACGAAATATTCCCGGTCGGCGGCGCTGAGGGGCGGAACGTCCCGCATGCTGCTGGCGAGGATGTCGCCATTGGGCGCAACGATGAACAGCCCGAACACATAGGGGAGTACGGCTGCGCGTTGGGCCAGCCGTTCGCTGGCCGCGCGGGACCGGCGGGGGTCGCCCCAGTCGACGGAAAGGGCGACGTCGCGCTGGTCGAGCAGCAGGAGGTCGGCCTGCTCCAGGATGCGGGCGATCTGGCCGTGGGTGATCCGCGCGAGGTCGGCGGCGGCGCGGCGCCCGTCGATGATCGCATCCGAATAGCTCCACCATGCCGCCCCAGCGATCGCCGTCAGCAGCGCCAGCATCGCCCCGAAACTGGTCAGGAGGATGAGCCGCGCCGCGGAGAATCGGGGCAAGCGTTTGGGCGGAGAATCCGTCTCGCCACCGGCGGTCGGGGTGGGCATGGGGCGCGCAGCTATTGCTCCGATCCTCCACCAATATCGGCCGGACATACGGCCGGGCAACGCCCGGCTGCCGCTGCCGCGGCGGGGTTGGTCGAATGCGCGGTGATGTTCGCCGGCGGCCGCGGGCCCGGGACGGTTTGAGGGCTCGGGTGCCCGGGCGTCATCCTTCGCTCCCGCCCGCATCGGGCGGACCGGGGCCGCCACGGAGAATCCTTGTATTTATTCCTATGCAATGTTATGAATAGGTCGGCCTCGGCAGCGGGGAGGACGGGAAACGACGCGCGTGCGCGCGTATCGGCCCCTATGGCAACAGCGTCAACAGGATGCATGCAAACGTCAACGGCACCGACCGGATTTTGTTGACGAATGTTGACGTTCGTGGCCCTCCTGCGCCGGGCTTCGGCCCAGCTCACCGGGCCGGCGGTCCGAGATTGCTCGCGGATGCGTTGTCGTCGCGCGCGGCGGCGTTTATATGACGGCCGGCGTCAACGGCATTCTCATGAAAGATCGTCCCCCCATCATCCTGCCGGTTGAGAACCAGGCGCGGGAGTTCGACGGCAAGCTGCTGCTCGCGTGCGTGGCCGCCGAGCGCGGCTTCCCGGCGATGCTCGGCTGTCACTTCCGGATCGGCGAGCGCATGCACGCTTTTCCGACGTCGGTCTACGTCGCCAAGGCGGTCAGCGCCGGCAGCATGAAGCTGTTCCGGATCGCCCGGCAGTTGGGTCATGCGCTGACGGCCTGGGACGAGGAGGCGCTCGTCTATATGTCGCCGGGCTTCTACCTCCGCCGCAAGACGTCGCCGGAAGCGCTCGGCACCCCGGGCGCTCTGTTCGCCTGGGGCGAGGACAATGCCGCGATCTGGCGCGACGCACCCGGCTACCGCGGACAACCGCTGTTCACGACCGGCAATCCGCGCGGCGATCTGCTCCGGCCCGACATCCGCGATTTCTACCGGCCGGCGGCCGATGCGCTGAAACGGCGTTTCGGGGAGTTCGTCCTCGTCAATTCCAATTTCGGCGGGATCAACTTCTACTTTCCGGCCATCTCGCAGGCGCGGCTTGCACTGATCGAGAGGGCAGGGAAGGAACAGGTGCCGGAAGAGAAGCTCGGCACCTGGGACGATCCGGGCATGATCGCCTCCCGCCACGCCGTGTTCCTGGCGTTCCAGGAGATGCTGCCGGCATTGGCGCAGCGGTTGCCCGACCGCAATATCGTGCTGCGGCCGCACCCGTCGGAGAGTCACGAGGTCTGGCGGCGGATCGCCGAGCCGTGGCCGAACCTGCATGTGATCTCCGAGGGCAATATCGTTCCCTGGCTCCTCGCCGCATCGGTCGTCGTGCATAACGGCTGCACCACCGGACTGGAGGCGTTCCTGCTCGGGCGCCGCGTTCTGGCCTATAAACCCTTCCGCGATCCGGTCTACGATATGGACCTGCCGGATTCGCTCAGCGAGCCGGTCCGGGACCCCGACGAGCTCGCTCGGGCGATCGCATCGCCGGCGCCGGACGGCGCCGCACAGGAGGACAGGATCAGGATCGCGGACCGCTTCGTGGCGTCACGCGAGGGGCCGCTGGCATCGGACCGGATCGTCGACGCGATCGAAGGCCTGGTTGCGAAGGGAGGGCTGTTTCCGCAGCTCGCATTGCGCGACCGGATCGCCGGCCAGATCGCGTCGCGTCGGCGCGCGATCAAGAAGTGGCGGAACGCTCGAAAGGCCGACCATTTCGACGGCGCCGCCTATGTGAAGCATCGCTTCCCGGACCTCTCGGCCGGCGAGGTCGAGGCGCAGATCGCGCGGTTGCGGGCGGTGACGGGACGTTTCGGCCGTGTCACGGTCCGCGAGCGCTGGAAGAACGTGTTTCTGCTGACCGCCTCGGCCTGAGGTGAGACGGCTATCGTCGGACGGAGGCGCATGAAACGGATCGTCATCCTCACCGGCTCCGAGCTGCGGCACCGCTTCCTGCGCAAGGCGCTCGCCTTGGCCGAGGGCGTGGAGGTGGTCCGAACCTATTGCGAGGGCGTCGAGAACACCGTGATCGACCTCGTACAGAAGCGGGATCCGGAAGCCTCGACCTTGCAGCGCGCGCATATCGCTGCGCGAGCCCGGTCGGAGGAGGACTTTTTCGGCGCCTTCGACCATTTCGCGCCCGACTGGTCGAATCCGGTCGAAGTGCCGCGGGGCCGGGTCAACGAACCCGAGGTGGCCGAAGCGATCATCGCCCTGCAGCCAGATCTCCTGGTCGCCTATGGCTGCTCCCTGATCCGCGAACCGCTGCTGTCCGCCTTCCAGGGACGTTTCCTCAACGTCCATCTCGGCCTGTCGCCCTACTATCGCGGCAGCGGCACCAATTTCTGGCCGCTGGTCAATGGCGAGCCGGAATTCGTCGGTGCGACCTTCATGCACATCGACGCCGGCGTCGACACCGGCGAGGTGATCCATCAGATCCGCGCCCGGATCTTCCCAGGCGACACGCCGCACCAGATCGGCAACCGGCTGATCGCCGATATGGCGCGTGTCTACGCCGCCCTGATCCGCGACTTCGACCGTCTGGAGCGGATGCCACCAGTTCCCGAGCCGACCGAGTCCCGCGTCTATCGCCGGCGCGACTTCACCGAGGCGGCAACGGAGCAGCTCTACCGGACCTTCGCCGACGGCCTGGTGAGCCGCTATCTCGCGGAGCGGGAGCGCCGGTGCGCGGCCGCCCCGATCGTCGAGAACCCCGTGCTGCAGCGATCATGAAGGCGATCATGTACCACTATGTCCGGCCGGTGCCGGACGGGTTGCCGTATTTCCGCTATCTGCATCTGGAGAATTTCCGGCGCCAGCTGGACTGGTTGTCCGCACGATATCCGTTCCCCTCGCGCGACCAGTTCTTCGAGGCTCTCGCCGAAGGGCGGGCCTGCCCGGGCATTGTCCTGACCTTCGACGATGCCATGTCCGACCATTACTACTACGTCTTTCGGGAGCTCGAGCGGCGCGGGCTCTGGGGGATCTTCTACGTGCCGACCGGCATGTACGAGACCGGCAAGCTCTTGGACG
Organism: uncultured Alphaproteobacteria bacterium; assembly: GCA_964625225.1. Taxonomy (GTDB): domain Bacteria; phylum Pseudomonadota; class Alphaproteobacteria; order JAJUGE01; family JAJUGE01; genus CAZVAR01. Next base: position 42,249 of record CAZVAR010000001.1, on the reverse strand, counting down.
TGCACCGCATCCACCTCATCCTCGGGCGGATCGGCGGCGAACGGGCGATGGCTCTGCTGCGCGAAGTCGTGACGGACGACATGCTCTCGCATCGGCGCGTCCGCGATTTCCACGAGAAAACCTATGCGCGGCAGGACAACAGCGCCGCCACCGACCGCTTCAAGCGGATCCTGAACTACTTCATCTCCTACGAGCATCGGGAGGCCGTCCTGGACCGGCTCATGGAGGCCTGCCTCGACGGCCGTTCCGAGATGGAAGAAGTAGCCCGCTTCTATGTCCGACCCGACCAGTTGAGGGAGATGCATGCGGCCGGCATGGAGATCGGCAGCCACGGTGTCAATCATCTGGTCATGAGCAAGCTCGACATCGCAGAACAAACCGCCGAGATCGACCGGTCGTTCGGATTCCTGGAGAACGTTCTGGGAAGCGAGGTGAGGACCTTCTGCTATCCTTACGGCGGATTCCACACCTTCACCGAGGAGGTCGAACGTTTGCTCACGGCGCGCGGCTGCCGTTTCTCCTTCAATGTCGAGCAGCGCGATATCGGCGACCGGGATCTCCGGGAACGCCCGCAGGCATTGCCGCGATACGACTGCAACCAGTTCCCCTACGGCCGGGCCCATTTCGGAAGCGAGCCGCCCGCATGACCGGAGCTGCGGCCGGCCGAGGGAGCGAACCATGCGCGCCGCCGATCGTCCCTCGCTGATCATTCCCGTCGAGGTCGCCTCGCGCGAGTTCGACGGCAAGCTGTTGCTGGCCTGCCTCGCCGCACAGCGCGGGTTCACGGCGTATCTGGGATGCCGCTGGCGGCTCCTGGCCCAGATGCACCGGCTCCCCCCTTCGATCTTCCTTCACAAGGACGTGTCCCGTCGCGCCCTGCGCATCTTCGACCTGCTGCCTCCGCTCGGCCATGTCCCGATGGCCTGGGACGAGGAGGCACTCGTCTACATGTCCCCGGACATCTATCGCCGGCTCAAGCTCTCGCCGGCATCGTTGGCCGCGCCGCGGCTGCTATTCGCCTGGGGCGAGGACAATGCGGAGATCTGGCGTGGTTCCGAAGGCTATGCAGGGCAGCCGATCGCCCTCGTGGGCAACCCCCGGGTCGATCTCATGCGCCCGGAGATCCGGGGGTATTACGCAGCAGAGGCATCGCGCATCCGCGATCGATTCGGCTCCTTCGTCCTGATCAATTCGAACTTCGGCTGGGTCAATCATTACAGCAAGGCAATCGCGGCGGAACGCATGCAGTTGGTGGGCACGGAGGCCGCCGACCTGCCGCCGGAGCGGATCGGCACCTGGAGCGATCCGGGGATGCTGACCTTCCGGTACGACGTCTTCCGCGCCTTTCTGGACATGCTGCCGCGGCTCGCAGCACGGTTCCCGGACCGGGCGATCGTCGTCCGGCCGCACCCGTCGGAAAGTCAGGAGGCGTGGCAGCGGGCCGCGGCGGGCCGGCCCAACGTCCATGTCGTCCTCGAAGGTGGCGTCGCACCCTGGTTGCTTGCGGCCGAGGCGGTCATCCAGAACGGCTGCACCACCGGCGTCGAGGCGTGCCTGCTCGGGCGCCCGACGATCGCCTACCAGCCCCTCCGGGACCCGGTCTACGAGATCCGTCTGCCGAACGAGCTGAGCGTATCGGCGGCGACTGTGGAGGAACTCGGCGATCTCGTCGCCCGAGCGTTCCGCGGCGATCTCCGCGCGGCGGACGGCGCGGACCAACCGGGGATCATCAGGCGCCACATTGCCTCGGTGGAGGGAGCGCTCGCGGGAGACCGCATTCTCGACGCGGTCGAACGGACGGCCGAGGCGCCGGGCCTGTTCGAGCGCAGGCCGCTGTCCGAACGCCTGGCAGCGCGGCTGGATTGCATGCTGCGGGTGGTCAAGCGGAGATTGCGGCTGTCCGGCAGCCATCGCAGCGGGCAGGACAGCTACGTGGTCGACCACATCTTCCCGGAACTCCCCGTCGATGAGGTGCGCGACCGGATCGGCCGCTTGCGCGAGGCCTCCGGCCGGTTCGGCGACATCGCGGTAGCGCGATGCGACTCCAATCTTTTCAAGCTCGCGGCAGCATGACGCGGCGGATTCCCGATTCGGCCCATTTCTTGACCGGCCGGCGGCGACTATGTATCCGGACGATTGGCCCGGGGGAGCAGAGGCAGCGATGAACGAAACGATCACGACCACCCGTGAACCGCGTCGGCCCGGACCGGAGCCCATTTCCGCGGAGCGCCTCGCCGGGCACCAGCAGATGCTGGAGGAGCGCGTTTTCCAGATCGCCCGGAAGTGGCCGCAGTACCGGCGGCTCCTGGCCGACGTGCGGGCGCTCGCTGACGAGACTCCGGCCGATGCCACGGTCGTCTGCCTGGAGCGGACGCTACTCTACGGCGGCTGCAGCCTGTTCGCGCCCTTCTTCCACCGACAGAGCTTCGTCTCGGTCGACTGCAGCCCCGGCAGCGCGGAGGCACGCGGTGCCTACAATGCCGGAATGGTGGACGATCCGCGCTTCGTTGCCGTCCCGGCCACGCGGCGCGCCGCCGCGGAGGCGACCGGCCTTCCCGACGGGAGCGCCGACCTCGTCCTGATTCCGAACCTTGTCCACCATGTGCGTGACCAGGCGGGGCTGTTCGCCGAGACGGCGCGCCTGCTGCGGCCGGGCGGACGGGGCTACATCTTCGAGCCGCTGGTCCGTGAGCTGCACCAGATGCCGGACGACTATGTCCGCTACACCCCGTCCGGCTTTCAACAGCAGATCGAGGCCGCGGGCATGACGTTCGACCGGTTCGTCCCCGAGGGCGGGCCGTTCACGGCGGTCGCCTATTGTTGGACGCAGGCGCTCGAATATCTGCCGGACGACAAGCGCGGCGAGATGGAGCGGTGGTTCTACGAGCAGCACTTCCCCCAACTGCTCGCCTGGGACGAGGCGTACGCAACGAACCGCCAGCGCCGCCACACGTCGTTCCCGACCGCGTTCGGCATCTTCTTCCACAAGCCCTGACCGAGCCCGCCATGGCGCGCAGTGGGGCGGGGCAGGTCCGGCGCCTCGCAATCGTCCCGGCACGCGGCGGAAGCAAGGGCCTGCCGGGCAAGAATCTGGCCGTCGTCGCCGGCGAGACTCTGGTGGCCCGCGCCGTCCGCTGCGCCCGCGAGAGCGGTATGTTCGACCTGGTGATCATGTCCACCGACGATGCCGCGATCGCGGCGGAAGGCCGCCGGGCCGGTGCGGAGGTGCCGTTCCTTCGCCCGGCGGAGCTGGCGGCCGACCGTGCGGCGGTAGTGGACGCGATCCGCCACGCCCTGGCGGCCCTCGAGGAACGCGGCGTCCCGGCCTTCGACACGGTCGCGCTGATCGAGCCGACCTCGCCGCTCCGCACGCCGGAGATCGTCCGCGCGGTCGTACTGGCTGCCGAGGCCGAGGGGGCCGACGCCGCACTGTCCGTCAGCCCGGTGCCGCTCCGCTTTCATCCGCACAAGCAGTTCGATCTGGGCGAGGACGGCCTGGTGCGGTTCTGTGTCGAGGCGGGCCGCTCGGTGGTCAACCGGCAGGAGCTCAGACCAACCTGGATCCGCAACGGGATGTGTTATGCCGTGCGGACCGCAGCGCTCGCGGCCGGATACGGCATCCTCGGCAGCGCGGCGCGCGGCGTTCCCGTGGAAGGACCGTATGTCAGCATCGACGATGCGGACGACCTCGCCGAGGCCCGCCGCGTCCTCGAGCCGCGCGGCGCCTGACGGCGCCGCGCGGACACGGATTTCGATCGGAACCCCATGCTCGGTATCCTTCGCATCTTCTTCGGCACGGCGGGCGTCAACCGCTTCGCCGTGCTGTCCTGCCTGCTCCTGGCCGGTCTTGCCGAAGGGGTGGGCCTGGCCACCCTGATGCCGCTCCTGAACATGATCGCAGGCGGCGGGGCGGAGCCGGCCAATCCGCTGGACGCGGCGATCCTCGGCACTTTGCGGTCGGTCGGACTCGACCCGGGAGTGGGGCTGCTGGTCGGGATCGTCGTTGCCGGAGTGAGCCTCAAGGCGGCTCTGGGCATCCTGGCGATGAACTATGTGGGCTACGCGGTCGCGGAAGTATCGACCCGATTGCGGTCCCGGTTGATCGACGGCCTGCTGCGGGTGCGCTGGTCCTATTTCAACCGGCAGCCGCTCGGGCGGATCGCTAATGCGGTCAGCCAGGAGGCGACACGGTCGGGCGAGGCCTACCTGTCCTCGGCGCAACTGATCGCGCTGATGGTGCAGACCAGCATCTATGTCCTGCTGGCCTTCCTGATCTCCTGGCGCCTCGCCCTCGTCGCGATGGCCGTTGGCGGTGGCATCACGCTGGTGCTGCATCGCTTCGTGCGGATCACCCGCCGCGCCGGCCGCCGCCAGACCAAGCGCACCTCGGAACTGGTCACCCAGCTCAGCGATGCGCTGATCGGCATCAAGCCCCTGAAGGCGATGGCGCGGCATGCGCAGGTTTCGGCCTTCCTCGAAGGCAAGATCGGAGAGTTGCGCAAGGCGCTGCGGCGTCAGGTCGTGAGCAAGCAGCTCACCAAGCACCTGCAGGAACCGCTTCTGGCGATCTGTCTGGGAATCGGCATCTATTTCGCGTCCGTGCGCTGGGGCATGCCGATCCCGGAGCTGCTCGTGACCGGGCTCTTGCTCGAACGAACGGTCACCACGGTCGGCAAGGTGCAGCAGCAGCTTCAGAAGGCCGCCTCGATCGAGAGCGCCTACTGGGCGATCCACCGCATGATCGCCGACACGGAAGCCGAGCGGGAGCCGCTGCCGGGGTCACGGCTGCCCAGCCTGCGGGAAGGCTGCGCCTTCAAGGGCGTCTCGTTCGCGTTCGGCGAGAAGCCCGTACTCGACGACCTCTCGATCGAGATGCCGGCCGGTCAGCTCACCGTGATCACCGGCGCCTCGGGGGCCGGCAAGACGACCCTGACCGACCTCCTGCTCGGCCTCTATCTCCCCGATCGCGGCGAGGTTCTGATCGACGGTGTGCCGCTGGCCGAGATCGACCTGCAGCGCTGGCGGTCGATGGTCGGCTATGTGCCGCAGGAGCTGATCCTGTTCCACGACACGGTGCTCGCCAACATCACGCTCGGCGATCCGACCATTTCCGAGGAACGGGCCGAGGCCGCCCTGCGGGCTGCCGGGGCCTGGGGCTTCGTCTCGTCGCTCCCGCGCGGGCTTCACACGATCGTGGGAGAGCGCGGCACGCGCCTGTCGGGTGGCCAGCGCCAGCGCGTGGCGTTGGCCAGGGCGCTGGTCCACGACCCGAGGCTGCTGATCCTCGACGAGGTGACGAGCGCCCTCGATCCCGAGACCGAAGCCGAGATCTGCCGCAACATCCGCGAGCTTGCCGGCGCGCTGACCATCGTCGCGATCACCCACCGACCGGCATGGCTGGAGGCCGCGGACCGGGTCTACCATCTGTCCGGGGCGGGGGCGGTGGTGGCGATGCCCGGCACGAGCCGCTTGCAGGCGCTGCCGTCCTGACGGGCGTCGGCCGCCTCAGAAGGTGAGCCGCTTCTCGAAGCGAAGCGGCACTTCGGCGAGGATCGCGGCGATCCGCTGCCCGGCGCTGCCGTCGCCGTAGACGGGGTCGGACGGCAGGCGCCCGCGGGCCGCCTGCCGGCGGATGGCGTCGAGAATGGCCTGGCGGTCGTACGGCACGTCCTCGACATTGGCACCGCGCTCCCGGTCGGCCTGCCGGTTGCCGATATTGACCGCCGGGACCCCGAGCCAGGAACATTCCCGGATCGCCATGCTCGAATTCCCGACGATGCAGCGGCTGCCGTAGACGACCCGGACGAACTCCTCGGGCGGCAGGTTCTTCAGGAAGTGTGCGTGCGGCAGGCTGTGCTGCTCGCGGAAGGCCCGGATGCCCTTGGAGGTCCCGTCCGAGCCGGCATCGACGTTCGGCCAGAACCAGAGTGTCGGCAGGCCTGCATCCCGGACCGCGTGCAGCGTCTCCTCAATATGCCGCCGGGACTGCTCGTACTCCGTGGTGACGGGGTGCTGCAGGACGACGATATACGGCCCGGTAAGGTCGACGTTGGCGCCGACGCCGCCATACGCCTGGGCGACGGGATTCGCGAGCGGCTGCGCGATCGCCCGTTTCGCAAGGTCGATCGACGGGCAGCCGGTGACGAACACGGCGTCCGGCCGCTCACCCATGCGGATCACCCGTTCCGCCGCCTTCTCGGTGGAGACGAGGTGGAGATCGGCGAGCTTGGTGATCGCGTGGCGGACCTTCTCGTCGATCGATCCGGTCACTTCGCCGCCCTGCACATGGACCAGCGGAATGTTCATGTAGGCCGCGGCGACCGCCGTGGCCATCGTCTCGAACCGGTCCGCAATGGTGACGACGGCGTCCGGCCTGAGATCGTCGAACACGGTCGCGAGCTCGGCCAGGCCGAACCCGGTCGACTTGGCCGAGGTGACCAGATTTTCCCCCTCGACGATCATGTAGACACGGCGGTCGACGCGGAACCCTTCGTCCTCGATCACCCGCACGGCATTGCCGTAACGGTCGAGCAGGGCCGACGCCGAGACCACCAGCTGCAGCTCCAGATCGGGGTGGGCTCGGATGGCCTCCAGCGCGGTCCGGATCCGCGCATAGCTCGGGCGCGCGGTGACGACGACACAGATTTTTCGTTTCACGGCTTCGCGGGCTCCAGGTCCGATTCGTCGAGCGGCGCATCCCGCGCCACGGCACGCCGCAATGAACGGCCGATCAGCTCCTCCAACCGGCTTGCCGGAATGCCGTTGCCGGGCTTCTTCACGGCGAGATCGGCACGGCGGAGCACGGTTCCCGCCTCGAGGTCACGGGCGGCGACGACGCTCTTCATGAAGATGCCCCGGAGCGGAGTGGCCGCTTCGCTCGGGGCGGACTTGTCCACCGGGTTCTCGCGCATCCGCTCGATGAAGCGGACGCCCTGGACGAGTTGGGCCAACTCCGCACTCGTCACCGAGGCGACCACGTCCGGCCCGAACATCTCCCGGCTCAGGGTCACATGAACCTCCAGCACCTCGGCTCCGAGCGTCGCCGCCGCAAGGCCCGGGAAGATCGTCGCCGAATGGTCCGAGAGCCCGACCGCACACTGGTAACGCTGTCTGAACAGCGGCAGCAGGTTGAGGCCGATCGCCTCCGGTGGCGACGGATAGACGGAGGCGCACTGCATCACCGCGAGCGGGGCGCCGCCGCGCCGGACGCGTTCGACGGCCGAGTCGATCTCGTCCAGGCCGCTCATCCCGGTCGAGAGCATGATCGGGAGCCCGGTCGCAGCCATGGCATCCAGCATCGGGACGTTGGTGATCTCGCCGGAGGCCACTTTCCAGCCGGCCACGCCGACCCGCTGCAGAAGCTCGAACGCTTCCAGGGAGAAGGGCGAACTGAGGAACAGCAATCCCTTCGCCTCGGCGTGACGCTTGAGGCCGAGCCACTGCTCCGCGGTGAACTCCATCCGACGCCAGTAGTCGTAGCGGGTCTCGTCCTGCGGGCTGAACCGCTTGCGCCACGGCTCCCGCGCGGTGCTCTCCGCGTCGGCGATGTGGGTCTGAAACTTGACCGCATCGGCACCGGCGGCCGCGATCGCATCGATGAAGGCGTGGGCCATCCCCAGGCTGCCGTCGTGCGCCTGAGCGACTTCGCCGATGATGGTGCAGGAGCGAACCTGTGACGGGTCCGAAAGCCAGGTCCTAGCCATGCCGATCGCCGACTGAAGGGAGGCCATCGCTCGCGCGGACCGATACGAGGCCGGTTTCGACACCGCCGGTTCGCGAACGGCCCGTCGGGGTCGCGGGCCCCGCTTACATAGTCGTTGGGCGGGCGTTACGAAACCCGGTTCGTAGCGCGGGTCGAGATCGAAAGGTTTCCGACGGTCAGCGGCGCCGGAACAGGGTTGCGACGACTTGCTCGAAGAGCAGCAGCGGCAGATATGCCAGATCGCGCGCATAGCGCGGACCGAGTCGTGTCGGTTCGGTCACCGCGCGCCAGAGCCATTCGAGCCCCAGCCGCTGCATGATGATCGGGGCCCGCCTTACCGTCCCGGCGAGATAGTCGAGGCCGGCCCCGATGCAGAGGACGGCATGCGTCTCGAGGCGCTGCAGGTTACGACCCGCCCACAGCTCCTGCTTCGGCATGCCCAGCGCGACCAGCACCAGGTCGGGCTCGACGCTGTTGATCATCGCGATCGCGGCGTCGTTCTCGGCATCGTCGAACGCTTCACCGAATGGCGGCGCATAGATTCCGGCGATCGTCAGCTCCGGCGCGAGGCGGGACAGGCGGCTCGCGGCCCGGCACAGAGTCTCGAACGAGCTACCGAACAGGAACACCGAGCGCCGCGCCGCGGCGGCAGCATGGCACAAGGGCACGATGAGATCGGAGCCCGTCACGCGCCCCTGCAAACGGTGGCCACCGATCCGGCTCGCCCAGACCAGCGGCATCCCGTCGGCGAGGACGAGCCCGGCACGGCGGTAGACGGCGCGCAGTTCTTGGTTGTGCCGCAGGGCGATCACATGATCGAGGTTGGGCGTCACCACGAGGTGCCGTTCACCCTTCTGGCACCAGGTCAATATGCGCGCGATGGCTGCGTCCGGCGTGACGGAATCGATCTCGGTACCGAAGACCCGCACGCGGGCGGCCGACCGGGACGCGGTCGGTTCGAAAGGAATGATCGTCGGCGGCTGAGCGGGGTTCTCCGGCGGCTGCTCCGGACCCAAGCCGTCCGGCTGCCCGGCCGGAGCCTGCGGCGCCCGACTGTGGGTGGATAGGCGTCCCATGGATCCCGCTGCCTGGAAAAACTCTCGCATGGTCACGCTAGTCCGCGCAGGTTTCCGAGAGGTAAACCACGGCCCGTCACGTGGCCGAGGCGCCGATGCGCCTGCGCGGCATTCGCCGTGTCCGCTTCCAGAGATATGCGGGATCGTTCATTCGCGTGCAAAGGAATCACTCTCACCGGTTCGGCGGCCGCCGGTCGTCGGGCCGCCGCGATCGCGGGGATCGGCCTGTCGCTCCCGCTCAGTCGCCGCTCCGGACGAAGCGGACGACGGATGGTCGGAGCCGGTTTCGCGACCAGTAGGACCGGATCACGTCGGCCATGGCGCTGTTTCGGACGTCGGCGGTGCTGTCGGGATCCGGCCCGAAGAGATAATTGTGCGTGTTCTGCTGCGATTCGTAGGGTCGATGCGAACTCGGCCAATGCCATAGCACCGAGCCGATGCCGCGTGCCTCCATCGCGGCGAACGAATCCTCCAGGAACGCCGCGGCGCCCGGCGCCCATCGGGCCACGCCGAACTCGGCGACCGCGACGGGCACCCCATGCCTGCGGCCGAACGCCGCGACCCGGTCGAACAGCGTTGCGACATAGTCGGCATCGATCCGATCCGGCCGCTGATCGTAGTCGACGTCGAACCAGCCCGGATAGGCCGGGCCTTCGCCCGGTTCCTGGTGCGTGTACTGCCAGGGCGCGTAGTTGTGGGCTACGTAGACGGAGCGGCGGTCGCCGGTCGGCTTCAGATACTGCATGAAGGAGATCGAGCTGTACCCATTGCCGCCGATCAGAATCGGCGTGTCCGGGTCGACGCTGCGAACGGCCGCGACGATTCGGGGATAGAGGCGGTTCCAGTCGTATCGGGTACCGCCATAGCGCGTATGGAACTGCTTCGCGTCGAAGATGTCCAGCCGGCCGGTCCGGGCATCGCTGCCGACATGGCTGGAGTTCGGCTCGACCATGAGCTGATAGCCGACGACGGCCGGATGACCGCGATAGCGCTCGGCGGTGTATCGCCACATGCTGACCCAGGCGTCCTGGGCGGCCGGATCGGCCCAAACGGCGTCGTTGAACTTGTCCGGGCTGAACCAGGTCCCGCCCTGGCCGACGTGAAAGGTGAAGGGGCTCCGGCCGGGACCGGACCGGAAAGCGATGACGGCGAACAGGTCCGCCTTCAACGCCATTGCCAGCAGACGGTCGAGGTTCGCCTGCGCCTCCGGTTGGACCCGCTCATAGGGGGGCTTCTCCTGGAAGAGACCGGGATGGGAGAATACGACGAGATTCGCTCCGAGCCGGGCGAGCTTATCGAAATCGGCCTGAGTGTACGGTACGCCGACCGGTCCGCGGCCGAGAAAGTCTCCGTCGCCATCGACCTCGGGGTCGCGCAGCCGCTGTGAAATCGCCGCGCCGCGCAGATGCGGCCCGTCCTCGTTCCGCCATAACGCCACCTTTTCCATTTCGCGAGGTGCCTGGGCCGCTGCGCCGATCGGGGCGATGGCGAGCACGGTTATGGCGACGGCGATCAGAGTCTTCAATTTACTAACCCATAGCCTACAGGTTGAGAACGCCGTGACCCGGTCGGGCCGGCCGAGCCGCCGTACCCTCGGGCCGAATGAACGGGGAGGTCTGAGCTCCGCTCGCTTCGGCAATGCCTCCCGTGAGCCTACCTCGGACGAATCGGGATCGGGTGCGATCCCGCCGTCGCACCGTGGCGACCGGTCGCACCGCGATGACCGGTGCTAGCGTATTGCGCACGAAATACGTTCATTGATCCTTAAGGCCGCTAAGGCTATTCCGCCCGTCGGCTGGCGTGTCGTAGTTCGGCTGGAACTGGCCGGCGGGTAACCTCCTGTGTTTTCGGGCCACGATTCGGGAGCGTCCGAATCGGTGCGGGCGATGCGAACCAGTTTATCCATGCTTTGGCGCCACATCCTGGGGTACCTGCCTGTCAACGCCATTCAGGGCCTCGTCAGCTTTGCCACGATCGTGCTGTTCACGCGGCTGCTCGACCCCGACGATTACGGTCGATACGTGCTGGTGCTCGCGACCACGCAGCTGGTTCACATGTCCTGTTTTACCTGGCTGCACGCCAGCATGGCGCGGTTTTTCGAGACCGCACGGGGGGAAGGCCGCCTCGCAGTCCATTTTGCGACCGGTTATGCCGCTTTCTTCGTAGTGGCCGCCGTCGTGTCCGCCGCATATCTGGCGATCGTCTTCGCAATCGACTTTTCCGGACCGGTCCGGGCGGCACTGCTGTTCGGGCTTCTCATGCTGCTGCTGCGCACACTCCTGATGATGGGTCTGGAGACGCATCGGGCCGCACAGCAGGTGCGGTTGTTCGCGGGGCTGGAGGTTACGCAGTCGCTGCTCGGGCTCGGCGCGGGAGTAGCGCTCATCATGGGGACTGGGCTGCGTGAGGCCGGACCGTTCCTCGGGGCGGCGATCGCGAGCGCTGTCTGCCTGGCTATCGACCTGCCGATCCTGGCAAGGCTGGCGGGGCGCGCCAGCCCGTCGGCATCCGAGCTGCGCCGCTTCGCCGCCTATGGCGTCCCGATCTCCATCTCTCTCGCGTTGGCGATGGCCTTCGGCGTCTCGGACCGCTTTCTGATCGCGGCCATGCTGGGCGAATCCGAGGTGGGGGTGTACGCGGCCGGCTACGCCTTGGCGAACCGTACCATGGACATCCTCTTCGTCTGGCTCGGCATGGCCGGAATGCCGCTGGTCGTCGCCGCCTTCGAACGGGAGGGGGACGACGCCGCACGGGAAATCGCCCGGCGCAATGCCGAGATCATGATCCTCATAGCGTTTCCGGCGGCCGCAGGCTTGGCGGTGGTCGCGGAGCCGCTGACGGCCGTCATGGTCGGCGAGCAGTTCCGCACGACGGCAGCGGCCATCGTTCCTTGGATCGCATTCTCCAGCCTGATGTTCGGCTTCACCGGGCACTACGTTCATCTCTCTTTCGTGCTGTCGCGACGCACCGAACTCATGGCGGCCATGCTGATCGTGCCCGCAGTCGCCAATGTCGGCCTCAACCTGGTGCTGATACCGCGGTTCGGTCTCGTCGGCGCGGTCATCGCAACGGTCATCGCATACGCTCTGGCGCTCGGACTCTGCGGCTTCGTGGGAATGCGCCTGTTCCCGCTGCCGGTGCCCTACCGCACATTGGCCAGGGGGACAGCCGCGACCGCAGTCATGGCCCTGGCCGTGTGGTTGGTCCCTGCCGAACCGGGAGCCCTGGGCCTTTGTGAAAAGGTCGCAACCGGCGTGCTTGTTTACGCACCTCTGGCCTGGCTGCTCGATCTCGGCGGATGCCGCGAGTGGCTGGCGGGTGCGGGCCGCCGCTTTGCCATCCGGTCATCGAAGGCATGAGCGCAGTCGGCGGAATGGACGTATACGAGAATGCGGCAGCGGCGGAAGCCGCCCGCCCTGTCCTTTCGGTGCTGATCCCGTTCTACGGCAGCGCGCCAGCCGCACTGTTGACGGCGCTGGGCTCATGCGCTGCCGGGCTCGAGGCGGCGATCGAGATCATCTGCGCCGACGACGGCTCACCCGACAAGATGATCGCGTCCGGCATCGAGCAGCAGCTCGCACGGATGCCGCTCGCCTGCCGGCTGCTGAAGGCGAGCGCGAACCTCGGCCGTTCCCGTATCCGGAACCGCCTCTGCGAGTTCGCGCGCGGCGATCACGTGCTCTTTCTGGACGGGGACATGGAGGTCCACGACGCCGCATTTCTTCGGCGATATCTGGACCGCCTCGCGGCAGGGCCGGCGGACGTCATCTTCGGCGGTTTCGAGATGCCCCGGAACACTGTCGATGAGCGCTTCGATCTTCACGTCTTCGACAGCCGGCGCTCGCACTGCCTTCCCGCCGCCAAGCGCGGGCTGGCGCCGGCCAAGTACACCTATACCAGCAATCTCCTGGTACGCCGCGAGCTCATGCTGGCCTATCCGTTCGCGGAGGAGTTCGTCGGCTGGGGCTGGGAGGACGTGGACTGGGCGTTGCGGATCGACGGCAGCGCCCGGATCGAACACATCGACAATCCGGCCGTACATTCCGGATTTTCGACGGCGGAGACGCTGATCTCGAAGTATCGGGAATCGGTCGAGAACTTCCGCCGGCTCTGTCTGCGGCACCCGGACAAGGTACGGGCACTGCCTCTGTACAGGGCCAGCCGCCTGGCGGGATACGTCCCTTGCGCCGCGCTCGTGCAACGGTGCCTGCAGGCGCTCGTGCTCGATCGCCGGCGTTGGCCTCTGCCGGTACGCTATATCGGCATCAAGCTTCTGCGTGCGTACCTGTATCGCGACGTCGTCCGCTCACTTCCGGCTTCGTAACGGAAACTGCCATGGATCCTCAGACCGGCCGCGGACTCGCGGCCTTATACAAACGCCAGGGAGCGTTTCTGAACAAGTTCTATCGGCGCGTCGTGCCGCGGGTTCACCGCAAGCGGCACGCATTGCGCAATCGCCGCCCCATCGTCACGTTCACCTTCGATGATTTCCCGAGCTCTGCGATCCGGATCGGGGGGGAGATTCTGGCGCGGTACGCGATTCCCGCGACCTATTACGTTTCGATGGGCCTGATGCGTCACGAACACAATGCGGACGGGATTTTCGAGGCCGACGATCTACGTCTGGTGGTTGCGCAGGGCCACGAGCTCGCCTGTCATACTTTCAGCCATTACGACTGTGCCCTGACCTCACCGAGGTCGGTGGCCGCCGATCTGGACCGGAACGCGGCGGCGTTGGAGGAAGTCTTGCCGGGGTACCGGATGACGAACTTCGCCTATCCCTACGGCAATGTCGATCTCGCGACGAAGGACCTGGCCGCCGACCGATTTGCGACGGCACGCGGAATCTGGACCGGCATCAATGCCGGAACTGCGGATCTCGCGCTCCTGACCGCGCACCGGATATACGGTGAGCCCGAAAACTACGACCAGGCGATCGCCCTGATCCGCGCCGCGGAGCGTGTCAACGGGTGGCTCATATTCTTCACACACGATGTGCAGCCCGATCCCAGCCCGTACGGCTCTCGACCGGAGGATCTGGAACGGGTCGTGCGCGCGGCGGCCGAATCGCGATGCGAGCGCCTCACCATGAGGGATGCGGTTGCGGCCATCGGCTGGGACGCGGTCAGCAATGCGCCGGCCGGCTGAGTGCGGCATGCCCGAGATCAGCATCGTCATCCCGACCTACCGTCGGCCCGAGTGGCTGCGGGAGACGCTCGCGAGCTGCCTGCGTCAGACCGGGATGGCCGAGGGGGCGTATGAGATCGTCGTCGTCGACAATTGTCCGGAACGATCGGCGGAAGCGACGGTCGCCGCAGTGTCGTCCGGGACGACGGTTCCGGTGACTTATGTCGCGGAACCGCGGTCCGGCGTGTCGCACGCCCGCAATGCGGGGGTGAGGGCGAGCCGCGGCACATCGATCGCCTTCATCGACGACGACGAACTTGCGACGGACGGCTGGCTCGCGGCGCTGCTCGATGCGCAGCGGCGGTTCGATGCCGACGTGGTTTGGGGGCCGGTCCTCGGCCGGGTGGAGGGCAGGCGCGGCGCGAACGCGGCCTTTGCCGAGGCGTTCTACACCCGCGATCTCGCGCGCCCGACCGGCCCTCTGGACCGGTTCTGCGGGACCGGGAACTCGCTGATTCGCCGATCAACCTGTATCGACGGCCCCGAGCCTTTCGATCTGCGGACAAACTTTACGGGCGGCGAGGACGATCTGTTTTTCGAGGCGCTGCAGCGACGGGGGCGACGCTTCGTCTGGGCCCAGGACGCGGCCGTCTACGAGCGCGTTCCCGAAGATCGCGCAAGATATCGCCACATCTGGCTGCGCAGCTTCATCAAAGGGCAGGGGCCGAGCATGATCTGCGCGCTCAGCCGCCCGGCGGATCCGTTCGGCGTCGTGCGCTGGATGGTGATCGGCACAGGGCAGTTCGTCGTCTACGGGATCGCGGCGGCGGTGCTATGGGCGGCGGGGTCGCGGCGGGCGCCGTGGATGACGGCACGCGCGATCGCCGGAGCGGGCAAGGTGCTGTGGATGCGCCCGTTCCGCCCGGCCTACTACGGTGCCGTTCGGAATCCGTCGCCCGGACCGCTGGCCGACGCCGCGAAGCCGGGAACCGCGACGCCGGGGCGATGAGGTCTCCCCTCAGCGCCAAGCGGACCATTGCCGGTCCGGAGGCGAGGCGAGCCGGTCCATACCCCCGTAGCGGAGCGGGGCCGGCCGTGCGGCGACCGGTCGATAGCGGAAGGCGGCCACGGTGGCGACGTACAGCACCCAGACGAGATTGTTCTGACGGAGAATGCTGCTTTCCGAGAGGCTGAAGACGACGAACAGCAGCAGGAAGAGGAACGGCCACAGCGAAAGGTCGGCGGTGCCGATGCGGACCGCCGTCGCGGCGCGCCACACGGCTGCGACGAAGCCGAGAACGAACGTCCCGAGCCCGACCAGGCCGATGTCGAGCCAGACCTCGACCCAGCCATTGTGGGCGCTCGGGACCTCCCATTGCAGGATCCTCCGAATATACCAGGCCGGCCCGTCCGGGTTTTCCCAGAACGCACCGTATCCGTAGCCGAGCCATATCCGCCGGCTGATCATGTCCCAGAGCGGCTCCCAGATATCGAGTCGGCCGGTCAGCGACGGATCCCTGCCGATCAGGCCGAAAACCGCTTCCGGATCGATCAGCAGACCCAGGGTGAGGGCGATCCCGGCGATGATCGAGACGTAAACGATCAGGACCGCCAGCGCGCGGTACCGGAACAGCAACGCGATCGCAGCGGCCACCGAAACCAGCATGAGCAGCGCGATCAGCGACGTCATCGAGGTAGACAGCAGAACCAGCGCGACACAGAGCAGGAATCCGGCGCCCGCTCTTGCTCGAAGCGGAGGGTGAGCAAGCATGGTCACCAGGAAGACCGCCGCGCCGAACACCATGATCTGGCCCAGATAGTTCTTCTGTTGAAATACGCCTCGCCACGCGCCGACATGCACTTCCCAAGTGATGCCGTACTGCGGCAGGGCCAACGCGAAGAACAGGCTGCTGAACGCAAGCACGCCGAAGCACCAGCCGAAGAGGCGTAATCGGTCGAGATCGTCGAAGCGGGCGGCGAGGTAGAGGCCGAACAGCGTCGTCGCTCCGACTGCGATCCCGCGACGGGCCGTAACGCCCGGGTCGATCGACCAGAGCGCCGACAGGCAACACAGTCCGACGACGAGCAGGAGCGGCCAGTTCGCGACCGCGATCTGGGTTACCTGTCGACGTTGCGCCAGCGAATAGAGCAGCGTTAGGAAATAGACCGGAAGCCAGAGGTAGCGCAGCTGCGGGACCTCGCCGCCGGTCTCGTGACCGAGCAGCAGGCCAAAGAACCCCTCCGAGAACAGCACGAGCGCGACGATGGCAAAAGTGCGCTCGGCGGGTCCGACAGGGCCTCTTGCGCCCTCCGGCAGTGCTGTCACGGGACGCCAGCCTCGGGTCGCTAGTTCAGGGTATAGCTGATGCCCGGCTCGAGCGGCAGGATCGAACGGATGTACTGATCCACGAACCAGCCGACCTGGGCGATGCCGGATCGGGGGACGTAGACGACGTCGAACGGTCGCAACGGTATGTCTTCGTGCAGCGCCCCCCGGTCGAGAATCTCCTCCACGTTCACGACACGCATGGCGGCACGATTGTCGGGTGTGCGGCGGATCAGAATCACGCCGTCCTCGCGGGCCGTCGGCAGGAACCCGCCGGCGCTGATTACGGCCTGCAGCACGCCGATCTGGCTCGGCAGATCGTAGACACCCGGGGTCGCCACCTCGCCCCCGACGAAAACCCGCTGCTGGGCGAAGCTGCGTGGAATGACGCTGACATCGGGCTGACGCAGCTCGCGCCGAAACCGCGCCTGAAGCATGGCCTGCAATTCACGCGGCGTTCGGCCGGCAGCCGGGACGAAGCCGACCAGCGGCATCGAAATCTGTCCGTCCGGCGTCACGACGACGCGGTCGCTGAACTCCGGATTGTGGATGAGCCGGACGTCGAGCTCGTCGCCCGGACGGATCCGGTACTCCTCGAGCGAGGCGTCCCAAGCCTGGAACCGTTCCGGGAGGAGCATCTCGGGCGGCGGCTGCTTGGCGCACGCCGCGAGGGCGAGCGCGACCGCGAGAGTGAGAAGGCGGATCATGCGGCGATCAGGGCCCACCTGTCGTTCGAATTTCGTCTCCCTTATCAATGAACCATTATCGAATTTTGTGAAAGAATCGTATCCATAGGGCGAGGGCGCGACACAAACGACCCGTCGATCTTTCGGCAACACCAAGCGGTGGAACCCGGTGGCGAAGTCTCTGACCTATCCCAGGCGCGAGCCTGACCGTCCTGCGGATCTCGCGCTGGTTTCCGACCAGCGGCTCGGACCGCCGGTCGTCAACACGCGTTACGGGCTGCGTGATTTCCTGACGCTCCTCTTCAAGGAGAAGCGGCTGCTGCTGACCACATTCCTGGTGACGCTGATATTGGCAGTTCTCGCATCGTTCGTACCGAGCACCAAGTACACGGCAACCTCACGTCTGCTCGTTCTGCTGAGCCGGGAGTACACCTTCCGGCCGCAGGTGGGGCCAGAGGGCGGACCGACGCTCGCTCTCGAGAACACCCAGATCATCAGATCCGAGATCGAGATCCTGGGCAATCCCGAGCTCAAGCGCTCCGTGCTGAACACGCTGGGGATCGAGAACGTTTATCCGAAGCTGGCAGCAAAAGAGAGCGATGGTCCCGCCGAGCAGCGCGAACGGCTCAATGCCGCTGTGAAGGCGTTCACGACCAACCTCAAGATCGAACCCGTCCGGGAATCGAACGTCATCCATCTCGCCTTCGCCCATCCGGACCCGCGGATCGCGGCCGATGCACTCAATCTGCTGGTGCAGAATTATCTGGAAAGCCGACGGCAGGTGTATGGGCAGCGCGGCTCCGAGTTTCTGATTGCGCAGCGGGACGATTTCGCGCGGCGCCTCGCCGAGGCCGACAAGGCCCTCGAAGCCTTCAAGCTGCAGAACGACATCACCGTGCTCGACGAGCAGAAGCTATTGCTGCTGCGAAACAAGGCCGAGCTCGAAACCGACCGACGCACCGCCGCCAGCCGGCTTCGGGAAGTCACGGCCCAGCTGGACAATCTGAACCGAAGCATGGCCGGAATCCCGAAAACGGTGCCGCTCTACTCAGAGACGACCTCGACCGCGGCCGTCGAGAGCGCCAAGGCACGGTTGCTCGAACTGCAGCTCCGGCGAAACGAACTCATGGCAAAGTACGCGCCAACGAGCCGGTTCGTGACGGAGGTGAACGAGCAGATCGCCTTGGTCCAGCGGTTCCTGATGGAGGAGGATGCCCGGCGGCCGGCGACGCGCCGGACCGGCCCCAATCCCGTATACGAGCAACTCGCCACGGAGGCGATCCGGCTGCGGGCCGAGGCGGAATCCTTGCAGGCGCGACAGGCCTCGCTCGACGAGCAGCTCGCCGCGATGGATCAACGGATCACCAAGCTCGAGGAGCTCGATCGGGAGTATAAGGATCTGACACTCAACCGTCAGATTCTGGAGCAGCAGTATCAGGCCTATGCCTCCAAGGCCGAGGAAGCGCGCATCCTCGAAGACCTCGATCGCCGGGACGCCGCCAACATTCGGATCATCGAGCAGGCCGTTCCGCCGACGGAAGGCCGCAATCTCCAGCCCATGATCATCCTGCTGGGCATCTTCGTCGGCCTGCTGACCGCACTCGCCGCAGCTCTGTTCCGCGAGTTTACCCGGACGACGCTCGTGACA
Organism: uncultured Alphaproteobacteria bacterium; assembly: GCA_964625225.1. Lineage (GTDB taxonomy): Bacteria > Pseudomonadota > Alphaproteobacteria > JAJUGE01 > JAJUGE01 > CAZVAR01. The sequence goes on along the minus strand of CAZVAR010000001.1, from coordinate 23,684 downwards.
CCCGAGGCAGCGGAGCGGGCGCTCGGCCTGCCGGTCCTGGTGGCGATCCCGACCAAGGTCGGGGCCGCCCCCGAGCCGAGCGGCGAGGGCGCCCGGCCCGACCGCCGACGGTTCGCTTTGCCGGTGCGCCGCCGCCGTACCCAGCGCGGACTCGGCGGCAGCTTCTGAGAGGTCACGGGGCAATGATTTCCTTGTTCGACGAGATGGTGCGGCTGTTCGCCGTGCTGAATCCGCCGCTGAACGGGCCGCGAGGTCGGATTCTTCAGTTCGTGTCGGCGCAGCGCGGGGAAGGGGTCTCGACGATCGCCCGCGAATTTGCCCGGGTCGTCTCGCTCCACTCTCCAGAAGACGTGCTGCTGCTGGACCTGAATACCGAAACGGAGGGGCAGTACGAATTCTTCAAGAATGTCGAGGAGCGCGAACGCTCGCTCAGCGTCGGCGACGCTCTCGACCTCGGCTTCGATCCCGGTGCACTCTGGCGCCTCGTCTCGGAGGCGGATCTGCAGGATCGGGTCACCCTCCCGCGCGGCCCCCTGATGACCTTTCATCGGATCGGCTCGACCCGGCTCGTCGTCAGCCGGTTCAACCGGTTCGCGCTCGCCGAGGGGCAGTCGGCGCAGGTCACGAACCGCCCCTCCTTCTGGGAGGAGCTCCGCGACACGGTCAATTTCACGGTGGTCGATTCTCCGGCTTCGAGCCACTCGGTCGACGGACTGGCGGTATCCAACATGATGGATGCGGTCGTGCTCGTCGTGGAAGCCGAATCCACCCGGGTGCCGGTCATCGAGGATCTGCGCGACCGGCTGCGCGCGCGCGGCGCTCACCTGGCCGGCGTGGTGTTCAATCGACGCAGCTTCTACATCCCGGATCCGATCTACCGGCTCCTGTAATGCCGAACGGCATCCGACGGTCCTCGACCCCGCGCCGGCCGCTCCGGACAGGGGCGGAGGCCCAAGGGTACAGGAGCAACGCCATCCTCGCCGGGCGGCACGGTCGGACCGTTCTCGTCGGCGACGTCGACAGGCGCGCCGTCGGGCCGTCGCCAGAAGCCGCCGCACTTCGCGGCACGGATCGGTGGTCGTCCGTGACCGGCACCGACACGGTAAAGATCGCCCCGTTGCGAACCGCTGCGCGGGCTCGCATCGCGTCCGCGGCGCCTCGCGGAACTCGATCCGCCGCGCGTCGAAGAACGTCACCGGAGCGGCCGGCTCCACCCCTCGGGTACCGCCGCGAGCACGGCAGCGGGGTATCCGACCGACCGGGTCGGGCGATACCCACACCACGTACAGCACCTCGAGGCGACTATGGCGCTCCCGCACCGCCACGGCGCGGGCGCGCAGCGAGCGGATCGGTCCGTCCAGCCCGTCGGCGTGCGTCTCGCCTTCGGGCACCGGCTGCGGCACGAAGCCGCGGCAGGCCCCCGTGGGTCCGCGATGCCGGCCTTGTCCTCGTTCGCCCTCAGGGTCTTGCGGCGGTGCCCGTTGCGCGAGTTCCCGGCGCCGCGGCCGGCGGGACGGTCGTCTCGGAATTACCCCTTGCGTCAGCTGGATGCTAGCTTGCGGGCGGCTTCCTTCCGCTAACGGGCCCGCTCATGCCATCCGGTATTGCCAAACCGTCGTCTCCCTCAGCCGACGCGCCTGTCCTGCACGGGTACATGCGACGCAACCTGTTTCTCCTCACGTGCTGCCAGGCGATCGGCCAGGCTGGCAACACGATGATGTTCACCGCCACGGCCCTGGCGGTGGTGACGTTCTATCCGCTCCGGGACCTGGCGACCCTGCCGGTGACCCTGCAGCATCTCGGCGTGATGCTTTCGGTCTTTCCGGCCGGCTGGCTCATGCAGCGCATGGGGCGGCGCTTCGGCTTCCGACTGGGATCCGTCTTCGGCATGGCGGGGGCGACTGTCACCGGCCTGGGCCTGTACACCGGCAATTTCATCCTGATGTGCCTGGGCGGGCTGATCCTCGGCTACGCGGTCGCCAGCCTCCAGATGTACCGCTTCGCCGCGGTGGAGCTGGCTCCGCCGGCCTACCGCGCGAAGGCGATCTCCTGGGTTACCGCCGGCGGCGTCGTGGCCGGGATCATCGGTCCGAGCCTGGTGAGATGGACCCATGACCTTTGGGTGCCGCTCTATCTCGGCACCTATGCCGGGATGGTGGGCGTGCACGCCGTCGTGTTCACCATCCTCTCCTTCATCCGCTTTCCGCCGATGGAGGCGGCGGCCGGCAGCGCCACGAACGTCGTTGATGCGTCGCCTCCGCGCCCGCTGCGGAAGATCGCCGCCCAGCCACGCTTCATCGTCGCGGTCATCGCCGGGATGGTCGCCTTCGGGACGATGTCCTTCGTGATGAGCGCCTCGCCGCTGGCCATCGTCGCCTGTGGTCTGCCGCACGCGGAGGCGCATTGGGTGATTCTCCTGCACGTGCTGGGAATGTTCGTACCCTCCTTCTTCACGGGCCATCTCATCACCCGGTACGGCACGCTCAACGTGATGTTCGCCGGGATTGCCATCTTCCTGGCCGGTATTGCGGCCGCGCTGGCGGGCGTGTCGGAATGGCATTTCCGCATCAGTCTGACGCTGAACGGTGTCGGCTGGAACTTCCTCTTCATCGGCGCGACGGCGCTGGTGACGACCTGCTATCGGCCCAACGAGCGCGGCAAGGCCCAGGCGATGAACGACTTCCTCATCTTCGGCACCACCGCCACCGCGAGCTTCCTGGCGGGCTTCCTGCACGAGAGGCTGGGCTGGCATCCGCTCAACTGGTACTCGATCCTGCTGCTGGCCGTCGCGTTGCTGGCGGTGAGCTGGCTGCGGACCCGGCGTCAGCCGGCCGCGGCGCCGGCGTAACTCGCGCGCCAGGGATCGTCGGACGGGGCAGCGCGGGCCGTCTTTCGACCCGCGCACCCCGCATCGGCCCGAGGATCCGGGCGTTCCTCATCGTCGCCGTTACTGCGTCCGGGTCCATAAGCCCGGTTGCCTCGTCGACCACGCAATCGTCCGACCGGGCAAGGAGCCGCGCATGGCCGCCTCCGTGGAACGCCCCTGCCACGCCTTGCTCGATGCCGTCGAGGACGCGTTCCACCTCCTCGGTGGAGCGACTCCGCCGATCCTGCCGGGCGTGGACCGGAGCGGCCGCAACCGGCAGCATGACCCATGCCATCCAGGCCTGCCGTCGCACCGCCTCCAGCGGCCCGCTTCAGGGCGGGACACCGGTATCGCGGCCGCCACCTGCCGAGCGGACCATCGGGCAGACGGCGGTTCGGGAGAGGCCGGGTCGGAAGTCGAGAGCTGGCCGTCTCAACCGGACGATGACGGCGCCGATCCGGTGTCCACCGGCCGTGCGCCTCGCATCACCCGCCCGATCGGGTCGCCGAAGCGCTCCTTCATGACCTCCTCGAACGGTACGCCCTCCGCCGCGATCCAGCTTCCGGAGCGGAGACAGTAAGCTCGGTGCTTCCAGGGAGCATCGGGCTCGACGCCATCGGCGAGGGCCTTGGCACCATTCAGAACCATCCGGCGGAAGCGGACGATGGCGGCATCGGTGGCCGTCAGGTTCTCGCGGGTGCGGTCGACGATCGGGCCCTGGCTCTCCTGGATCATCGCATCCTGCTCGGCGACGCCGCGGATACCGGTATAGGTGTGGTGCTTCTGGTCGGTACGATCGAGCAGATAGTCGTTGCGCCGGTTGCGTAGCGGAACATAGTCGGGACCGACCTCGGAGAAGATCGCCTTGCCGGAACGGAAGCTGGCACGCTCGACGTCGTCGATCGGCCGGTCCGGGTTCCAGACATAGGTGTAGATCCAGCAGGACTCGTCATCGATCGGCACAAAGCTATAGCCGAAATAATTCTCACCCGGCATGGTCGCCGGGGTGGTGGCGTGGACCGGCAGCATGAACTGCGTCGTGCGCCAGTAGAGGTCGTTGCCGTCCGCGCGCCGGGCGCCGCCGACGACGAAGCCGACCTCGTGCTGGAGGATCGAGAAGCGGGGCATTGGGTCGTCGCGCATCCAGCGCATGCGCGTTTCGTCGACGGAGGAGTAGGGGTTGGCGCTCGACGCGACGCTCGGCGCCGGCATGTGCAGGAAGGAGAAATGTGCCGTGTCGAGCGCTCCTTCGATCGCCTGCGCCCAATTGCATTCCTGGAGCTTCTTCGAGACGAAGCGGTTTGCCGGCGGCAGGGTGCCGAACTCCAGTTCCGGCACTTCCGGCACCCGCTCCGGCGGGCCGAGCCAGGCCCAGACGATGTCACCGAACTCGCGTGCGGGATAGGCCTTCAGCCGAATCTTCTCGTAATACGACGAACCCGGCGGCACGTTGGGAAGGTCCACGGCCTTGCCGGTCACGTCGAACTTCCAGCCGTGATACACGCAGCGCAGCCCGCAATCCTCGTTGCGGCCGTAGAAGAGGTGCGCACCGCGATGCGGACAGCGCGGCTCGACCAGACCGATCCGACCGGCCGTGTCGCGGAAGGCGACCAGCTCCTCGCCCAGGACACGCAGCCGAATGGGCGGAGCATCGGGCTCGGGTAGTTCCTCGGACAGGGCGACCGGCAGCCAGAAGCGTCGAAAGAAGCGGCCCATGCGCGTGTCGGGCCCGGTGCGGGTAAGCAGCTCGTTATCGGCGGCGGTCAGCATCCCGGCGTCTCCCCTGAACTGGCTTTTCAGGAAGCGTACCGGAGCCGCGCATTCGAAGGAACGAGTCTACATGTGCGGAGGGGCGGCGCAGGTCGAGCGACGGCAGTCCTCGCCGGGCTCGTCATCCGACCGTGTAGGGCCGCATCGCCTCCGGCGCGCGCATGTCACGCGGAGCCACGAAGTCGCGTGCGGCGCCCCGCATCGCGTCCGCCGGGCGTGGAAAGCCGCTGCGGTCGCTGTAGTCGGGGATCGGCCGGGCCGGACGTGACGCCCCGGCATGGAGACGCTGCGCGCACGCCATGTCAAGCGCCGTCACCCCGGCGGCTGCCGCCAGGGCCAGGCCGACATTGCCTTTCCTGAGGTTGTCGCGCCGGCACGCCGCCGCAAGGCCGACGATATCGAGAGCATCGCCGGCGACCCGGCCCCAGAGCCAGGGAGTCGGGTCGCGCGAGGCGAGGATGCCGACCCCGGTCGTGATCTCGCGCATGCCGCAGGCGCGCACCACGGGCTCGTATCCCTCCATGCCGACCGCACGGGTCAGTACGCGCGGGGCGGCGAGCTGTGTCAGGCCCAGAGCGATCGAAAACCAGCCGAGGCCGCGGGCCATTGCGTCGGGCGACGCGCTCGACCGGGCACCCCGCCCCGTGCTCATGGTTCGGTGCTGCATAGTGTCACCTCGTCAGGGGTTGAGCACCACCTTGATGCAACCGTCCTGCTTGTCGCGGAACGTCCGGTACATCTCCGGTCCTTGTCCAAGGCCGACCCGGTGGGTGATGACGAAGGACGGATCGATCTGACCTTCTTGAACGCGGCGCAGGAGATCGTCGGTCCAGCGATTCACATGCGTCTGTCCGGTGCGGATGGTCAGACCCTTGTTCATCACCGTCCCGAACGGGATCTTGTCGATCAGGCCGCCATAGACGCCCGGCACAGAAAGCGTGCCCGCCGGCCGACAGACGTAGATCATCTCCCGCAGGACGTGCGGTCGGTCGCTCTCCATCATTATGGCTTGCTTGGCACGGTCGTAGATCGAGTCGAGCGTCGCCGTTGCATGCGCCTCCATCCCGACCGCGTCGATACACTTTTCCGGGCCTTTGCCGTTCGTGAGGTCGTTCAGCCGCTCGACGACGCTTTCCTCGTCGAAGTCGATGGTGACCGCCCCGCCGGCGCGCGCCATCGGGAGGCGTTCGGGAAGCCGGTCGATCGCGATCACCTGCCGCGCACCCAGCAGAATGGCGCTGCGGATCGCCATCTGTCCGACCGGGCCGGCACCCCAGATCGCCACGGTGTCGGTCGGTTCGATGTCGCACTGGACGACCGCCTGCCAGCCAGTGGGGAAGATGTCGCCGAGGAACAGCACTTGCTCGTCGGTGAGCCCGTCCGGAATCTTGATGTGCGTTCTATCCGCGAAGGGCACGCGCACATACTCGGCCTGGCCGCCCGGATAGCCCCCCGTGAGATGCGTATAGCCGAACAGCCCGGCGGTGGCGTGTCCGAAGAGTTTGTCGGCGACCCTCCTGTTGCGGTTCGAGCACTCACACACGGAGAAATTGCCGCGCCGGCACTGATCGCACTCCCCGCAGATGATCGTGAACGGGACGACCACCCGGTCGCCGACCTTGAGCGCCTTGTTGTCGCGGCCGACCTCGACGACCTCGCCCATGAACTCGTGGCCCATGATGTCACCGGATCGCATGCCGGGCATGAAGCCGTCATAGAGGTGCAGGTCGGAGCCGCAGATGGCACAGCTTGATACCTTGACGATCGCGTCGCGTCCCTCCTCGATCCCGGGGTCGGGCACCTCGTCGTAGCGGATGTCGTTCTTGCCGTGCCAGACGAGGGCCTTCATGTGCGCCTTCCGGTCGGAGTCGATCAGCGCCGCAGTAGCATCACCTCGAAGGGTTCGACCCTACGACCTCCCGGACCGGGAGGGCACGAGGCGCGTCAGCCGCAACGCAACGGAAACCGAGCGGCCGCACGACAGTTCCTCGCCGTCGGGTCGCGACCACATTCCGAGGCGAAGTCTCGAAGGACGGGACGATGCAGCCGCGTGCGCCCGCGCCCCTATCATGCAGGAGGTCGCGACACGGCCGTGTCGCGTGGAAAGGTGAGGGGGATCCGAAGCTAGCGCCCGGTCCAGGTCGGCGGCCGCTTCTCTCCGAACGCGGCGATGCCCTCCCGGGCATCTTCGCTGGTGCCCATCAGGCCCGCATTGCTCTCGGCCAGGATGATGGCCTGGTGCAGGCCCATGTCCTGCATGGCGTGCCAGATATGCTTGCCGCGGCGGATCGCGGTCGGGGAGCTCTTCAGAAGGCGGTCCAGGAGCCAGTCCACCTTCGCGTCCAGTTCCTCCCTCGGGGCGATATGGTTGACGAAGCCGATCTCGAGCGCTTCCTGGGCCGAAATCGGCTCTCCCGTCATCATCAGCTCCAGCAGCTTTCGGCGCGGGATGACGCGGGTCAGATAGGTCATGATCATCATCGGCCAGAGCCCGATACGGACTTCCGGCAGGCCGAAGCGGGCGTGATCGGCGGCAACGGCGAGATCGCACATCGCGGCGAGCCCCATGCCTCCGGCCATCGCATGACCATTGATTCGGGCGACGATAGGCAGCGTGCAGCGCTCGACCAGTCGGAACAGGTCACCGATGCGGGTGGCGGGGTCGAGATGGGCGAGCTGGAATGGACGCTCCTCGCCGGTCCGCTTGAGGTCGGCGCCCGCGCAGAATGCCCGATCGCCCGCCCCGGTCAAGACGATCGCGCGCACCGTCGGGACCGCGGCCATGGCCTCGCGGATGCCATGCTCGATACCGGCCAGCACGCCGTCGTTGATGGCGTTGCGGCGCTCCTCCCGATTGATCCGGATCCATTGGACCGGGCCGCGTCGCTCGATCTCCACATCTCCCACGGTTCACCTCCTTCCGTGCGTGCGGGGGGCGGAGGATAGTCGGCACGGTCACGGCAGCAAAGCCGCGGCTTGCCGTGATGCCCGCCGCATTGCCTAATGCAGCGGGCATCGGCTCAGCGGAGGGATTCCATGCAGGACCTGCAACATATCCGATTCGAGATCGTGGACGAGATCGCAATCCTCACTCTCAACCGCCCGGAAGCGCGAAACGCGCTCAGCGAAGAGATGCGGACCGATCTCGACCGCGTGATCCCGATCCTCAAGGACGAGGCCGGCGGCGCCATCAAGGCTCTGGTGATCACGGGGGCCGGCGGCGCCTTTTCGGCCGGCGGCGATATCAAGGCGATGCAGCGGCGGGCGGCGTTCACACCGGTCGATTCGCGCAAGCGTATGCGCGGCAGTCACAACCGCCTCTATGACATCGCCAATCTGGAGATGCCGGTGATCGCCGCAGTGGACGGGCCCGCGGCGGGTGCCGGATTCTGCCTCGCACTGATGGCGGACTTCATCCTTGCGACGCCACGGGCGCGTTTCGCCGCCTCCTTCAACCGCATCGGCCTCGTGCCCGACTGGGCGGGCCTCTACTACCTTCCGCGCATCGTCGGCCTGCAGAAGGCGAAGGAACTGGTGTTCACCTGCCGACTGTTCGGGGCCGAGGAGGCGAAGGCGCTCGGGATCGTCCACGAGATTTACCCCGAGGAGGGCTTCCTCGACAGCGCCAAGGCCTTCGCCGGCCGGTTCCGCACCGCGGGCACCACGGCGATCGGTATCTCCAAGAACATCCTGAACCAGTCCTTCAACCTGGATCACCGTGCGATCCTCGAGCTCGAGGCGATGGCGCAGGCTGTGTGTGGCGCGAGCGATTACCATAAGCAGGCCGTCAACCGCTTCGTCGAGAAGCAGCCGCCCTTGTTCAACTGGGAAGCCTTCGAGAAGCGGGCGGCCGAATAGCCGCCGTGTCGCTTGCCGCCCGCACCACGACATGTTAGTTGACATGTCAGTGGTGCAGGAGGTGGAGACATGGCTGAAGCGGGACGGCGCTCGGCATCGCACGGCCTCGTCATGAGCCTTGCAGCCGACATCGAGGCAGTGATCGCGGAAGCGGAACCGATGCGGGTCGCCGATGCGGTCGCCGCGCGGCTTCGGCCCTTCCTCGACCGTCCCGGTCTGCTCCGGCCGGAGGACCAAGTGGCGCAGGCGGAGACCTATGCGCGCAACCTGCTGCATGTCGATCCGGTCGGCCGGTTCTCGGTCTGGGCGATGGTCTGGGGGCCGGGGCAGGGGAGCCCCGTGCATGATCACCACTGCTGGTGCGTCATGGGCGTCCACCGCGGCTTGCTCACCGAGGAGACCTACCGGACGGCGGATGCCGGCGACCAGGCCGCGCCGGCGGGCCGTGTCACCTGCGCCCGGGGGGCGGTGCGCGCCCTGATCCCCGGGTTCGGCGACATTCACCGTGTGTTCAATCCCGGCTCCGCGGCGGCGATCTCGATCCATGTCTACGGCTTCGATCCCGCCATCGCATGCAGCAGCGTGGGCCGCATCTACTCGGTCGCGGCACCGCTCGACGCCGGCGCCTGCCGGGTTCCTCAGCATGCGTGAGAGTTTTGTAGCCTAACAGGCTGTATCACAAAAGGAATGCGCGGCACAGTCGCCGGCCCTGATCCGGTACAATGTGCTGCGGCATCCGGCCATGAAGGCGAAACCGGCGGTATCCGGCGCCCGATCGTGCTGCGTGCGCCGGCCGGCACTCGGCCGACAGCGGGCGATCCGGCCGGAGATCACTCGACGCTCTGGCCGATCCCGAAGGCACCGAGATTCTTGAAGACCAGCCGGAACAGGACACGCTCGTCCGGCTCGATCTCACGATCGGAGGTGAAGTCCTTAGTGTAAGTAGCTAGAAACACGAGGCATTCGTCGGCATAGCGCAGACCGAACTCGTGCCGCAACGGGTCCTTTTCCTCGATGTCGTACCAAGTTCCGGCGAAGCCGCTCCAATGGCGGCTGAATTGCGAGCTGACGGTTGCCCGGACCTGCTCCCGCCGTCCGAAAAGGTCGGTTTCGACCGCGTTCGAGTCGAGCTGGATATACTGTCCCGCCACCTGCAGCCATGGCTCGCCGACGCGGAAGCCGACCTCGCTGCGGGCGAGGTCGAGATGGTCCTTGTCGATCCGGAAGCGGTAGAGGAGGTCGAGCCAGTCGGCCGGAGATACCAGCAGCCGGCCGACCACGTCGGACAGATAGCCCTCCAGGCCGGATCCGTCCGGGAACTCCTCCACCCTGCTCGCCCGCAGGCTCTGGCCCAGAAACAGCTCGCCGGTCCCGCCGTCCAGCCCGTAATAGACGGTTCGGAAGCCGTAATTGATCCGCTGACCGCCCTCGACCCGGTCGAGTCCGGGAAAGCGGTTGGGGTCGAACAGGTTCAAATCGTCGAAATCGACGTTCTGGCTGTCCTCGTTGGGAATCTTCTCCGGGTTGGGATCGTCGGGCGCGATCACGACGGAGGCCATCGGCTCGACGATCCAGTTCCCCTCGGGTCCGGTGCGCGCGAGCGGGTAGCGCCAGCTTCCGATTGCCATGGGGACGAAGCGCCCGGTCACACCGTCCTTCAGGCGTCCGTCGACCGGGACCCGCTCCACCGAATAGAGATCGCCCCGCGCCGACAGCGACACCGAAAGCAGATGGCCGCCCTCGGTCGTGTGCGGCAGTGTCCACCCGCCCGTCACGGACAGACGCCGGCTCTCCGGGCCGTCGTCGCGGTGAAGGGCGAGGGCGTTCGCGCGTACCGTCCAGAAGCCGAGCTCGCCGGGACGGCTGACATGATGGAAGCTGGCATTCGGCAGCACGACCGGCGTCACGTCCTCGTCCACGTCGCGGCGGAGCTCCTGGACGAGCAGCCCGCTGACGTTGCCGTAGCTGCGCGCGGTGAAATATTCGGCGACAGCCTCGCTGCGGAGCGTCGGCGAGTTGTCGAGATCGAGCTTGCGCAGATAGGTGTCGTCGGAAGCGCGGTGGATCTGCAGCCGCGTGCGCCAATTCTCGTCGATGTCGAAACCGGCGTTCGCCTTCAAGTGGCCGCGCAGCCGGTCCTTGCGGGTCCACTCGTTGCCGGCGGAGTCGACATCGGTCCGGTCGAGTAAGCCGGCGCTGCCCTCGACTTCGATCAGCCCGTTTCCGAACCGCCGGCGATATTCGCCCGTCAGGACCGGGCCGTCCCCCGTCATGAAGATGGGAGCGACGGTCAGGTCGGCATTCGGAGCGATCGCAAAATAGTAGGGGATCTGCGCCGTGAAGCCGAGATCGCTGTCATGGCCGAAGGTCGGCGCCAGGAAGCCGCTGCGCTGCTCCACCGTAGGGTCCGGGTGCGAGAAGTACGGCGTGTAGAACACCGGCACGCCGAACAGCTCGAGGCGGGCGTCCCGATACTCGACGTCCTGCGTCGTCTCGTCGTGGATGATCCGCTCGGCCTTGAGCTGCCAGAGCGGCGGGCGGCTCGGGTCGTCCGCGCACAGTTCGCACGGAGAGTAGATGCCGCGATACATCACCGTGCGATTGCCGCCGGTCCGTTCGCCGCCGACCGCGGCGAAGCGCGAGCGGTCGCGCAGCAGGACCCGAAGCTGCTCGATCACGCCCTCGCGCAGATCCTCGGTCAGCTCGACATGGTCGGCGAACAGCACGTCCCCGCTCGGCTCCAGCAGCACGACATTGCCGGCCGCGCGGACGATGCCGGACCGCTCGTCATAGGTGAGCTGATCGGTCAGCAGCGTCCGGTCGCCCTGGGTGATTTCGACATTGCCTCGCGCGGTTACGGTCTCGCGCGCTTCGTCATGGCTGACCTCGTCGGCCAGGATCAGTACCGGCCGGCGCGTGTCGGAGGAGTCGATCGGTTGCCACTGCCCGGCTGCCGCCGGTTGCACGGCCGCCATGACGCCGAGCGCGGCCGCCGCCATCAGCCGCCGCGCAAAGAAGCTCCCTAGCGAACCCACCTGCGCCCCGATCCTCTGGACTGTGCCCCGTCCCGGCTCCGCCGGCCGTTATCGACCGATCGCGTAGCCCTGCATCAGCCGGGGATTGGCGGCAGCCTTCAGTATCGCACCGTCGCGTGCGCAGGCGCTGATTCGTCCCTGCGACCAGTCGCCGCCCACCTCGACCCGGTGCCCGCGCCGCCGCAGCTCCTCGATCGTCGTCGCCGGCAGGCGTCCCTCGACCGTGACCGCGCCTGGATCGGCCTGACGGGGATAGAAGGAGCTCGGGAAGTGCGTGGTAGAGAAGGTCGGCGCGTCGATCGCGGCTTGCAGGTTCAGGCCGGCATGGACATGGCGCAGGAAGAAGATCAGCGTCCACTGGTCCTGCCCGTCGCCGCCCGGCGTACCGAACGGCATCCAGGGCTCGCCGTCGCGGAAAGCGAAAGACGGGCTCAGCGTCGTGCGGGGGCGCTTGCCCGGCGCGAGGCTTCCCGGCAGGCCCTCTTCCAGCCAGAACATCTGTGCCCGCGTGCCGAGGCAGAAACCCAGCTCCGGGATCACCGGAGAGCTCTGCAGCCAGCCGCCGCTCGGCGTGGCCGAGACCATGTTGCCCCAACGGTCGATCACGTCGATGTGGCAGGTGTCGCCGGTGCTGGTCCTGGCCATCGTCGGCTCGCCGGCGCCGGCTTCGCTTCCGGCGGGAGCGACCGCGGTGCCGATCCGGGGCGCACGGCCGTCCGGGCTTCCCGGCTGAAGCTCCATCGAGGCGCGGTCACCGATCAGCTTTCGACGCTCGTCATTGTAGCCATCAGACAGCAGCGTCGCCATCGGCACGTCTACGAACGCGGGGTCGCCGTACCAGGCCTCGCGGTCCGCGAAGGCGAGCTTGGCCGCCTCGATCACGAGATGCGCGAAGTCCGGACCGAGCGGATCGAGCCCGTCGAGATCGAAGCCCTTCAGGAGGGCGAGCTGCTGCAAGAAGACCGGCGACTGCGCCCACGGCCCCGCCTTGGCGACCGTGTAGCGGCCGTAGTCATAGGTCAGCGGCTCTTCGTAGCTGGCCTGCCAGCGCGCCATGTCGTCGCCGGTCAGCAGGCCGCGGTGACGCCGGCCCGACGTGTCCATCACCTCCTGCGTGCGGCAGAACCGGTCGATCGCCTCCGCGACGAAGCCCGAATAGATCGCCCGCCGCGCCGCGTCGATCTGCCGGACGCGGTCGCCGCCGGCCGCTTCCGCCTCGGACAGGATGCGCCGATAGGTCTTTGCCAGCGACGGGTTCCGGAACAACGACCCCGCCTTCGGGACATCTCCGCCCGGCAGGTAGATCGCCGCGGACTCCCGCCATTCGCTCAGGAACAGATCACGCACCGACGCGATCGTGTTGGTGATATGCGGGACGAGCGGGTAGCCCTCGGCCGCGAAGCCGATGGCCGGGGTCAGTACCTCGGCGAGCGGCAGGGTCCCATGGTCCCGTAGCATCAGCAGCCAGGCATCGAGCGCCCCGGGTACGCAAGCGGCCAGCAGACCGGTCCCGGGCACGATCTCGAGCCCGAGCCCGCGATAGGCATCGATCGTCGCCGCAGCGGGCGCCGGCCCTTGACCGCAGACCACCCGTAGCCGTTGCTCACGCGCGCTCCAGATCAGCATGGGCATGTCGCCGCCGGGGCCGTTCAGGTGCGGCTCCACAACCTGCAGCGCAAAGCCCATCGCAGCCGCCGCATCGAACGCATTGCCGCCCTTCTCCAGTACCGCCATGCCAGTGGCGGAGGCGAGCCAGTGGGTCGACGCGACGACACCGAAGGTGCCGAGGATCTCGGGGCGCGTAGTGAACATCGGGGCGCTCGCGACCGGAGTGCGGAAAGGCCGCTACTCTAGCGCGGGAGCGCCCGCAGGCAAACCCGGTGGCGACGGATCTCATGGGGCGCCGGCCAGCCGCGCTGCGGCGACCGCCACACCGGCGATGCTCTCGCCGGCGACCAGGCCGGCTGCAAGGACCGTGGTGTGTCGCTCGGCCCATCGCGGCGCCAGGCGCCGGAGTGCCGCTCCCAAGAGCGCACCCAGAAACATGGATAGCGCATTCCATGCCGGGATGACGAAAGCGAGGCCGACCGCTGGCGCACTCGGCAACCACCGGGCCGCCCGCGCGGGCAGCATCCGCTCGGCCACGGCCAGTGCTATACCGAGGGCCGCCGCGATCCCCATGGCCGGCACCGCGCCGGCGGGGATCGCCCCGATGCCCTGGGACAGCACCTCAGCGACCGCCTTCCAGGTCGCGACCGCCGGAGCGGGCCAGTCCGGCGTCAGCAACATTGCGTGGGGATCGGGAATCAGCACCAGGTAGATCAGGCTGCCGATCAGGCTTCCGGTCAGCACGCCGAACCCCTGGGCCACGATCTGGAACCCGGGTGTCGCGCCGACGATCTGTCCCGTGCGCAGGTCGTGCATCAGATCGGCGCACTGGCCGGCGGCGCCGCCGGTCACGTTGGCGCTCATCAGGTTCGCAGTCACGTCTCCCGGGGTGACGAGGCCGTATGTGAGCTGCGTGATCTTGCCCATCGCGCCGATCGGCGTGATGCCGGTCTCGCCCGACACCCGTGCCGCGACGATGGCGAGCACGAAGCTGAGCAGAACGGCCAGCACCGCCTCCCAGAGCCCGATGCCGAACAGCCCTGTCTGCGCGGCCGTTGCAAGCAGCAGCGTTCCCGCGAACCCGGCAAGCAAAGCCCGCCGCGGTAGGATGGGAGGCGCCGGCGGGGACGGTCGTGACCGGCGCCGGCGGTAGACGCGCAGCAGGGAGACCGCGAAAGCGACGAGGGCGGCCACAACCATCAGCGTCACGCCGGGCCACAACAGCCATTCGACCAGCGGCCCGAACCAGGACGCGTCGGGCGCGGGCGCGCCTCGGGCGGCCCAGCCCTGTGACAGCGCCAATGGTCCCAGGAATCCCCAGGCGAAGAGCGCGCCGAACAGCAGCGACAGCCCCACTCGCAAGCCGATGATGGCACCGAACCCGACCATCAACAGGGACGGGTCGAGCAGAAAGCCCAAATTCCCGGCCGTGGCGCCTGCCGAAGACAAGCCGAGCGGTACGACCGGCCGCGGCAGCGCGAAGGCCAGCGAGTCGGTCAGCTTCATCCCCGCGGATATACCCCCCGCTGCGAGCAGGAGCCGCAATCGCCCGAGCGCTTCTGCCCCATGGGCATGGATCTGCCGAAGCGTCTCCGCCGTCGCCACTCCGGCCGGAAAGCGGAGCCCCTCGTGCAGCAGCATCTGATTTCGCAGGCCCGCCGCCACGACAATACCCAGCATGCTGACCGCGAAGACCCAGACCGCCAGCAGCGGCCAGGGCAACGTCTCGCCGGTCAGCAGCGTCCAGGCCGGGACCGGCGCCACCAGGCCGCCGGAAATGATCGAGGCTGCGGCGGAGGCCGCGGTCTGGCTGATGTTGTTCTCGTACAGCCCCCACGGCCGCGCGCCGGCAGTCAGTTCTCCCAGGCGCCACAAACCGAACCCGAGCAGCCCTGCCGCGATGGACATGTTGAAGGCCCATCCGATCTTGAGGCCGCTGTAGACATTGCAGGGGGTGAGCAGTGCCCCGAACAGCATGCCGGTGGCAACCGCGCGGACGGTGAGTTCGGGGCGGGGAGGGGGGACTATCACGGCGAGGCAGTCTAACCGCGCTTCGCCTCGCGGCGCCAACCGGGCCGCCCGCACCCGCCCCGGCGCGTGGACAGCCGGTGCACTGCCGGGAAATGAACCTCGATCAGCCGAAGGCGAGGACGAGGATCAGGATTACGGCGAGGATGCCGATTCCCCAGACGATCGGATTGCCCCCGACCAAACGGGCCATGCCGGCGCGATAGCCGCCGGGACCGGGAGAACGCCCCCCGGCGGCAGCGGAATCGGGATGCGGTGCTGCATATGTCCCCTCGCCGGGCGGCGGCTCGATATCGGAGGTCGGACGCATGTCGCGCGGCACCTCGCGCCCGGCCGCCGGCGGCGGTTGCCCCGGCGCTTCGCCGGCCGGGCTCGCGCCCGGCGTCGCGTCGAGTTCCGGCTGCACCACTGTGCGCGGCGGGGTGGAGGCCTGTGCCATTTCCGGCCCGCTGCGGGGTTTAGCAGCGTCCGGAGCCGAATCCGCGGCGAAGGCGCGATCCGTTTCCGGCGCCGTCGGCAGATCCGGCGGGGAGGCGGGCTCGTCCACCGTCGCCCCGGCCAACGGCACGCGCGGCTCGGTCTCAGGACCCGTCGTTTCGCCAGCTTGCTCCGGCTTGCCGTTGCCCTCGACCTGGGCCTTGAAGCGGGCGAAGAAATCGTCGGCCATCTTGCGGGCAGTGCCATCAATGAGGCGGGAGCCGATCTGGGCCAGCTTGCCCCCGACGGTCGCCTGCACCTCGTAGCGCAGCACCGTCGAATCGCCGTCGGGCTCCAGCGTGACGGTCGCGCCGCCCTTGGCGAATCCGGCCGCGCCACCGCTCCCTTCCCCCTGGATCCGGTACCCGTTCGGCGGATCCAGATCGCTGAGCGTCACCTTCCCGGCGAAACGGGCGCTGACCGGGCCGACCTTCGCCCGCACCTTCGCCGTGAACTCTGTGTCGGAGGTCTTCTCCAGTTCCTCACAGCCGGCGATGGAGGCCTTCAGCACCTCCGGATCGTTGAGCGCCTGCCACACCCGCTCGCGCGGTGCCTCGATCCGGCTCTCCCCCGTCATGTCCATGGCGGCATCTCCCGTTCGTCCATGCCGAAAACGAATTGCGCGGGGGTTTGTGCCCCGGCGGCCCCGCTGCAAGGAATAGCAAGGCGTTCGGCTTGGCGGAACCCGGACCATACGGCATACTGCCCCGCCTTTTTCTGGGACGGGCGATCGAATTCCGGCGGATCCGCGCGCCGGGGCGGGTTCGCCGCAACGCTTTTTGGGAGGGAAGGTCACGACATGATTCGTGCCGCGCTGTACTTCGCGCGACCGCTTCCGGTGATCCTGGCGCTGCTGACGTTCGGTCTCGACCCGGCCTGGGCGGCCGGCGGGGCCGGCGCGGAGTATCATGGCCCACATCTCGACGGCGCCGGGATGAGCCTGATCTGGGTCGTGCCCTTCGTCGGCATCCTGCTGTCAATCGCCCTGTTTCCGCTGCTCGCCCCGACGTTCTGGCACCATCATTTCGGCAAGGTCTCGGCCTTCTGGGCCGCCGCGTTCCTGGTGCCGTTCCTTCTCGTCTACGGCTTCGAACTGACGCTCTACGAGACGCTCCACGTCCTGCTGCTCGAGTACATCCCGTTCATCATCCTGCTGCTGGCGCTGTTCACGGTGGCGGGCGGGGTACGCCTGACCGGTGACTTGGTCGGTTCACCGGCCGTCAACACCGGCATGCTGGCGTTCGGAACCGTGATCGCGAGCTGGATGGGAACCACCGGCGCGGCAATGCTGCTGATTCGGCCCATGATCCGGGCGAACGAATGGCGCCGGTATCAGGTCCATACGGTCGTCTTCTTCATCTTCCTGGTGGCGAATATCGGCGGCTCGCTGACGCCGCTCGGCGACCCGCCGCTGTTCCTGGGCTTCCTCAAGGGGGTCGAGTTCTTCTGGACGACGACCCACATGCTGCCTCCCATGCTTCTGGTCGCCGGGCTGCTGCTGGCGATCTATTACACGCTCGATACGGTGTTGTTCCGCAAGGAGAAGGCGGCGCCCGCCAACAGCTCGGGAGAGCGGCTGGGCATCGAGGGCGGGATTAACATCCTGCTGCTGGGCGGCGTGATCGGCGCCGTGCTCCTGAGCGGCGTGTGGGACTCGGGCATCGAGTTCGTGATCTACCACGTGCCCGTCGCGCTGCAGAATCTGACCCGTGACGTGCTGCTGCTGCTGATCACCTGGCTGTCCTGGAGGCTGACCAGCCGCGAGAGCCGCAAGGCGAACGGCTTTACCTGGTTCCCGATCGTCGAGGTCGCAAAGCTGTTCGCGGGCATCTTCCTCACCATCGTGCCGGCGATCGCGATTCTCCGCGCCGGCACCGATGGCGCCCTGGGCAGCGTGGTCTCGCTGGTGACGACACCCGCGGGCGAGCCGATCGACGCGGCCTATTTCTGGCTGACCGGCGTCCTGTCCAGCTTTCTCGACAACGCCCCGACCTATCTCGTCTTCTTCAACACGGCCGGCGGCGATGCACAGGAGCTGATGGGGCCGCTGGCCTCGACCCTGCTTGCAATCTCCGCTGGGGCGGTCTTCATGGGTGCCAACACCTACATCGGCAACGCGCCGAACTTCATGGTGCGGGCGATCGCGGAGGAGCGCGGCATCCCGATGCCCAGCTTCTTCGGCTACATGATCTGGTCGGTCGGCATTCTGCTTCCGTTGTTCGTGCTGACGACGTTCGTCTTCTTCGTGTGACCGCTACCGGCCAGGCTCTGCCCATCCTGCCGAACGAGGCTTCGTGGCGGCGTCCGCTGCACACCGCGAGGTCACGCGCCTTGACGGGGAGGCGTCCGGCAGGGCGAAATTCGTCAGCCCCGGAGGATCGTCCGGGGCAACGGACCGTGTCCCGGTACCCTCCGGGCACGGCGCCGGTCCCGGCAGCGATCGCGATAGTCCCGCCTGATGCCTCGCCCTCACTTCTGTCGCCAGGTTCTAACGGTATTCGCACGCTGGCTCTGCGTGGCGCTGATGCTGATACCGGCCGCGGCCGGTGCCCAGGCTTGTCCCAACGCGCCTCAGCCCGAACTGCCGCGATCGCCGCTGACGATCGAGACGGCCTCAGGCAGCCACCTTTTCTCGGTCGAAGTGGCGCGCACCGAGGTCGAAAAGTCCTGCGGGCTGATGCTGCGGCAGCGACTGACGTACGGCGAGGGAATGCTGTTCCTCTATCAGCCGCCGCAGGAAGCCTATATGTGGATGGCCAACACGATCATTCCGCTGGACATGCTGTTCATCGCGCCGAACGGGCGAATCGTGCATATCGTGGAAGGCGCCGTGCCGTTCTCGCACGAGATTGTCGGCACGCAGATTCCGGTCAGCGGCGTCTTGGAAGTACGGGCGGGGACGGTGGAGCGTCTCGGCATCGAGGTGGGTGATCGGGTTCGGCATTCGATGTTCGGCGCGGGTCCCTGATCGTCGCCACAACCCGACAATGACGAAGGGATATGGGATGGGCGTCAACAGCATGCGGCTCGTCTATTTCGAATGGTGGTTCGACCCCGTGGCCGAGCGCATCCTGCGCGCGCGGCCGGAGATCGACCTACGGCGCTTGGAATACGCGACGCCGGTCGAGGCAAACTGGGATGTGTTCCGCGGCGCCCACGGCTATCAGATTCATCCGCGCACCGAGCTGCACGAGCCGTGGTTCGGCAATCGCGAGCTGATCGCGCGCTGCCCCAACCTGCTGGCGATCTCTTCGACCGGCGCCGGTTACGACATGGTCGACGTGGACGCCTGCACGGAAGCCGGCATCATCGTAGTGAACCAGTCGGGTACCAACAAGGAGGCGGTGGCGGAGCATGCGCTCGGCATGATGCTCTGTGTCTCCAAGCAGATGATCCAGTCGGACCGGGCGATGCGTCGCAGCTCGGCCTGGGACCGCGGCGACTTCACCGGGCGCGAGCTGCGGGGCAAGACGGTCGGCATCGTCGGCATCGGGCAGATCGGCACGCGTACCGCCGAGCTCTGCCGGGGGCTGTTCGGCATGCGGGTGTTGGCCTATGACCCTTATCTCACGGCCGAGCAGTGCCGCGAACGCGGGGCCGAGCAGGTCG
Source organism: uncultured Alphaproteobacteria bacterium (assembly GCA_964625225.1). Lineage (GTDB taxonomy): Bacteria > Pseudomonadota > Alphaproteobacteria > JAJUGE01 > JAJUGE01 > CAZVAR01. The sequence goes on along the minus strand of CAZVAR010000001.1, from coordinate 4,433 downwards.
GGTTCGAGACGCTGCTACGCGAATCGGATTACGTCTCGGTCCACTGTCCGCGCACCGCGGAGACGCTGGGCATGTTCGGCCTCGCCCAGTTCTCGATGATGAAGCCGACCGCTTATTTCGTGACGACGGCTCGCGGCGGCATCCACGACGAGATGGCGCTCGTGGAGGCCCTCGAGCGCAAGCTGATCGCCGGTGCCGGTATCGACGTGTTCTGGGAAGAGCCGCCGCCGCCCGATCATCCGCTGCTCCGTTTCGACAATGTGATCGCAACACCGCACATCGCCGGGATCACCGACGAGGCGCGCTTCGCGATGGCCGAAGCCGCCGCACGGCAGTGGATCGAGATCTTCGCCGGCCGGCGACCGCCGCGCCTCGTCAACCCCGAGGCTTGGCCGAAATATGCTGAGCGCTTCGAGCGCATCCTGGGAATCCGCGCGGAAGCTTGAGGAAGGGGCCGGGACAGATGGGCGACAACACGAAGCGCGTCGTTTATTTCGAGTATCTGGCGGACCCGATCTATCGGGAAATGCTGGAGGCGCGGCCGGAGGTCAGCGTCACCCGGCTGGAATATGCCGCCCCGGTCTCCGATAACTGGCGCGTGCTGGAGACGGCGGCGGTCTACCAGGTGACCGCGGCCCGTGACGACCTGCCGGCGCAGTACTTCGTCACCGATGCGTTGCTGGAGCGGTGTCCGAGGCTGCTGGTCGTATCCAGCAACGGCGCCGGCTACGACACGATCGACCTCGAAGCCTGCACCCGTGCCGGCGTGCTGGCCGTCAACCAAGCCGGAGGCAATCGTGAGGCGGTTGCCGAACATGTGCTGGCCCTGATGCTGAATCTGGTCAAACGGATCGGCGAGACCGACCGCTATATGCGCCGCCAGGCCGGGATCCAGCGCAACCGCTTCATGGGGACCGAGATCAAGGGAAGGACGATCGGCATCGTCGGTCTCGGCCATGTCGGCAGCCGGGTGGCGGAGCTCTGCCGCGGGCTGTTCGACATGCGAGTGCTGGCCTACGACCCCTATGTCGACACCGACACCTGCCGGGTGCGCGGGGCGGAGAAGGTGGAACTGGACGATCTGCTCCGCGAAGCGGATTTCGTTTCGATCAACTGCCCGCGTACGGCGGAGACGCTGGGAATGATCGGGGCGCGCGAATACGGGCTCATGAAGCCCGGCGCATTCTTCATCACTACGGCTCGCGGCGGCATTCACGACGAATCGGCGCTGGCCGAGGCGCTCGCCACGGGCCATCTGGCCGGCGCCGGGCTCGACGTCTGGGACGTGGAGCCGCCGGTGCCGGAGCATCCGCTGCTGCGCTTCGAGAACGTGATCGCCAGCCCGCACACGGCCGGCGTCACCCGGGAATCGCGGCAGAACATGGCCCGGATCGCCGCCGAGCAGGTGCTCGACGTCCTCGACGGAAAGCGGCCGCCGCGACTGCTGAACCCGGAGGTGTGGCCACGCTACGCCGAACGGTTCGCCGCTCTCTGCGGTCGCCGGCCGGAGGGCTGAGTTAGGAGCCGTCGGCAAGCGGCGGCTCGCCGACATAGCGCGAGCGCGGGCGGATCAACGTGCGTGCCGCATACTGCTCCTGCGCGTGTGCGATCCAGCCGACGCAGCGACCGACGGCGAACAGGCCGATCGGGGCGTGGGCGGGGAGCCCGGTTCTGTTCTGGATATGTTCGATGCCATCGACGCGGAGGAGTGGATCGTGTCCTGGGTCGAGGCACAGTTCGCCGCCAAGCAAGGCGCGGCTGATGGGCTGCGGCCACCGCGTCTACCGCGCCCGCGATCCGCGCGCCGACGTGCTGAAGGCGGCGCTGCTGCCGCTGCGCGGCGCGACGAACCGGATCGCCTTCGCCGAGCGGGTCGAGCGGGCCGCACTCGCCGCCCTGGCGCGGCACCATCCGGGGCGCCGGCTCGAAACCAACGTGGAGTTCTACACGGCGCTGCTGCTGGACGCGGTCGGCATCCCGCGCGACCTGTTCACGCCGGTCTTCGCCATGGGTCGCGTGCTGGTCTGGACGGCGCACGCCTACGAACAGCTCGGGACCGGCCGGCTGGTGCGGCCGCAGTCGGTCTATGTCGGGCCTGCGCCGCGGCGCAGTGCGGCGTAGCGGCGGCGGGACGCTTCGCGGCTACTCCGGCATCGCGGCGTGGGCAAGCTGGGTGTCTGCGCCGCCGGTGCCGGCAATCTCGCGGATCAGCTTGCGCAGGATCGCGGTGGCGAAGCTCTCCGGTCCCTCGGCCACGACGATGAAGGCACCGGGGCCGCCGATCACGACCCGTTCGAAGTAATAGTCCATGTCCGCCGATCGCGGCCAGCCGTACTTGCTGAGCCGGTCGCCGACGATCGGCAGGCCGTTGATCGTGATGTTCCGGCGGACCGCCTCGTCACGCGCCTGCATCACGTCCCGGCCATGATTGTTGCTTCCGTCGCCCGAGATGTCGATGACGCGCCGGGTGCCGGTGAAACCGTTGTCCTCAAAGCGGCGGGCGCCGAAATCGATCGCGGCGCTGATCGAGGTCCAGCGCGCCGGGGCGTAAGGTGCGTCGCGCAGGACGGACGCGGCCTTGCGCAGGTCGGCTTCGGTCTCGACCAGCATCCAGTCGAGGACGGTGTTCTGGTGGGAGGACTCGCCCCACTCGAAATAAGTGAGGGCGATCCGGCGCAGGGACCCGGCGGCGATGGCCCGTATCACTTCCGGGTGGGTGAGTGCGGCAGCGTAACCCTCCCGTTGCAGCCGCGCCTCCATCGCGTCGATGCTCTCCGACACATCCACCGCCAGAACCAGTTCGAGGTCCACGGGTAGGTCCTCAGCACGTGCTCCGCCGGTCGCGAGGAGCAGCGCGGCGGCGAGCGCCAATGCCGCCGGCCGGCTCATCGTCGCAGCTCCGCCTGCCTGGCCGGCGCCGGCGCCGGGCCGGCGATCTCCAGCAGGAGCTTGCTGAGGATGGCGTTGGCGAACACTTCGAAGCTCTCGGCCGGGACGATGAATGCTCCGGGACCGCCGATTACGTTGGCCTCGTAATAGCGGTCGAGCTCCGCGGCAGGCGGCCAGCCGCCGGGTCCGGGCCGATCATTGAGGATCGGCAGACCGTTGATGGTGACGCCCTTCGCCACCGCCTCGTCGCGTGCGGCGGTAACGGGGCGGCCGCTGTTGTTGTAGCCGTCGCCGGAAATATCGATCACCTGGCGCGTACCGGCGAAGCCGTTCCCTTCGAACATCGGCAGCGCGAAGTCGATCGCGCCGCTGATCGAGGTCCAGCGCTCGGTGGTCGGGGGCTGGGCGGCGAGGGCGGTTGCGAATGCCCTCGTGTCGCCTTCGTCCTCGACGAGAGTCCAGTCGATCACGGTGCGCTGATAGGCGTCGCCGGCCCATTCGACATAGGCGATCGCGATCCGGCCGAGCGGCCCGGAGCGAATCGCCTGGATCACCTTCGGGTCGACGAGCGCCGCGAGATATCCGTCGCGCTGGAGCCGCGCTTCCTCGCGGTCGATGCTGCCGGAGACATCGACCGCGAGCACCAGTTCGAGATCGACCGCCACCTCCTCGGCACCCGCCGGGACAGGCCAAGCTGCCGTCAGCGTTGGTCCGATCAGCGCGGCGAGCAGACGACGCAGACGCATCGTTCGACCTCCGAGCGGGAACAGCCATTGAATGACGGTAAGCTTCGTCGAGCAAGAACTATGCCGCCGGTGCGCGATGTCGAACCCGGGCAAGGCCCGGTTCCGCGCCCGCGCACCGCGAGCCTGTGACGAATTGCGGATTTTCCTGCGATCCCTTATCTGCTACATGCGCGGGCGTCGATCGGCGGGGTGTAGCGCAGGCTGGTAGCGCGTCTGCTTTGGGAGCAGAAGGTCCCCGGTTCGAATCCGGGCGCCCCGACCAGCGACGCGCGGCCGGGCGCTTGCGCGCCGGCCGGAACCCGACCTAAATACCGGCCGGGCAACGATGTACAGCCTGGAGCGAGAGAGACGGTTGCATGAAGGCGCGCATCTACAAACCAGCTCGTACCGCAACGCAGCAGGGGCGCGCCAAGACGCACGAGTGGACGCTCGAGTTCGAGCCGGCCTACGCCCGTGGCCAGGACCCGCTGATGGGCTGGACCAGCTCGCAGGACACGCGGCAGCAGGTGCGGCTGTGGTTCGAGAGCCGTGACGCCGCGATCGCGTACGCCCGCCGGCACGGCATCGATTTCATTCTCCAGGAGCCGTCCGAGCATCGGATACGGCCCAAGAGCTACGCGGAGAATTTCCGCTGGGACCGGGTCCGCTGACCCGGTGTGAGCGCCCTTAGCTCAGCCGGATAGAGCAACGGCCTTCTAAGCCGTGGGTCGCAGGTTCGAATCCTGCAGGGCGCGCCATCTCTCGATAAGCTCAGTATAGCCGGACACCGGATCCGCGAAGCTGTGGCGGCTGTCCGGG